>NIUZ01000161.1 GCA_002254285.1 Bacteroidetes bacterium 4572_112 | reverse complement strand
TCCTTAATATTGCAAATCCTTTTATATTCTTCTTCTGGTTTGGAGCACTAGGCTTTGTAGGAAAGAATGCTGTTCCTGGTGAAATTTTGGAAAGTACCATAGTATTCTTTTCAGGAACATTTATCACCATCTTTTCTACCGATGTACTTAAGAGTTTTATTGGGGGAAAAATTAAAGGTTTCCTTAAACCTCGTAAAGAAATCCTAGTAAATAAGATAGTAGGATTACTTTTAGTAACATTCGGAATAATACTAATATTCAGGACATTAAGTGGCTTTGGATTTTTCGAACAATTAAGAAGCAATTTGCATTGGGGCAAAAAAATTGAGGCGCAATATAATGTAACCGCTGGCAAAAGCACTTTATACCTTACCCTATTTGAAGATAAAACTTTTAAAGAAAGAATTGATGCACGAGGAGAAACTTATATTTCATCGGGTAATTGGCATTTTACAGACTCTATAAACCATGTATTTGAGATAGAAATCCTTAAAAGTAACCTTGATACTATAAAGATACCTCAGATTAGAACTTATAAGATAGATTATCGAGGCATTACATTATACACTGATACAAGCTTAGCAGCGTATTCTCCAAATGGCTTTATTAATGATGCTAATTTCTCTATTAAAGAAATTAATAAATCTACTGTTCGTATACCCAATATTAATAATTCGGAAATTGACTGTAATGGATGGAGCTTGAATGCTCAGCAAATTACAAATGTTATTAATCAATCAAAACATATTGAGTCTGAGGTATGGGAAAATGATTTTAGTACTGTTCCTTGTATGCTAAATGTACAGATTGAACAAGCTGGTGTTCTTTATCAGATTCAAGTAAATGCCGGAGGATGGCTATCTGTAAATGTTAATGACTCAACCATATACTACGGCAATTATAATAACGAAAACAATGGTTTGTTTTTAAAAGATAGACAGAAATAATGGAGATAAAGGAAGCTCAAAATCTAGTTGACAATTGGATAAAAACTCATGGAGTTAGGTATTTTAATGAGCTTACAAATATGGCTATTCTTAGCGAGGAAGTTGGTGAAGTAGCACGTATTATCTCACGCAAATATGGCGAGCAATCTTTTAAGGAGTCCGACAAAAACAAGGACCTTGGCGACGAGCTTGCTGATGTACTTTGGGTTTTGATAGCCATTGCAAACCAAACAGGTATTGACCTAACAGATGCTCTAAAGAAGAATATTGAGAAGAAAACTGACAGAGATTTGCAGCGTCATCATAATAACGAAAAGCTAAAATAGTTTTAAGTTATGCAACACCCTATTGCAATTATTATATCATTATTTTTTTCGCTAAACATATTGGCTCAAAAAAAAATATCCCCCAAAATTATTGATAGTAAAACCAATAATCCCATAGCCTTTGCAAATATAAAATATGATAATAGCTCCAAAGGTGTTTTTAGTGATATTGATGGTTTTTTTGAACTAAACACTAAACTATATAAAAGTATTAGCATATCGTATATTGGATATAAAGACACTACTATTATTACAGCAGCACTTAATAATAATACAATAATAAAACTACAGAAGAAAGCCTATAACCTATCTACTGTAGATATTCTTCCTGGAGAGAACCCTGCTTTTGCGATTATCCGAAAGGTTGTAGACAATAAGAAACTAAATGACCCCCAAGAGCTCGAAAATTTCTCTTATACTGCATATCATAAATTTATTGTAACTGCCGATGCCGATGCAATAAAGCAACAGATGAATGCCTATAAAAATCCCGATAGTACTTTAATAAAGATGGATAAATTCCTTAGCTCACAGCATATACTATTATCGGAGAGTGTGAGCAAAAGAAACTACGAAAAACCTAACAAAAACAAGGAGGAAGTTATTGCCACTCGCCTATCGGGGTTGAGTAATCCACAGTTTTCTGTACTTGGTAGTCAGCTGCAATCTTTTAGCTTTTATGATGCAAGTATTGATGTGCTTGATAAACATTATATAAACCCCGTTAGCAAATCAAGTTTGAATAAGTATTTTTATCAATTAGTTGATAGCATTTATACAGAAAATGACACAACATATATTATTAGTTTCAGGCCACATAAAGGGACTCATTTCGATGCTTTAAAAGGGCAACTACATATCAGTAGTAATAAATGGGCAATTAAGAATATTAGTGCTGAGCCTGCAGAAACATCCAAATCACAAGTGATTTAACTTTCTATAATCTTATTATAGAAGATATTGCTGCTAAGGGAATTGCACGAACATATATCCGCGAATTGAAGATTAATAACATTCCCGAGAAAAGAGTACATTTCAATAATGAAGTAATGATAATTGCTGCTGATGCAGGCAAAAAGCATGATGATACGTATTGGAAACAATATCGCCCAATTGAGCTCGACTCCATGGAAGTAAAAACCTACCATACTATTGATAGCCTCGGTAAGGCGGAGCATCTAGATGAAAAGCTTTGGGCTATGATGGCATTTATGAATGGACGTATTCCCCTAGGATATGTCGATATGGATATAATGAAATTATTTAATTATAACGAATTTGAAGGATTTAGACTTGGCTTAGGTTTAAGGACAAATGACCGCCTAATGAAGCGTGCAGATATTGGTATTTATGCTGGCTATGGCTTTCGTGATTATCAGTGGAAATATAAAGGTGATATTAATATAAATATATTACCAAAAAGTTCACTAACACTAAATCTTACATATACAATGGATGTGTTGGAAAGTGCTGAGCAGTATAAATTCGACATTACTGATTTTTATGGTTACGAGCGACTTCGCGATTTTTTGGTAAATGAAATGGTTTATTATAAAGGCTATTCATCAGAACTCAAGTTTAGAGCTTTGCCAAATAGTAGCTGGAGTTTGGGGGCAAATTATTATCAATATAATTCCATCTCTGATTATAGTTACTCATCTTCAGATCAGGAATCTGCTGCAGATTTTCTGATTTCTGAAATTGGAATAGGATGGCGCTTTGCATTTAAAGAAAAACTATACCGCACAGGTAATACGGTATTTTCCATGGGAACAAATTACCCTATTCTTAATGTGCATTATACTCAAGCAATTCCTGGCATTCAAGATTCTGAATTAAATTATAAGAAGCTCGATTTGCAATTGGATTTCAATTATGATATAAATTTTCTAGGCAAGCAATATTGGCGTATCAAAGCTGGGCGAACAATTGGTGATGCTCCTTGGTATAAACTTTACAATGGCAACGCAAGTTATACGCAATGGTATGCCGAGGCTCCAAACACTTTTGGCACAATGCGTTATAACGAATTCCTTTCTGATGAATATATTGCTGTCTATTTTCGCCACGATTTTAAAGGGCTATTATTTGGAAGTAAGCCATTTGTACCACAACCTGTTTTTGTAACTTCGGCAACAATAGGAAATTTAAGCAATGCTGGCTATCATAAAAACATAAATTTCAATACCTTGGAAAAAGGATATTACGAATCGGGCTTATTGTTAAATTCTATTTTGCGCTCAGGAATAACAAATATAGGAGTAGGAGTATTTTATCGTTGGGGTCCCTACTCCATGCCAATTATAGAAGATAATATTGCCTACAAAATCACCATTGGATATATGCTTTAAAAGTATCTAAATTTAAAATTCTTATTAAATAACTTCCTCCTGTACTTCTGTCGACTTCAACTCCTCTTCAGCATTAAGCTCATAACGTAGGTTATCCATTATATAAAGTTGACGCTCAGGAGTATTCTTACCCATATAAAATGACAGCACCTGGTCTATTTTAGAATCCTTGGTTAATAATACAGGATCAAGTCGCATATTTTTTCCAATAAATACCTTAAACTCATCAGGCGAAATCTCTCCCAAACCCTTAAATCGAGTAATCTCTGCTTGAGCGCCTATTTCTTTAATGGCATTCACTCTTTCCTCATCAGAATAGCAATAGAAAGTTTTTTTCTTATTTCTAACTCTAAAAAGCGGAGTTTGGAGTATATATACATGACCACGTTTTACCAAGTCTGGATAAAACTGAAGAAAGAATGTCATTAATAGCAAGCGAATATGCATACCATCAGTATCGGCATCGGTAGCTACTACGATATTATTATAACGAAGATTATCCATATCCTCTTCAATATTCAATGCTGTTTGCAACAGATTAAACTCTTCGTTTTGATATACAATTTTCTTACTCAATCCAAAGCTATTCTTTGGCTTACCCTTTAGGCTAAATACTGCTTGAGTATTTACATTTCGACTTTTGGTGATTGAACCCGAAGCCGAATCTCCCTCAGTAATAAATAATGTAGAATCGAGTCTATTCTCTTTATTAGTATTATAATGTACTCTACAATCTCTAAGTTTCTTATTATGCAAGCTGGCTTTTTTAGCACCTTCGCGGGCAAGTTTCTTAATTCCTGCCATATCCTTACGCTCCTTTTCCGATTGAAGGATTTTGCGACGCAACTCTTCAGCTACATCAGGCTTACGGTGAAGGAAATTATCCAAATTGCGCTTCACCATATCATTGATATAGTTTCTTACAGTTTGTCCTCCTGGCTCCATATGTTGCGAACCCAGCTTGGTCTTTGTTTGCGACTCAAAAACTGGCTCCGAAACCTTTATACTAAATGCCGCAACAATAGACGTACGAATATCGCTGGCATCAAAATCTTTCTTAAAAAACTCGCGTACAGTCTTTACTATTGACTCACGAAAAGCCGCTTGATGCGTTCCTCCCTGTGTAGTATGCTGTCCGTTTACAAATGAGTAATACTCCTCACCATATTTTTTTGAAGCATGAGAAAAGGCAAACTCAAAATCTTCTTCTTCCAAGTGAATGATAGGATAAAGTATACTATCATCAATATTTTGTTCCAAAAGGTCTAAAAGTCCATTTTTTGAAACTATACGCTCGCCATTAAACTTAATAACAAGATTACGATTAAGGAAAGCATAATTCCATAATAGGCGCTCAATATATTCGAAGCGGAATTTAAAATCGCCAAAAACATCAAAATCAGGCACAAAACGCATCATTGTTCCATCACGCTCGTCAGGAGTATCTACATCCTGATCAAGAGTTTGAATACCACGTTCGTATTTTACAACCTTAGATTTGCCATCACGAAAACTCTGAGCAGTAAACGATTGAGAAAGTGCATTTACGGCTTTTGTACCAACACCATTAAGTCCCACAGTTTTCTTAAAAACCTTAGAATCGTATTTGGCACCAGTATTTATTTTCGAAACACATGCCGCCAAGCTTCCTAGCGGAATACCACGGC
Source organism: Bacteroidetes bacterium 4572_112 (assembly GCA_002254285.1). Classification (GTDB taxonomy): domain Bacteria; phylum Bacteroidota; class Bacteroidia; order Bacteroidales; family UBA1556; genus UBA6267. The sequence continues at coordinate 7,966 of NIUZ01000161.1, read as the reverse complement.
CATTGTCACGTACAATAACTTCTTTACCCTCAATATCAATGGTGATTACTTTTCCATGCCCCATTATATACTCATCAATAGAATTGTCAAGCACCTCTTTTATAAGCACATAAATTCCATCATCGGGGGAAGCACCATCGCCTAATTTACCAATATACATTCCTGGTCGCAATCGGATATGGTCCTTCCAATCCAGCGACTTTATACTATCTTCATTATAATTTGCTTCTGCCATAAAATTCTGCCTATTTCATGCAAAAATAATTATTTATTAACCTGTTTTTATGGGGATTTTTCTTTTTTTCAAACAATTTTATACACAATCAGATTATGGGGAATTAATTATTCAACCTATTGTTTATAAGATTACTATACATCTATATTTAATATTTAAAAAAAATAGCCGTGGGTTTTAACCCACGGCTATTGATAATTAAAAAATAAAAAACCTATTCTACTTTTCTAAAGAACAAGTTATTACTATTACAATATTTTTGAAAAAATCTACTGTTTAAAAAAAAATCATTCTTTGAAAACCTAAAAAGCATAACCTACTCCAACACTTATCTTATTATACCATATGTTCTCAGTATTTTTTGCTTGATACCCTATTAAATTCACCAAACAATTTATAAACAAGCCTTTGTTTTGGGGCTGATATCTATATCCAATACCTAAGCTGGGATAAACAGCTATTTTATAATCTACTTCCTCATAAATATTATAAGTTGGGTTAGGATTTCCCATACCTGAGCTTTCAGAATGTGTAGTTACTACACGATATAACTCATTTCTTAAAGCCAAACGTAATTCTAGATAATTATTACCCTTAAGGATCTTTAATACAGAGAAACTAAGCGGTGCAATTATGCTAGCTAAAGGATTACTCATATCAAATGCAAGTCCAGCTCTTATTATTTGCATAAAAGCCTGTACTGAGCATGTCGAAGTATAGCTATGGAAATAATTTTTAACGCAGTAATAGGGAAATATAAACGATTTATATGGCGTGTTTTGGTGTTAATTTGGTATAACCGATACTAAACTATATGGTGCTCCTACTTCTATAAATACATTATTTCGACTAATATCCTGCGCCAATACTCCAACAGAAAACATAATTCCAATAATTGCGATAAGTATTTTCATGATTTTAGTATTTGGTAATTTTAATATCTTAAACTGTATTCTTAGAAATACAAATATACATAATAATTTACTACTCCTTAACGCTTTAGATAATATTTCATAAGACTTACTCTATCAACTAAATAGATAAGTATATTAAATAATTAAACCTATAAATTAGATAAAATAATAATATCAGAAAGCATTCAAATTATAAAAAACATAATGCACAAAAAAAATAGTACATTTGTATAATGATACGATTTTTACTAAAAATTCCACGATCAACATATTTATTAATAAGTATATTAATATTTATATTTATCAACCCATTATTGGTAAACACTAGTTTTCATCAATATGCAAACATTATTAGTTATTCAATAATATTTTTCACCACCAATTTTGCGATTAAAAAACGTACTTTACTAATAAAATCATTTTTATATATAGGTATTCTATTACAGGTTATATTATTATTCTCTGAAATTAATATGTTTTTAATAGGTAGTTTTTTCTTTTCAGGAATGGTGTTCATAATAGTAACTACCCTACTAATATTGCAAATTGCTCGTACTAAAGAAATAAATCTAGAGATAATAATTGAAGCCGTAAGTGGTTATTTATTGATAGGCATTGTGGCTACCATTCTAAATTCAATTTTACTATTATTTAATAGTGAAGCCATATCTTTCAATAGTAGTCAAGATATTGGAGATACAATCTATTATAGCTTTATTACTTTAACAACCATCGGGTATGGCGAAATATTACCAATAAGCCCTATGGCTCGAAATATTAGTTTAATAACAGGTATTACTGGACAATTATACCTTACAATAATTATCGCCGTTATTGTAGGAAAAGTTAGCTCATCATCAAACAAATAGAAACTCATAATTATGAAGCATTTTATTCTTTTATTTTTTATACTTATTTCTTCACTAACAATCACTGCTCAGCAAGATTGGGAGTTTTCAAACTCTACTCCTCAGAAGTTGGTGAAATCTCATTTCTATTTTGTTGAGGGTAGTAATCGAGACCTCAGTATTGCTGTTTTTACTTTTGAAAGCACTAATCTTAGCCCCAAAACTAAAAAGCAAAGAATTGTTCAGCTGCATGATATATTAAAAAAACTAAAACTTAATATCGATAATGTTTCTGACCGAAGAAAAGGGATTATTGAACGAAATAAATATATACTTACACAAAAAGAAAAAAGTATTTATTTAGTACGTAATAATAGAAAGTGGTATTATTCTAAAGAAACTGTTGCTAATATTCCCAAACTATATAATAAGTATGTTCTTGGATTTACAAAACAAAAAAGTAAAAGCTCCCAACAAATTAAAAAGGAATTAGATGTTGCAATAAATGATAGTGTAAAATATAAGCTTGATTTATCAACTCCATACAACACTATTCTCTCACATCTTGTATTCACCGACGATTCGCTCTTTGACATTAGTAAAGCATCGCAATGTATTGATTTAAGTAAAGTTGACAGCATACAAGCACTAGATTTGGCAATAAAACTAAAGCAAATATACCTAGCTACAAGCAGAAAGTTATTTGACTTTGAAGAACTAAGTAGAGACACCTTTTATCTAGACTCTATTAGCAATTTGCACAGGTATTGGCCTAACAAAGACCTCCCTGAACTATATCTAGAAAAAATAGGTGATAATTGGGTATATTCTAAAAATACGGCAGCATTAATTACAAGTGTTCATTCAAATATGTTTGCTGAAGATGCTGAATTAATATTTCACTTTTCCGATAAGTTTAAAGAATTAGCGGCACATACCGATCTTCAAACAATTGGCAAATTGCAAGTATGGCAAATTCTAATGATTATTTACTTTATTGTTATTCTAATCATTATTTATTTAACTAATAAGTTTATAGTTAAGCGACTAATTTACAAACTTATAGAAAAAAGATGGAAGAAAAATCTATATCAATTAATTAGTTCTATTTCATTTTTGATAGCACTAAATATAATACATAATTACGGACCATCCTTTGCTTTTCCGATTGAAACACAGCATATATTTTTGCAATTCATAAGTATTTCTAAAATATTTGTTTCTACCTTATTAGCAGTATATATTGTAAATACTCTAGTTGTTCTTTTCACTCACGAAGGTAGCTTTGACAATAGATTTGGACTTGTGTTCTTCCTTAGCCTTTTGGCAAAAGTGATAATATTTACAGTATCGCTACTTTTTGTTATCAATGCTTTGGAATATAACTTAATAAACTTTCTTGCAGGGCTTTCCATTGGAGGTTTTGCCTTAGCACTTGGAGCACAGGATACCATAAAGAACTTTTTTGGCTCGCTAATGATTTTTGCCGACGATAGTTTTAATGCTGGCGACTGGATAGAGACTAAGGATGTGAGCGGTACAGTAGAGAAAATAGGCTTGCGATCTACTAGAGTACGTACTTTCCACAATTCGCTTGTAACGGTTCCTAACAGCAACCTTTCTGATAATAATATTGATAATATGGGCAAGCGTATTTATAGACGCTACAGTGGTAAAATACTTTTGGACTACAATACTCCTCAAGACAAAATTGAAGAGTTTATTGCTAAAATTAAAGAAGAGGTTGAATCTACTAAAAATATCCGTAAGGATTTTTACATGGTGTATATCAGCAACTTAGATAAACTAGGGATTGAAATAATGATTTACGTTTTCTTTAAGGTAAATGACTGGGATCAGGAAATGGCGGAAAAACATAGACTACTACTTAAGGTATTGGATATTAAAAATAAGTTGGGTATTGAATTTGCCAAGGTTCCTATTTTTGAAGGAATGGAGTAATACCAAATTGGTATAATATTATTATCATGGCTCTACCATGAACTTAATGAATGGACCTTGAAAACAGACAATTAATTATTTTAAGATTGTCATTTGTGTTTAATTGTTTAAGATGCTTATTTGTTTATAAAACAAGGATGCTTTTGCTATCATATTACGATTAAACAAGTAAGCATACTGCAATATAAGAAATAGATACTTACCCATTAAAATAACAGTAGTACAATTATTATATTTCCAAACTCTCACCAGCAGCAAGAAACTTTATTTTTACTTCTGAAGAGGATTTGCGCATTACCTCTTCTGGCTCGCCAAAATATTCATCGGCAAGCTGAAAAGTGCCATAATGCATAGGTATCATAGTTCTGCCTTTTATATCTTTAAATGCAGTTATAGCTTCCCAAGGCGACATATGCGACTGTTTCATCATATACTGTGGCTGATAAGCTCCAATGGGCATTATGCAATAATCAATATTTGGAAACAATTCTGCAATATCTTTAAAATGCGAACCATAGGCTGTATCGCCAGCAAAGAACATGCTCTTCCCTCCTATTTTAATCACAAAGCTGCCCCAAAGTCCTTTATTGAAATCGGTGAGCATACGTCTATGCCAATGCTTTGCTGGAAGAAAAACAATCTCAACTCCTTGCTTAGTTTCAAATTTCTGCCACCAAGCAGCTTCCTGATTCTTTATCTGTTTCTTTTGTATCCATTCCCCTATATCCAAAGGCATAAGAACTTCCATCTGTGGATTATTATTTTTTAATATTTTTATGCTCTTTTTATCAAAATGATCGCGATGAGCATGAGAAAGAAGCACATAATCAATACCTTTTATTTCATGAGGTAGAACTGGAAATTCTGCCTTTCGGCTCACCATTGGCATACTTGCAAATATTGGGTCAGTGATAATACTTACGCCTGATATCCGAATAAATAATGTAGCATGTCCGAGCCAAACTATCACATCTTCATTAGAATCTAAAAAAGATGAATCCTTAATTACTTTAAGCTTATAGTCTTTATCTTTTCGGCCATTTTTATAATCAGTAGACGAAAATTTCCACTTCAATACATCCCAAAAACTAAAAATAGAATCCTGTCCATCACCATTTGTAAACTCATTTTTATTAGTCAATAAGTTGCCTTTGCAATTGGGTATTACAAACTGTAATTTTGGATTATATTTATATTTTGCCATTATTTCAATATTTTAGAGACATTAAAAATAGCTAATTAAACTTTATATCAAACCTTTAATAAAAGGATTTATAACAGTTTTATATATGGTTTATTATTTCACAGTGAACAAACATATTTTATTACCTTTGACCGGTAAAATAAATAATATGTTTTTTCGTTATTCTAAGCAATAACACATTAAAATCATTCAAAGAATGAAAATTATTGAAATTTCGGGAATAAAAAAATATTTCCAGGTAGGAAATCAAATAGTAAAAGCCCTTGATGGCATTGATATAGATATACATAAAAATGAGTACGGTTCTTAACCAAGTACAATTAGGCGACCGTATGGACCACCGCCCTAATGAGCTTTCGGGTGGACAAAGACAAAGGGTTGCAGTTGCTCGTGCATTGGTAAATAATCCGTCTATCATTCTAGCTGATGAGCCTACAGGAAACCTCGACTCCAAAACTTCAATAGAGATTATGGGTTTATTTGAGCAAATTCATAATGCAGGAAACACCGTAATTATTGTAACTCATGAAGAGGATATTGCTGCACATACTCACCGCATAATTAGACTAAAGGATGGCATTGTTCATAAACAGGAAATAAACGAAAACCCTAAGAGTGCTTTATAAATTAATAGTTATATAAATTAACCTTCAATAAATTTACTTCTAATAATCATCACCCATTAATTCGGCAGGGGAAACTAGTTTTTTGCTCAATAGTGTATTGATTTGTAATTTATTATAATTCTCTAATTCTTTCTCCATTCTATTTCTTACGTCATCATTACTAATAGCTTCAATCTCCATAGTATCAGATATTAGGTATAATTTACCATTATTCAGATAATACTCGCCATTAATATATTGATTTATTTCTCTAGAATTTCGCATTGGAAACATAATATTATTAGCATGAAAAGCTATTGAAGTATCCAACTGACGACCAAGTGAATGCTCCATTCTATTGACCTTAAGTCCATATTTATTCTTCAATAGATTCTGAATAGAAGGGAACACATCATTATGAGTAACAAGGCCACCAAATTCTTGAGATGTATTAAGCATTGGACTATAAATTATTAAAGGTACATAATACTTATCAATACTATTCTTTTCATTAAATAGAAGACCTTTATGATCACCTGTAATTACAAAAATAGTTTTATTATATTCTGGACGCTTTTTATACCTTTCAATAAGCAACCTTATTTCGTTATCCAATACAACAAACGACTTAAGCTGCCTATTATATTTACGACATTTGATTTTTATAGCTTCATCTGTAATAGTTTCTATAATACTATCCGTTTTAGCCTTCATATATTCGGGCTCTGTGGAAACAAATGGCGAATGCGTACTTAAAGTTAGGTATAAACTAAAGTAAGAAGTGTCGCTATCGATATATTTATCGGTGGCTTTAAAAAGGACATTATCGCCATAACCCCATGTATGTCCTGTTGCAGATTTAGGCATTTTGTCATAATCTATAAATTCATTATATATACTATCAACACCTGCGGCATTCACAAAATTATCCATATGAGTGAAACCTGTCCAACCTCCATAAAACATCTGTGTGGAGTAACCATTTTTCTTGAGAACCTTAGGTAAGGCCATAAAGAAATCGTAGGGACGTTTTTCTGCCATAAAACCCTCTTTACCCGGAATTAATGATGATAATAATGCTGGCAAAACTCCAAAAGTACGTTCTGAGGTTGATAGGCAGTTGCGCCAATATAGACTTTGCTCTGCCAATGAATCCAAAAAAGGAGTAAAACTATGATTATTGGTGTATTTACCACTAACTGTAGGGGATAAACTTTCTACAACAATAAATACAATATTTGGTTTTTCGTTATCATTTAAAGGTTCAAAATAACTAGAAAGAGAACTTTCATATGAGTTCTGAAATAAAAACGGATATGTTATTGCTCCATAGTCTTTATTTGTATTATCTAAATTCCTATAATTTCGAGTATATTTTATTATTTGCTTTAAATCAGTTTCATCATCACTTTTGGTATAATTACTCACAGCTTTCACAAAATATATAAACTTATTAGCATTACAATAGTATGCCAACTCACTATTATATTTCTTTGCTGAAAGTATAAATACATTTGTAGCAGCGGCACTTCCTATAATTAAAAATATAAATAATCCTATTAGGTATCGCGAAATTCTAATTTTATTAAAAATTGTATTAGTAATAAAGAAAGCTACTAATGAAGCTATAAAGATGAATATTTCGAATGCATTTATACTGCCTGAGCCCAAAGCAATGTCCACAATATCACTAAAATCATAAATAAATACTACCTGATCAAGAGGAACTAATGATTGATTAAAATACTGAATAAAAGCAATATACGAAACAATAATAATTGAGAATAATATTGAAAGAGTATACTTTGCTAGCCTAAAGCTTAAGAATGTAAGTATAAAATATATAACAAAGCCTAAGCCCGAAAATGCCATTGCCAACATGAAATCTAGGCCTAAAACATTAAATAAATCACCAACAGACATTAGCTTTGTAGAGTGATTATAAACATTGGCAAAGTCGTAAAATCTTAGAAAAGTAAAAACTAAAATAAATGACATTGATAAAGCAAAATATGCTTTAAGATTGTGCTTTGTATTCCCTATTTTATCGCCAAAAAAGCTCATATTTGAGTATTAGTGTTATTTTGAATATTAAGATTGCAAATCTAATAATATGTTTAACGTAAATGCTGAAATAAATTGATAAATGTTAAATTATTAAAGTGCTAAATGCTAAAATGATAAATTGGTAAATGCTA
>NIUZ01000160.1 GCA_002254285.1 Bacteroidetes bacterium 4572_112 | reverse complement strand
ACGAGCAGCACGCTCTAATAATCTTGAGTGAAGGTAAAACACATCACCAGGATATGCCTCACGCCCTGGAGGACGACGAAGTAGAAGAGAAACCTCACGATAAGCAACAGCTTGTTTCGAAAGATCATCATAAACTACTAAAGCAGCACGTCCGGTATCACGGAAGAACTCACCAATTGCAGCACCAGCTAATGGAGCATAAAACTGCATTGCAGCAGGATCAGCAGCAGTAGCCATAACCACAGCTGTATATGCAATAGCACCAGTCTCTTCAAGTACCTTTACGATATTAGCCACATTTGATCCTTTTTGACCAATAGCAACATAAATACAATAAACTGGCTCACCTTTATCATAAAATTCTTTCTGATTAAGGATAGTATCCAGTGCAATTGTTGATTTACCAGTTTGGCGGTCACCAATGATAAGCTCACGCTGACCTCTACCAATAGGAATCATAGCATCAACTGCTTTGATACCTGTTTGAAGAGGCTGATCAACAGGCTGACGGAAAATTACCCCTGGAGCTTTACGCTCAATTGGCATTTCGAAAGTCTCACCTTCAATTTTACCTTTACCATCAACAGGCTCTCCAAGAGCATTTACTACACGTCCTAGCATTCCTTCTCCTACATTAATAGAAGAAATTCTACCAGTACGTTTTACTGTATCACCTTCCTGAATATTATCAGAAGCACCAAGAAGTACAACTCCAACGTTGTCTTGCTCAAGGTTAAGGGCGATACCCATTACATTAGCTTTATCGAATTTGATAAGCTCACCTGATTGTGCATTGGTAAGACCATACACACGGGCGATACCATCACCAACTTCTATAACACTTCCTACTTCCTCAAGCTCTGCTTCGCTCTGGAAACCCGAAAGTTGTTGTCTTAATATTGCCGATACTTCAGCTGGTTTAATGTCTGCCATATCTTTATTGATATTTATTTAATTCGTTAATTTATTTCTTAATTATACTCTTTCAGATAATACATTCTTTAATTTGCTAAGGCTTGATTTAAGACTAGCATCATAAAGCATATCATCCATTTTCAATACAAAACCACCAATAAGGTCTTCTTGTATATGTTGCGTAAGCTCAATTTTCTTTTCAGTCTGTGTTGCTATACGTGTTGAGATTTTATCTTGTAAATCTTGTGAAAGCTCCACTGCTGAATATAAATCCACCTTCATCAGTCCTATTGACTCATTATACATTTTAATGAATTCGTCGGTCAAAGTAGGAATAATACTCTCGCGGCGGCTATCAGCAATAATTCTTAGCATATCCATAGTAGAATCGCTAACATATTCACCAACAACTGCTGCCACAATATCTTTCTTCTTCTGAACCTTTATGATAGGGCTATTAAGCACCGCCACAAATTCTTCGGATTGTGCACAAAGCTCATGGATATAATCCATATCATTCTTAACATCCTCCAAAGAATTTTTCTCTTTAGAAAAGTCAAAAAGTGCTTTTGCGTATCGTTTTGCTATTTTTGAATAACTCATATAAACCTAGTTAAAGTTGAGGTTTTCTAATTGTTTTTCTACCAATTTGTTCTGCTCAGTCTTATTGCTTAATTCAGCTTTAAGAACCTTTTCAGCTATTTCGATAGAAAGCTCTGCAACCTGAGTTTTAATTTCAGTAAGAGCAGCACGTTTTTCGTTCTCAATATTTACTCTTGCAGATTCCACAATTCTGTCAGCTTCTGCTTGAGCTTTATCTTTAGCCTCACTAATAATTTGATCTTTAGTAGTTTTAGCCTCATTAAGAATAACATCACGTTCCTCACGAGCTAGCTGCAATAATTTCTCATTATCAGCTTGCAATTGCTTCATCTCAGCTTTGGTTTGCTTAGCCATTGCTAATGAAGAAGAAATATCTTGCTCACGCTCACGTAAAGAATCCATAATTGGTTTCCAAGCAAATTTCTTCAGTAAAATTAATAGTAGTGAAAACACTAAGGTCATCCAAAAGATAAGACCTACACCTGGCATTATTAAATCCATAATATTCTATTTATTATATTGTATTCTGTTTTGTTCAATGATAAAAGATTCAAGTCTTCCTCAACCAACCGTTGAGGAAGAGCTTGAAATTTGGGAGCTTTGCTTACAATACTACAATCAAAAGACTGATTACAATTGCAAAGAAAGCAACACCTTCTACAAGAGCTGCAGCAACAATCATGTTTGCACGGATATCTCCAGCAGCCTCAGGTTGACGAGCAATACCTTCTACTGCTTTACCACCAATTTGGCCAATACCGATACCAGCTCCGATAGCTGCTAAACCTGCTCCAACGCCTGCTCCTAGCTTAGCTAGACCAACGTTTAATAAAATTGCTAATAACATAATGTTAATGTTTATCTCGATTTTACTCGAGGTTTGTAAATAAAAAAATATTCAGTTTATAATCTTAGTGTTCTTCTTCCATAGCCATACCGAAGTATAAAGCCGATAGTAATGTAAATACATATGCTTGGATGAATGCCACTAATATCTCTAATATACTTAGGAAAAGTGAGAAAGCCACCGATACTACAGAAACACCGTAACCAGCAACAGGACTAATTTCTCCGAAGATAAATATCATACTCATAAAACCTAAAATCACAATATGACCCGCAGTAATGTTTGCGAACAAACGCACCATTAATACGAATGGCTTTGTGAATACTCCCATAATCTCTACCAATGGCATCAATGGAAGCGGAAATTTCAACCACCAAGGTACACCAGGCATATTAATAATATGTACCCAGTAATTCTTATTAGCACTAAAGGTTGTTATAACAAATGTAAACATTGCTAAAACTAAAGTTACCGATATATTACCAGTAAGGTTTGCCCCACCAGGTAAAATAGGCACTAAGCCCATTAAGTTATTAATTAGAATAAAAAAGAAAATGGTAAGTAGGTAAGGCATGTATTTTTCATACTTATGCCCAATAGAATCTTTTGCTATATCGTCGCGAATGAAAAGAATAATTGGCTCAAGGAAATTTTGAACTCCTGATGGCGCCTGTCCTTTACGTCGCTTATATGTTTTTGCTACACTTACAAATAAGAAGAAAATAATGAATGAACTTACAAATAAAGCCACTACATTCTTAGTTATTGAAAAGTCAAGTATACCTGGCTCTTCCACAGCTACTTCGGCATGTTCGCCTTCGGCAGTAGCAACTTCATGCTCTGTATAAGACTCTCTTACAATCTTATTGTCAAGTAATTTATAACCATCATAAGCAGCGTGTCCGTGCTCAAATCGTGATGACATAAAAAAGTGAAAACCACTACCATTTTGGTCATAAATGATTATTGGTAAAGGTACTGAGATAGCGTGTTCCCCAATATCCATAACGTGCCAGCTATGAGCATCAAGTACGTGATTAAAAATCATTGCACCAGCATCAAAGCCTTTTTTCTCAGCATGTTCAGTGTGACTGTCAGTAGTATGAGAATCGTCGTTAGCCATAGCTACCGATGTTCCCAAAAGGAATACAGCAATAATTGCCGTTGTTAAAAAGGAAGAAAAACCTCCCCAAAACTTCTTAAGAATCATATTATTTGCTTCTAATCGTTTCTAATTTTAATGGGCGCAAAAGTAATGAATATTCTTACACATTTTAATAAAAAATCATCCTATATTTTGATAATCTTACTTTTATTATTTTCTTTATCAATTAAAATGCATACTTCAATACTTAAATACCGCCTTATACCTTAATAATCATGGTACTTATAAAGGCCTATTTAAAATAACTGTTTCAAAATAATACTCATAATAAGTTAGATTATTTATATAATTTATTTCTGCTATTTCAACCTTTAACATTAGCATAAATTATTTTAGCAAACCAAGACCAATATAAGCCAATTTTCACCTTCATTAATGAGTAGAAATATTATAATAAATATTAACAAACTAATCACGCCTTTCAAATCACAATTATTCCTACCTTTGCCTTTTTGACAAACTAAATTACACACAAAGATATGTTTAATAAACAAGTTTATACAGACCGCAGAGCACGTCTTCATACATCAATGAAAGACGGCATAGTACTTATATTAGGGAATAATGAAGCCCCTATGAATTACCCTGATAATACCTACCATTACCGACAAGATTCAACATTTTTATACTTTTTCGGAATTGACCATCCTGGTTTTGCTGGAGTTATGGATATTGATTCGGGCGAGGATATTATTTTCGGAAACGACGTAAGTATGGGCGATATTATTTGGATGGGACCTCAGCCAGCAGTAAAAGATCAAGCTGCTGAAGTTGGCGTAAATACCACTAAGCCTTTCGATTCGCTATTGGCATTTATTCAAGATGCTGTTGCTAAAGGACGTAAAATACATTTCACTCCTCCTTACCGAGCTGATAATATGATGTTGCTAGAGGACCTAACAGGTATTAAAGCTAAGGCCACAAAAGCAGCTGCTTCAGAAGAACTTATCTATGCAATAGTTGCATTACGAAATATAAAAGACAAATACGAAATTGCTCATCTTGATGAATAATATTATCGAAAAGAGGTGAAACTCTTCATAATCACAATCACAATAATGTTCTTAAGACTAACGATTTGCTATTGGTAGATTGTGGTTTTGAATCTTCAATGCGATATGCTACTGATAATACTCGTGTTAGCCCTGTTGATGGTAAATTTACTACTAAACAACAAGAAATATATGAGATTGTACTTGCAGCAAACAATAATGTAAATGCACAAACTAAAGCTGGTGTATATTATAGAGATATGCACTTTGTGGCAGCTAAAACATTGGCTCAAGGATTGAAAGGCCTAGGCATAATGAAAGGCGATGTTGACGAAGCTGTTGCAGCTGGAGCTCATGCATTATTTCAACCTCATGGTCTTGGCCATATGATGGGATTAGATGTACACGATATGGAAGACTATGGCGAAACTTATGTTGGCTATGGCAAGAATATGCAACGTAGCACTCAATTTGGCTTATCAGGATTACGTCTTGCTCGTCAATTAGAGGTTGGTAATGTATTTACTAATGAGCCTGGTTGTTATTTTATTCCTGCTCTTATTGACAAATGGAAAGCTGAAGGCACAAATAAAGAGTTTATCAATTTCGACAAATTGGATTCATACCGCGACTTTGGTGGCATAAGACTTGAAGATGATTTATTGATAACCGAAGATGGTGGATGCAGAATTATGGGCGATAAGAGAATCCCTATTACTGTTGAAGAAATAGCTAATACAGTGGGCAAATAATTATTTATTAGCCTTTAAAATAAAAATTTCACTAGGCCGTTGCAACATATTTCATTTTGCAACGGTCTTAGTTTTTATATCATAAATAATATACTAATGAAAACAATAGTATCAATTTGGGAATGGTTTGTTGCCTTTATCATTATGTTAATTTACTTCCTATGGTTTATGGTTGTGGCAGCAATATGGCCACATGATAAATATATAAAGTGGGTAAGAAGCTTTATTAGTTTCTTTTTTAAAGCACTTAGGATAGACATTGAGGTTGTAGGAGCAGAAAATATAGATTATGAAGGCACTCAAGTTTTTATGCCCAATCACGTTAGTATGTTCGACATACCATTGGTATTAGGTTATATTCCTGTAAAATTTTGGGGAATACAAGCCGCAAGTCATTTCAAAATACCATTATATGGCTGGGTACTGAAACAGTATGGAAATATTCCAATAGATAGGTCAAGCATTAGAGCTTCGTTTCGTACTATGATGGATGTAGTAGAACAAATAAAAGGTGGGAAAAATATTTTGATATTACCAGAGGGTACAAGAACCTCCACTCGAGAAATGGGTGATTTCAAGAAACTACCTTTTAATATGGCTAAGAAATCTGGCGTTGCAATTACGCCAATGGCTTTTGTTGGCCTTCATGATATAAACAACACTCAATCATACCATATTACACCAGGAAAAATGAAAGTAGTTTTTGGGAAACAGATTGATGCAAAAACAGTTAACTCCCTTAATGAAAATGAATTAAGAGAACTAACTAGAAATAGGATTCAGGAGTTAATTGATAATAACAGTATTAAATAGACCAAATACAAAAGCAGTATTTTTAACTACTTTTGTGTTTATTGATTGAAATTAAACAAATATATTATGGCAAAGCTTTACAGTATTCTTATTGGTGCTCTAATTTTGGGCTTATCTTTAACAGGTTATTCTCAAAGAAATTGTGGAACAACAAACTATACAGCGCACCAAATTCAGAAAGACCCATCATTAGCAAAAACGTTTAAAAATCAAGAACTTAAAATAAAGCATTGGATAGATAATTCAAAGGGCGATGATGAAATAATCTATATCCCCGTTATTTTTCATGTGTTATATAAGAGTACTGTGACCAACATTTCTGACGCACAAATATATTCACAAATAGATATTCTTAATGCTGACTATTCTCGACAGAATCTTGATACAACTGATACTCCTTCCGAATTTAAAATCTTAGGAGCAGATACACGTATACAATTTTGTGTTGCTCATCAAACACCAACTGGTAATTGGACAGATGGAATTACAAGAACATCGACCACAAAAACCACTTTTGATATGTCGGCAAACGAAGCCAAATTTGACTCCAAAGGAGGTATTGATGCTTGGAATACTGAAAAATATCTAAATATTTGGATAGTGCCAGAGATTATTGATGGTGGTGTATCTGGAATATTAGGCTATGCACAATTTCCTGGAGGAGCTTTGGCTACTGATGGAGTTGTTGTTGGATATAATTATATTGGCAACATTGGTGCTGCTTCATATCCTTTTAATAAAGGTAGAACACTTACTCACGAGATAGGTCATTATCTTAACCTTTACCATATTTGGGGAGATGATTTTGGCGCTTGTACTGGTACTGATCAAGTAGAAGATACACCTAATCAAGCATCAAAAAACTTTGGTTGTCCAGCACATCCACATGCATCGTGTAGCAATGATGGCGATATGTTCCAGAACTATATGGACTATACAAATGATGCCTGTATGAACTTATTTACAATAGGGCAAAAAGAAAGAATGTTGGCTGCAATAAATACCTCAAGAGCAACTCTTAAAACATCAGGAGTATGCCAAGCTAATTATATTTCAAAGCAAAAAAATATACAATTTAACATATCGCCTAACCCAGCAAATAATTACATTAAAATCAATCTATCAGAAGCAAATAATACTGAAATTCAGGTTTTGGATATTACTGCTAAGGTTATTATAAAAGAATTTTCAAATAATAAAACCATAATAATTAACACTTCAGAATTGCCGAATGGTATATACTTTTTACAATTGAAAAGTGATACTAAAACAGGAATTCAGAAATTCATAATACAGCAATAAATCAAATGATAATAGAAGAAATAGTAAAAGGCAGTGACATAGAAAGTATTGTCCATAAAATAATAAAAGGTGAGAGAATTAGCGTTGAAGAGGGTGTCTCACTATATAAAAATGCCGACATATCAATATTAGGATATTTGGCTAACCTTGTTCGCGAACGTAAGAATGGCGATAAAGTTTATTTCAATAAAAACCTCCATATTGAACCTACTAACCAATGTATATACTCATGCAAATTTTGCTCTTATTATAAGAAAAAGGGTGAAGAAGGATGGGAATTCTCTCGTGAGCAAATGCTTGACAAAGTACGCGAAATGGAGGATGATATTACCGAAGTACATATTGTAGGTGGTGTGCACCCAAGATGGGATTTGCATTACTATGGTGAGCTTTTTCAAGATATAAAGAAGATACGTCCCAATATACATATCAAAGCGTTTACAGCGGTAGAGATTAGCTATATAGCCAAACGCTCAAAGATGAGTGTAAAAGAAGGCTTAGCAGCACTTAAGGAGTATGGCTTGGATTCAATTCCTGGTGGTGGAGCAGAGATTTTTGACGAAGAAATACGTCAGAAAGTTTGCCCTCATAAAGATACTGGTGAGGAGTGGTTATACTTACATAAAACTGCTCATGAGCTAGGAATCCCTACTAATGCTACCATCCTTTACGGTCATATTGAGAGCATTGAGCATCGCATTGATCACTTTAATCGCCTACGTGAACTTCAGGACCAAACTGGTGGATTCAATGTATTTATTCCTTTAAAGTATAAAAAAGAAAATAACGAATTAGGATATCTTGGCGAAGTAAGTGTTGTTGAAGATATTAAGCTATACGCAATGGCACGTATTTTCTTAGATAACTTTGGTCATATTAAGGCATATTGGCCAATGATTGGTAAGGATATTTCGCAATTATTGCTTTCGTTTGGCGTGGACGATTTCGACGGTACTATTAATGATAGTACGCAAATATATTCCCTAGCAGGAGCCGAGGATCAATCGCCAAGTATGAGCACCAAAGATATGGTACAAATGATTGAAGAAGTTGGTCGCAAGGCTGTTGAAAGAGATTCTATATATAATATTATTGAAGAATTTTAGTAATACCTATTGTTATTTAAAGTGGACTGAAAGTGCATCGACATGCTCAGTACAGGCTTTTATGCAAATAATTTTTGCCTTCTAATAGGAAAATATATTCCAATTTATTTATAGCGTATTTTGATACCAAATTGGTATTAATCCTCAATTATTCTCAATAAATCATCGTTAATATAGTATACCTCAGTGCCGATCTTTTTGGAACGAAGGATTCTTGCGTCTACCAATTCATTCATATATTTGGTAAGAGTTGTACGCGATGTTTTGCCTATTAAATCTCCAATTGTTTTTGGCTTTATATATGGCTGACTAAACAATAATTCGTTCAGCTCTTTGCTATACCATTTTATTTTACCCTTTGCATATAGTAATGTCGCTTCCATTTGGTCAATAATATCATTTATTTTTCCATTGGTATTTTTAGAAGTATTTTCAATGGCATCAAGCATAAACATAATCCATTGTTGCCAATCATTACGTTGTGTTACAGCACCAAGATTATAGTAATAATCCTCTTTATTCATTATTATATATTTCGATATATATAATATTGGCTGCGACAATAAGCCTTTCTGCACTAAGTATAAAAGATTAAGAATTCTGCCCGTTCTACCATTTCCATCTTGAAAAGGATGTATAGCTTCAAACTGATAATGTGCAATACACATTTTTATCAATGGGTCGATGGGATACTTCTTTTCGTCATTAAGAAACTCTATTAGGTTAGCCATTAATTCAGCTATTTTTTTCTCATCGCGTGGTGGTGTATATACAATTTCGCCAGGACGTAAATCACTTTGGCCTCGCTTAATAACAATGCGTGCCTGTGCCGGACGATAGCCCGTATTAGTCTCTTTTATCTGATTAAAGATATTTATTATTAAGTCTTCATTTATCTCATGAGCCTCATTCAATGAAGCATAACCTGCCCATAAAGCTTCTCTATATTTCAACACTTCCTTTG
>NIUZ01000159.1 GCA_002254285.1 Bacteroidetes bacterium 4572_112 | reverse complement strand
ATTGTTACTGTACTTTCGTTTTCCGAATCATCAGTATCATCATATAAGATAGGCTCATCCCAATTAATAGGATTATGAATTTGACCTTGTTCCATAACTTCGTATGGATCACCATCTTTATTTCTTTTTAAGTGGTTTCCGAATATTTCTTCATCACCTAATTCACCAAGAATAACGTGTGCTATAGAATCTTTAACCCAATATACAAACTGACGATATTCGTTATTTGTAATTTCGGTTTCGTCCATATAAAATGCTTGAACAGAAACTGTTTTTGAAGGATTCGATTGACCATAAGGCACGTCTTCATCTGATGCTCCCATATTATAGCTTCCCATAGGGATGAAAAGCATACCATAAGGATCGTCTTGATACCATTCGCCACGGTCTTGCACACCTGTCAATTCACCACTACCACTTCCACAAGAAGCTAATAGGACTAACAAGGTACTAATAACAAATACATTTTTCAAGTTGTTGATTGATTTTACTAACATAATTCAACTTTTCGTTTACAATTAGGCGGTTTGTACGTTGCCACCAATATTTTGTTTCATTAAATTTATAAATATAACACTGTTCCGTGTTTTTCTTTCTTAGCAGGTATCTCGATTTTGAAGCAATACTTCAGAAATATTTCGAAAGATCCACTAGTTCCAGAACTCATCTTTGAGGTTGTAATATCATATGATAAACCTCCCATTAAGCCTTTTAAAGCTCCATTAACCACTTTATATCCTGCCAATACAGAAACTGCATCAGTAGCTCTATAGGTAACGCCGGCGTATACTTGTTTATTATACCACGCCAACATATTAAGATCAAATTGTGCTGATGATGTACCTGCTATTTTAACTAATACATTTGGATTCAATGTAATAGTCGGCATCATCGATAACTGATAAAAATAACCACCAGTAATAAATGTATGGTTAATGTAATCAGGGTTTGCTAAATTATCATTTCCAGAAGCAAACTCAGCTTCTGCATTCCATATATTTTGCATTTGAGTAAATGAAACTCCTGCATAATATTTATCGGTTTTATACACTGCACCAAAAGCCATATCAAAGCCCATTGCCGATTCATTCCCTCCTTGTAATAAAGGATCACTATCGTCTGTAGGTCTAAATTTAGTAAAGTCTATTTGTTTATTCAAAAATCCTGCTTGTAAACCTATTCCTAATTTTCCTGAACCAATATTTAAATGAAATGAATATGCTAATCTTACGCTTGTGTTGTTTTCAAATCCGATAGCGTCTTTTGTTACAACTACACCAATACCTCCTAATAATACTTTTACAGGACTTTGGGCAGCAAAGTAATATGTCGAAGGCGCACCACCCTCTCCATCAGTACCTTTATAACCCATCCACTGCTGGCGAGCTAAGCCATTTACACATATTCCGTCTCCCATCCCAGCAAAACCTGGGTTAAAGTTAAACTTTGAGAACATGAAATTCGTGTATTGAACATCCTGTTGAGCAACGGCTAAACCGCTGATTAACACAATGCTTACCATTAATAAGAACTGTTTCATATTGTTATTTTTGTGCTTGTGTATAAACAAGTGGCTAAAGTATAAAAAAAAGTTTAACATAATTTAATAAAAACACATTAATGCAAAAATAATATTACTAAATACTAAATCACATTCTCATTTGGATTTTACTACTATGGACACAGCTCACACCAACAAGGCTTTGGTCTAATGTAAAACAATATCAATTAAATCATATTCATTTATATTATTGGAAAAAATTTTGTTTTTTTAACATAAATATAAAATCAAGCTTATTGGAATAATAAGGCATTATAAATATGTCCTTCGCGAAAATTAAGGGGAGTTATTATAATCTAATTGGCAAAAGGCTGCTAGGCAATATAGTATATTCTGTATAAAGGGCTAGTTCTCATTTATACAACAAAGCTACATAATATTACATAAGCTTCTTATAGACTTGCCACCATCTATCAGGAATATCACCAGCGGTAGTTGATTCGTAATCAGAATACGAACAAGGAAGCATATAATGTCTTTTATACTTATCAGCACTTTCACCATTTAATGGCACCTGCATCCACCATCTACCACTACGCAAACTTTCATAAAAAACTATAGGATGATCATTATTTACCACTCCTACATTATATTTTTTATAGTTATCTTTCTGTTTATGAGGAAAGTCACCTTTTCGTTGATAGAACCCTTCCATGAAATACCAAATAATTTGAGCAGCTAAATGCGCAGTCATCCCATTAATATCATTATCAGGATTAATTTCATAAATACCGAAAGAAGAAAGTTTATCACTAATACCAGCATAGCGCGCAATTCTACAAGCTTCTTCGCCAGTAAATCCATTTGGTGAAGTGTTTACGTTTGCAGGGGCTTCATTCTGACGTATTGAACTAATATCGAAGCTAAGTAAGTCTGCATTTCGAACCAAAGGCTCTATCTCCTCCATATTATTACGCATTACTCCAAGACGATATACATCAAAATAAAGAGATTCCATTAATTTTATAGCTTGTGAATCAACAAAGTATGTTTGATATCCTATATTGGTATAATTGAATAAAAAATTTGGTTGATGAAGTATAATCTTACTCAGAAAGGATCTTGAATTAAAGTTCTCCTCAGCATTACCAAGGTCGAAAGATGAATCAATAGAAGCTATATTTATTACCTGACCCATATTTTCGTAGGCAGTATAATTTGCATAAGTGATATCTTGCGAACCACCAATGATAATAGGAATGATATTGTTTTTAAGGAGATATTCTGCAACAGATTTGACAGCAAAATAGGTATCTTCGATATTATATCCTGCTTTGATATTCCCAAGGTCAGCAACATTCATATTCTCATTTACAAGAAATAAGCGATACAAATACTTTCGTACCTCATCAGGAGCTTTGCTACAGCCATAATTATTAACAGAATTTCGAGATTCAGTAACACCAATAATCGCCATTTGCATACCTTCCAAATCGGGCATACCATCATCAACACTATTTACTTTAATAAAGTCGCCCATTTGGCGCTTTGTAGCAGAAGAGTCGAAATCGAAATCTGGGATTTCTATGCTATTAAGGTATATCGAAAAATCCATTTATATATTACTTTGTCTTTTTAGTTGTAGTCTTCTTTTTGGCAACAGTTTTCTTTTTTGTAGCAGTCTTTTTCTTTACTACAGTTTTTTTCTTAGTTGTTGCTTTTTTCTTTGCTGGCGCTTTCTTTTTAGCAGGAGCTTTTTTCTTAGCGCCTTTTTTAGCTGGTGCTTTTTCTATAATTTCCTTACAGTCATCCAAAGAAAGAGTTTCTGGATCAGTAGTTTTAGCAATTTTATAATTACGTTTTTCAAAAGATATATACGGTCCAAAGCGACCATTCATAATTATTAAACCTGGCTCCTCGTCAAATATTTTTATAGTATTCTCTCTATCTTTCTGACGTTTAGCCTCAATAATCTCTACCGTTCTTTCGAAGCTTACAGAAGCAGGGTCATCCTCCTTAGGTAAAGAGAAGAACTTACTATCATGACGCACATAAGGTCCAAAACGACCAATTGCCACAGTAACAACCTTATCTTCGTATTGCCCCATTTGGCGTGGGAATTTGAATAGCTCCATTGCATCTTCAAAAGAAATAGACTCCAAAGACTGACCTTTTTGCAAGCCTGCAAACTTAGGTTTTTCCTCTTCAGTAGTCTCTCCTATTTGAACTATTGGGCCAAATTTACCCATACGAACAATTACATTTTTACCTGTAGCAGGATCAACTCCAAGTTGACGTTCTCCACTATGTCGCTCAGCAGTTTCTGTTGTTTCAACAACCTTGGCATGAAAACCGGCATAGAATTCTTTAATTCTTGCATTCCACTTAGTTTTGCCGGCAGCAATATCATCAAACTCTTTCTCTGCTTTGGCAGTAAAATCATAACTAAGAATTTCCTCAAAATACTTTACAAGAAATTCATTAACAATTTTACCAATATCTGTTGGGCTTAATTTTCCTTTTGAAGCTCCAGCATTTTCTGTATTAATATTCTCAGCAATATTCTGTGCTGCCAATACCAATTCCGTATAATTTCTTTTTATTCCTTCAATCTCATCCTTTACAACATAACCTCTATTAAGAATAGTAGATATAGTTGGAGCATAAGTAGAAGGACGACCAATTCCTAAGTCCTCCATTTTCTTCACCAAAGAGGCCTCAGAATAACGTGGTGGTTGCTTAGTAAAGCGCTGTACCGCATTTATATTATTATAATTAAGGGCGTCTCCTGCAGTTGTTGGAGGTAACATTCCTTCCATTTGATCAGTTTCAGCATCTTCATCCTGAGCAACTTGATATACCTTAAGGAAACCATCGAATATAATAACCTCACCATTGGTAGTAAAATGATACTTACTATTTGGTGAGTCAATGGTAATAATGGTTTTTTCGAGCTTAGCATCACTCATTTGAGAAGCCAAAGTACGTTTAAGAATAAGATCGTAAATACGTTTTTGCTGAGCATCTTTACCAGCAACTTTAAGGCTCATATCTGTAGGTCGAATAGCCTCGTGAGCCTCTTGTGCACCTTTAATCTTAGTCTTAAAATTTCTAACGTTAGAATATTCAGCACCATATAAACCAGTAATCTCGTCTTTAGCCATTTTTAATGCTAGGTCCGAAAGGTTAATGGAGTCAGTTCTCATATATGTAATATGTCCAGCTTCGTATAATTGCTGAGCTAAGGTCATGGTTTTAGAAACCGAATAACCCATTTTTCTATTTGCTTCTTGCTGTAATGATGATGTTGTAAATGGAGCAGCAGGAGTACGTTTTGCCGGTTTCTTTTCTACTTTTGCAACCTGAAAATCGTGATTTTTACATTGCTCTAAGAAAGACATTGCATCTTCCTTCTTCGTGAATTTTGTTGATAGCTCTGACTTATATTTTGAGCCATCTTCGTTCTCAAATTCTGCAGTAATTTTATAAGAAGATGTAGCCGTAAATTTAGCAATATCTTTTTCTCTTTCCACAATAAGGCGAACAGCTACTGACTGCACACGGCCTGCTGACAATGATGGTCTAATTTTTTTCCATAATAATGGAGAAAGCTCAAAACCTACTAATCTATCAAGTACTCTTCGAGCTTGCTGAGCATCCACCAAATTATAATCAATTTCGCGAGGATTCTTTACAGCATTAACAATAGCTTCTTTTGTAATCTCATGAAAAACAATGCGTTTAGTCTTAGCAGGATCAAGTTTCAAAGTTTCGGCAAGGTGCCAAGCAATAGCTTCCCCCTCGCGATCCTCATCCGAAGCCAGCCATACAGTTTCTGCTTCCTTACTAAGTTTCTTTAGTTCGCTAACAATTTTTTTCTTGTCAGGATCAACAATATATACTGGACTAAAATCATCATTAATATTTACTCCTAAATCTTTTTTCGCTAAATCACGAATATGTCCAAAACTTGATTTTACGATAAAGTCTTCTCCCAAATATTTATTGATGGTTTTTGCCTTTGCTGGTGACTCGACAATTAAGAGATTCTTAGCCATTTGATTATCTTTAAATGAATATGTTATTATCTTTCATTACACCCTTAATTTTGAGTAATAAATACTATACCTTAATATATAGCTGGATGTTTTTCCTCGAAAAAAATGCTTTTTAGATTACCCTAAAAATGCGGCTGCAAAGTTATATATTTTATTATCATTCCGACCAGATTACAATAATAAAGCATAATAAACTAATAATCTATTAATTACAATTCCTCAGATTAAGCATATTTATATTTTAATGAATAACAAACTAAGGCAAACGAGCTTATTTATACTATTAATTGGTGTCAAAGAGCATATTTTATCAAAAAGATGAATAAAATCATATTCATGAATAATGTGAACAGCATATTTGATGTAAATTTGCAAACTTTCTAATATGGCATATTTCAATAATATGTCAAAACCTTAGAATGCTTAAATTATAAGAATATGAATTCAAAGAAACTATTTATAGAGACCTATGGCTGCCAGATGAATATATCTGACAGTGAGGTTGTTGTATCAATACTTGAGAAAGAAGGTTACGAACTTACAAAAACCGCAAAAGATGCTGATTTGATATTTGTAAACACTTGCTCGATTCGCGAAAATGCCGAAAAGAAAGTGAGAAATAGAATTCAAGAATTTAAGCATCTTAAAAAGAAAAAACCTAGTCTTAAGGTTGGAATACTTGGCTGTATGGCCGAGCGACTGAAAGAGACTTTATTAAAGGAAGAGGATTTTATTGATATGGTTGTTGGTCCTGATGCTTATCGCGATTTGCCAAACCTTATTAGTCAAACCGAAGATGGAAGGCAAATGGCGAATACAGTACTTTCGTTGGAAGAGACTTACGCAGAAATAACTCCTGTAAGGCTAGATAAAAATGGCATTTCGGCTTTTATTTCCATTATGCGTGGTTGCGACAATTATTGCTCATACTGCGTGGTACCTTATACTAGAGGACACGAAAGAAGCAGAGATCCTGAATCAATAATTGCCGAAGCTAAAGACCTGCATGCCAAAGGATATAAGGAAATTACCTTACTTGGACAAAATGTAAATTC
>NIUZ01000158.1 GCA_002254285.1 Bacteroidetes bacterium 4572_112 | reverse complement strand
GGTCAGCTCACTCAGCTCCTTTTTAGAGATAGAAATACATTTATCTGTATGTCTTATAGCGTTTTGCATACAGTAGAGATACAAAAATTAATCTACATAGAGCCAATAAATACTAAAGTTTTTTTACTTTTTTTTAGATAAATACCTTTCTTTTTTATTGACACTAACAATGCTTATTCCATCCAAAATCATAATTATTTGAGTATATGTTAAAACTGCTAAGCTTTCTGCTACATCGTATTTGGGAAGTTCAAAAACACCTTTCTCTAGGCGCTTATAATAGAGCACAAATCCACCAGCTCGCCAATGGAGTAATTTTAGTTTATCTTTTCTCTTATTGATAAAGGCGTATACAATATTTTTGCCTTTATTTTCATTCATGTGATCGCTAACTATACCACTTAAACCATTAAATCCTTTGCGCATATCTACTGCTGATAAATAATAGTAGTAAATCCTTTGCGCATATCTACTGCTGATAAATAATAGTAGTATGTGTGTTCTGTCCCTAATCCTAACATAATTATTGCTTTTATATTTGAGCAACAAAAATCATAAGATTTGGGAAACCTCACAATATGTACTTCGCCGTACGCTTACGATAATAACTACTAATGGTACTCATGATTGCTTCGCAATACCGTAACTGTGGCTATGCAAAGAATTTTCGCCTTGAATATGTGAAATATATTATTCACAATTTATTATTTTTCAATGGTGCTCATGAATCGCTTCGCTTATTACCAATTTATTTATCAGCAAGTTTGAATTGTAATTGGTATAAGCAAAAATAAAGAAGACTTATCGGCAAAATGAAGTTCAAAAAAAAGCCCAATAAAGTATCAACTATATTGGGCTTTTCAGTATATATTAGGAAGTGAACTATTTTTTCACACCTTTTTGTTTTGCCATTTCTTCCAATCTAGCTTGGAATTTTGATTTCTTTACAGGCTTTTTCTTATTAGCTTCTAGCTTAGCACGTATTGCATCCTCATCAACAAAGCGACGCATTAGGTACATCTGGCTAAAAGTGATAATATTAGCTAGGAAATAGTAATAACTTAATCCCGAAGCATAATTATTAAAGAAACCCAAGAACATGATTGGCATAAGATACATCATGGTTTTCATACCTGGCATTTGCTGGTTCGAAGCCATCATCTGATTATTCATACGAGTATAAAGAATCGTAGATACTGTCATCAAAAGAGTAAATAAACTGATGTGATTACCATAGAAAGTACTCAATAATGGAATCTGCTGAGTCCATGAGTAAATAGAATCGTATGCCGAAAGGTCATCAGCCCATAGGAATGATTGCTGACGTAATTCGATAGCCGCAGGAAAAAAGCGGAATAGAGCAAACAGAATTGGCATTTGCAATAACATAGGCACACAACCGGCCATAGGATTTACTCCAGCCTTTTTATATAAAGACATGGTTGCTTGTTGCTTTTTAACCGAATCTTCTTTCTTAGGAAATTTCTTAGCTAGCTCATCAATCTCTGGCTTAAGAACACGCATTTTTGCCGATGACATATATGTTTTATATGCAATTGGAAAAAGTACAACCTTAAGCAATAATGTAAGTACAAGAATAATAATACCATAATTCCAACCAAAACCACTAAGGGCATGAAATACAGGAATTACAACCACTCTATTGATCCAGTGCAGTAAAAAGAAACCCCATCCTAGAGGAACCATACGCTCCAAATCTAATTCATACTTCTTAAGTTCAGAATATTTGTTAGGACCCATATACATATGCATAGCCACCGACTGAAATTCTGAATTATTAGAAAGAGGCACACTAATATCGGCTTTCATATTCTTTAAAAACCTAGAATTAGCACTCTCCTCATTTCCTTCTTGTACAATCTCAGCTTTTGCAAAACTTTCGTCAGCAATAATTACAAAAGAGAAGAACTGTTGCTTAAAAGAAATCCACTTTACCTTTGTCGATAAGTCTTCTTTCTCCTCATCCATAGATGTAAGACTTAGCTCATCAACACTCTCATCATCACCTGAGTAACGGTAAAAAATTGCAGTTTGCTTAGCTTCTTGCTTAGGATCTTTCTCCATTGAAAGCATATCCATATTCAAGTATAATGGAATATCATTCAAGCCCGGAGCTACAAAATCACTCATACCCTGCATATTAAGATTATAATCAATCATATAATCATCGCCGGTAATTGTATAAGCAAATTCTAAATATTTATCTTTAAGAACTTTTCCGTTATTATCATTAGGATAAATACGCATTGCGAAAGAATAAGTCTCCCCTTCGTGAACGTATATACTATCCTCAACTCTTGAATCAGATTTGGCAATTGGCTCAAAATATAAAGATTTTGATTCAACACGCTTATCATTCAATAAATAGCTAATGCTAGCAGTGTTTTTGTCAAACAAAACCAATGGCATAGTATCATAAGTATGATATTCCTTTAATTCGGCATAAGTTATATTACCACCTTTTGTTGAAACACGGATTTTTATTTTGTCATTCTCAATGGTGATTTCTTTTTCTTCACCATGGCTCATTGCTGCAAAACCACCAAACTTTTGCAACTGCATATCATTTAGCATCGAATCGCTAACAACAGCATTATTGCTCTCAGTTGATTGTTGATTACCAACATCGTCAGCAGCCTTCATCATTTTACGTTCTGTTTCAGCAATACGCGATTGCTCTTTACGAACTTCATTCAATGAATCCTGACGAGCCATTTCTACTTTTTGCTGTGCAATATCTTCCTCAGAAGGGGCTACATACCACGAGTATCCTACTAAAATTAGGAAAATAAAAAAGAAACCTAGTATCGTATCTTTATTCATAACTATTAATGTTTTATATAAAAGCCAAAGGTAATTTTATGATTCTAAAATTAACCTTAAAAAAGCTTAAAATTTGCGGCTGCAAAGGTACAATTTAATTAGACGTAATTTATGGTAAATATTTGTAAGGATTTAATTGTTGAAAAGAGTTGAAAGGGGTTGAAAGAGGTTGAAAAGGGTTGAAAGAGGTTGAAAGAGGTTGAAAGGACCAAAAATATTCTAGAATAACTTTTCTATTTACACACTTTACAGGATAGTCCCTTTTAATAGCCCATATGATTAAACGACCCTATTTTTCATTATTAATTAAATCTATTGCGATTTTCAATACGCTATCGTTGCCTGTTTTTTCATCTTCTAAGCTCGGAATATGAATAATATCAGGCTGTGTATATTTATAGGGCTTACCGTTTTCATCAAGAGCTTTAGAAGCGGCAACATTAAATCCGCCGCCACCAGGAAGCTGAACTTCCAATGCCATAGTTGCACTTCCTGCTGTAGGCTCTCCTATTACAGTAACTGATGCTACTTGTTTTAACTGTAGAATAAAAGTCTCAGCAGAGGACACTGTAAGGTAATTACATAGAACTATTACGGGAATATCTTTTAACTCTCCGTTTGTGTTATTAGGCCAATTGTATTGGCCACCTTCGTAATGTGAAATGGCAATATATTCAGCATAATAATTATTTGCCTTTGCCAAAGAGTCTCCATGCAAATAAGTATATACACCAGCTGCTTTATAAAAACCTCTATTAACCTTCTGTTGTCCCCACCACAATGGCATAGACTTTTGAACCGAAAAGTATGAAATAATATCTGTAGCAAATTGAGAATTTCCACCAATATTAGCTCTCACATCAAATATTATAGCTTTACTATTTTTTAAACTATCAACTATTTTAGCGAATGAAGTGCTTGGAGTATTAGTCAAAAAAGATTTAATACGGATATAGGAAATATCACCATATTTTTTGAATAAAAAGGCTGTATCCTGATACATTTTTGGCACCTTTATTTCTTCAGGAGCTTCAGTAAAACGAGAACGGCGCTTTAGTTTTAAAGAAACCGTTTTGCCATCGGGATTAAGAAATGTTGCTCTTAACTTTTTATTAAGAAGACCAAAAAAGAATATCCCTTTTCCGACTTGTCTCTTTGCGATATGTTCTGATAGATTACAATTGGGAAATACGAATTTATCATAATAATCATTCACATCATAACTATTGACATTTGTTAAAACACTTCCAATAAAAACTTTGTCTTTATACTCTGACGAAAATGCTGTTACGTAATATTTTCCATTTATATACGACAGGCTTATCGGCACATACCCATACTTCTTTTGTACTTCTAAAGGTGAAATAATTGTAGTATGCTCTTCATGAAATGAATTAATAATACCAGATAAAATGGAATAATATTCGGTAAGATTTTTCGCAGCCACTACCTTTGGAATATTAGCAGTATATACACTATCCCAGTCCAAATTATAATTCTCCAAATAGGCATAATTATAATTTACCTCTTGCCAAATTAATGATAATCCATAAACTTTCTCTTCATCTGTCAATTGTTTTTCTTGAGCGTTAACCGAAATTGACACAAATAATATTAATAGTACTAAAAGGTTCTTCATAATAAAAGGTTTATTGGTATATTTGGTTGAAGATGATGAAGGGGTTTAATTGGCTGAATGAGTTGAAGAAGTTTATTTCGTGTTTAGGATTTGTTGTTTGGGGTTTGTTGATATACTATTATTGCACCCTATCTATTTATCCAGTTCTGCAATTCTATTCCTCTAATCCTTTTAAACTCTTTTACATTTTCAGTAACCATTATTAAATCATTTGCCATAGCTGTTGTGCCTATTAATAAATCAAAATCACTAATCATCATACCTAATTTTCTTAATTCTACTTTCTGCTTTGCATAGGCAGGAATAGCATTCAGAATTGGTTTATAACTTGTTCAGAAAATATTTCAATTAATTGGAAATTCTTTTTAGGAAACTTACTGTTTTCTGCACAAAAAACTAACTCTGCTAATGTGATTTCAGATATTGCGCAATTCTCTATACCTATTTGTTCTATTTTATCAGCTAAATTATAATTCCCTCTAAAAAGATGAATGCATATATTTGTATCTAGCAGGTATTTCATTATAAATCAATATCTTTTGGTTCCATTCTTGATTCACGTATATCATCTATTATATCATCAGCACTTCGATCATCTTGCCAAGCACCAAATATTGATTTTATAGTAAATGATTTCTCTTCTTTTTTTTCCAAAGAGTTAGTAAGTTTAGTAATCATTTTTTTCTTAGAACTCTTATCAAAACGGAGCAAAAAATTAATATACCTCTCTAAAACTTTATTTGTTATTGTTAAATCACCCATAGCACAAAAATACTAAAAAATTACGACATTTATTATTTCAGGTTTGTTGTTTTGATAAATTATTAAATTGTTTAATTACTGAAATGTTAAATTATTAAAGTGTTCGTTGTTATACCAATTTGGTATCAAAATACGCTATAAATAAATTGGAATATATTTTCCTATTAGAAGGCAAAAATTATTTGCATAAAAGCCTGTACTGAGCATGTCG
>NIUZ01000157.1 GCA_002254285.1 Bacteroidetes bacterium 4572_112 | reverse complement strand
ATTCCTATCGGGGTTCCTTCCCTATTCATCTTTCTCTATTCACCTTTAAGAACCTAACACATCTCACCCCAAAAACAGATAATTTAACAATTTACTAATTTAACAATTTACTAATTTAGCCCTTTAATAATTTACGCATTTACAATGAAGTATAAGCACCTATTTTTTGATTTAGACCGTACCCTTTGGAATTTTGAGGCAAATTCGGAAGAAGTACTTGAGGATATGTTCAATAAGTTTGATATCACCACTTTGGCTTGTATCGATTCTCAAGAGTTTATTGATAATTACCGTGAAATTAACCACGGACTATGGGCAAAATATCGCGTGGGAGAAATAACTAAGGAGTTTCTTAGCACTGAGCGATTCCATGCCACATTGCGTCTTTTTGATGTTGATAATTTTGGATTGGCAAAAAAAATGGGCGAGTTTTACGTTAAAGAAAGCCCCTATAAAAAGCAGCTATTCCCTGGCACAATTGAACTATTGGAAAAACTTAGCAACAAATACAAATTGCACATTATCACAAATGGCTTTTCAGAAGTACAGTATATAAAACTAGAACAGAGCAAATTAAGCAAGTACTTTACAGAAATAATTATTAGTGAAGAAACTGATTGGAAAAAACCTAGCCCCGAAATATTCCATTATGCCATGCAAAAAGCAGGAGCTATTGTAGAAGAAAGCATCATGATTGGCGACGACCTTAAAGCTGATATTAAAGGAGCCTCAGAAGTTGGAATGGATCAAATTTGGGTCAATTTTGATAATACTTATGCTGGATTTAAACCAACTTATACTGTTGATAGCTTGATGCAGATTGAAGAAATTTTATAGTAGGCAGTAAGCAGTAGGCAGTTCGCAGTAGGCAGTAGGCAGTATGCAGTCTTCAGTAAGCAGTACTCAGTAACTGACTGAAGACTGCCAACTGTAGACTGTTGACTGAAAACTGTAGACTGAAGACTGCCAACTGTAGACTGTAGACTGTTGACTGAAGACTGCCAACTGAAGACTAAAAACTAAAACTTCTCGTCATACTTAGTCCATAACTCATCACCCAATAACCAAGCTCTATCCACAACAGTATTTCCCCATTTCTGAGTATAATCTGTTAAGAATTTCTTAAGCTCAGCATCTTTTTTAGCTTTAGAAAGTTCCAATGCCTTGGCTTCGGTATTTTCCACATCATCAAACATTTGCTTTTGCATAGGATTCCATACAGCATCTACATCTTTATGCATATCGCCCCAGCGTTGTGCTGCAAGAGTACCTGTACGGTTAAAAGCCCACCATGCTGATTTGCGAGTAAAGCCATTTACACGACCTGGAGTTGCATAACTTTCTGGCAATGCACTTATTGAACAATATACAGGAACATAAATTGAAGTGGCAATATTATCTTGTGCCAACCATACTTTTCCACCTATTGCATCAGGCAACCAACTTCTTGACTGAGTGATTGTTCCATACATAGTATACCAGCGAGCTATTGTGCGCTCACCTAGGAAGCGAATTTTTCCACTCTCGTGATCCACGCTAAACCAACCACCATTTATTCTATCAAGCTCAAGCTGATCGTAAGGCATAAAAGGATTTGCCATTGGCGAAATAACCTGCTTACCATCTTTATCAGCCACAGTTTGATTGCGGCGCATATCGTAAGGCGTTCCTTGGTAATAATCCTTAAAAAGACTTACCATCATATTAAGAGTAACTTTCTTTTCTGGTTTTACAGAAAATGGATAATCTTGAGCCGTTGGGCTAAGGTGCAATGATGGAGCTAATATGCTAAGTATCCTCCACTCACGACGACGTGACGCCACCGACTCGCGGCTATGAGGGGCATAAACATGGTTAAAGCGGAAAACTTCACCACTTTTTTTGCTCCATAATCCCATTGTCTCTGCTACCTTATAAATATTTTTTGAAGCCATAAAGTAGTCCTTATTCTTAAGGTCAATTTCTTTAATGGTACTTGCATTTGCATTTACTCCAACATGGTCGTTTGGTACTCGCTGAGCAACCCAAACTGCACCTTTATTTCCTTTTCCTGGTCCTACAATTTCCAGATGCCAAACTTCATTAGGGTCAGCAATAGTAAGCACTTCACCATAATCTGTCCAACCATATTCCATTAGCAATTCGTCAGCCATTTTTATGGCCTCACGAGCAGTTGTAGTTCTTTCTAACATCAGTTGACAAAGTCGCTGACAGTCGATAAGTCCATTATTAGATTGTAGCTCATCTCTACCACCAAAAGTAGATTCGCCAATGGCAAGCTGATGCTCATTCATACTTGGATAAGCAGTATTCAAGAAAGCATAGGTATGCTCCACCTGAGGAATTTCCCCGATTTTATTATGAGCATAAATAGGCATTGCTTTATCATTATCCTGTACTCGTTTATACATTGGAGTAGTGCTACCTTTTGCATGGTCTGCCGCTGCTACCATCTGCATCCACGAGCGAGTACGGTGACTATCGTCGGTATGCGAAGTCATAACCGAGCCATCATAAGAGGCGTCTTTTCCAACAGTGACTGTCGTACAACCTTCTGGCACTCCACCCATCCAATCGGTTTTGTCTTGCTGAGCTTGAATGTTGCCAAAACTCATTAGCATTAATGCCGAAACAAATATCGTTTGTAATTTTTGCATAATAATATTGTGTTTGTATGTTTTCTTGATTAAATTTAGCTAGCAAATGTAGGGAATTTTGTAATACCTTATATC
The DNA here is from genome assembly GCA_002254285.1 of Bacteroidetes bacterium 4572_112. Classification (GTDB taxonomy): domain Bacteria; phylum Bacteroidota; class Bacteroidia; order Bacteroidales; family UBA1556; genus UBA6267. The sequence goes on along the minus strand of NIUZ01000157.1, from coordinate 2,356 downwards.
CGCAGGTATGTTTGTTGCGAAAAGCTGCACGAAGTTCTTATTGATATGGAGGAAAATATTATTGGGCATAATCTTCCGAGATACAGAAAAGCAAAACTGTTGCGGTGTGTATCATAGTTCGTATCATTACATGCTGCTATTAGTGTAGGAAATGCTCTTTTATATGCACTGAATATATTATGACTTATACTAAGCCGTGATAGAAAATTGTATTTAGTAAAAAACATATTTTGTGCCTAGTCGATGCGGAATTTCTTTGCATAGCCGCAGCTACGGAAATAAATTCTAAAGAAGAATAGGTGCAAAAGATGCTTTTAATATTACAAATTTCTATGTCGGCTTAGTATAACAATAACGAACTCACTATAATTATTATGAGTAAAAAAAGTTACTACTAATGCCAATTGTATTTTAAAATGCACACAAAGTACATCCAAAATTTCGCAATGGTTTATACTAATATCAAATTACCTTAGCAACGAAAATAGCTAAATGCATATCTTGATTTTAAGCTATTATAAATAGCTATTATTAAAGAATACTCCCAGATATTCAATAGGTTAAGCTTGCATTAAGTAGTAACTAATTATTTAATTTGCGATAAGCAAACGATGCGTATAGATTCCTTCTTTGGTGTGTATAGTCAATATATATATGCCATTGGGGAGTTTACTAATATCGGTTTTGGAGCTCCTACTTTCGGTACTATTATACAATAGTACATTATTAATTGACCGAATTTGCGTAGAGTAGTTTTCTATATTGGTACGTATATTAAGAGTGTTTTGCAAGGGGTTTGGATATATTTCTATTTTTGGTTTATTCTTATTATCATTAATACCATTAGGGTTAATTATTATCATTTTTGTAATACTATCACTGCCAAATATGTTTGTGACTTTTAGTTTTACGGAATATGTATTAGCAATATTATATACATGAGTAGGATTTATTGAATTTGAAGTATCACCATCACCAAAATCCCATGAGTAATATACCGCATAATGTGATGAGTCAATAAAGCTATATGCATTATTATTAGATGTGAAACCAAAATTGCAAATAGGGGGCGTGTTATAGTCTAATATGCTTATTTGTCGGTAATTAGTGTCGCTATTGCAATTATTGCTCGCAATTAGTTTTACATTATAGAGTCCTGAGCTGCTATAGGTATGAACTGGATTTTGTATTATTGAATGATTATTGTCGCCAAAATCCCAATAGTAATTTAAGGCATTGGTTGACATATTATTATAAGACACCGTCAGTAAGGAGTCGCTAAAGTTAAAATTTGATGTAGCATATCCTACTGTATTACTGCTAATATTCCATAAACTCATACTGTCCAGCACAATTTTTGAGGCAATAGATTGCAAAATAAGGGCTTTGGAATTAGTCATATTTCCTATATATGGTAGACCGATGGAGCTATCCTGAAATATTGTAGAATAGAAGGTGCAGGCAGCAAGATAAGTGCCTGTGTCTGTGGGGTGGTTAAAGTCAGGCATATACAGTTCTATATTTGGGTACTGCAACCTGCATTGCCTGAAAGCCCAACCTACTGGCGACACTGGTGAATTTAGAGAGTCGGCAATTTCCATATACCCTTCACGAATTCGCTGTTGCATATCCCAATAAGTGTCGTAGCCACCATTTTGTAAAATTCCTAAATCTCCATTGCGGTGGGCATATGTCATAAAAAACATGGTGGCTCCACAAGGATTATATATTTTGATGATACTGTCTAAACTTTTGGCATAAGGATAAAATAAGAATTCTCTATCGGTCTCCCATGAAGGGAGTTGGCTCTGTTCCTGTAATACAACATAATCCCAATTTCCTTGTTGTATTTTATTTATGGTTGTGGTATTATTTAAATGATCTTGTAATGTAGCACCGCCTATTGTAGCATCCTCTACATAAATTTGCTTGCCGGCACTTATGGCAAGTGATTCAAATTGGTTTGGTAGATTATTCACTCCTGTGAGGCTATTACCTATAAATAATACTCTTGTGGTTTGTGCAGTAGCAAATATGGTAGGTAATAGTAGAATCAGTAATGCAAAGAGCATTTTATAAGACAGTTGTGTGTGTGTTGTTTTCATGTATGAATAATTATTTGTTGCCAAAGTTAAGTCATTTATTGCTAAGTACATGACAAAAAATTACAGCATTCCTTAAATCTTATTAAATCATTACAGAACAACATATTAGTTATGTGATCTAGGCCATATTTCATTAAGCTTTTAGCTCTTCTTCCATGTTTTTTAATTTTTATAGGATTGAGTTTATCAAGTTCTATACCTACAATGTAAGCCCAAGTAAAGGCAATAATAACCAAAGCAAATAACTTCTG
>NIUZ01000156.1 GCA_002254285.1 Bacteroidetes bacterium 4572_112 | reverse complement strand
CTGATGTACTAGTATTAATAAGCCTAAAACGAGTATATGACATAGCATCTACTCCTATTAATAATTCTTTATCATCTCCAACATTAAGTTCATTAAGTCCAAAAGTCATCAGACGTCCATACCAATGCGGATATCGAAAATAAAATGTAGTATCTAAATTAGACACTTCATAATAAAATTTGGTATGCTCATCTTCATAACTACGCTTTTCTCTATCGGAAATAAGATCAAATAAATCTACTTTGAGTGAAAAATAACCATTATCATCAGTTTTAGTTGATGCAATAAGTCGTTCTTGATACGAAATCATATTAATTATATACACATCTACATGTGGATTACCTATATTTGTAGAAATACGAACAGCATCATTAGTACCATTAGTCACAACTCGACCTTTCAATTCTAATTCACCATGATTGTCTTTTTTGCAAGAAGAAAAAACCAAAATAATCAATAACCCACTTAATAAAACTAAATTACGCATAAACTATTAATATAATGTATTTTAATGGTTAACATTAGCAACTTCATCAGGATTATGCTTATGCTTGAAGAAAATAGCAAATAATACAGCAATTACTAATGAGTAAGCGGCAAAAGTTAGCCATATATCGCTCCACATAAGATTTCCTTCGCTAGTTGTAAAGTAATTATCGATTAATAAACCACTTGCCCAACTGCCAAATATAGCTCCAAAACCATTTGTCATCATCATAAATACTCCCTGAGCACTTGCTCTTATTGAAGAGTCTGTTTGACTTTCTACAAATAATGAACCTGAGATATTAAAGAAATCGAATGCCATTCCGTAGATAATATTTGAAGCAATAATAAGTACTAAGCCTTCGGCTGGATTACCTATTCCGAATAAACCAAAGCGCAATACCCAAGCAACCATACTCATTAGCATTACTTTCTTAATTCCGAATCTACGTAAAAAGAAAGGGATAGCAAGGATAAATAATGTTTCTGAGATTTGCGATATCGACATCACAATTGCAGGATATTCAATAACCAATAGGTCTTTATACTCTGGAATTTTAGCAAAATCATGTAAGAAAGTATCTCCATACATATTTGTAAGTTGTAATGAAGCTCCCAATAACATTGAGAAAACAAAGAACATTGCCATTTTTGAGTTCTTGAACAGAGTAAATGCCTTAAGTCCTAATATATCAACCAATGATTTGCTTTCTGGATTAGGATTTACATCGCATTTTGGTAAAGAGAATGAATATATTCCTAAAATTACCGAAGCCGCCGAAGCCACATAAAATTGAGCTGCAGAGGTTTCAATTTTCAATAAACTTACAGTCCACATAGCAATTATAAAGCCAATGGTACCATATACTCTAATTGGCGGATAAGTTGTAATAATATCCATATTTGCCTTATTCAGTGAAGAATAAGCTACTGTTATAGATAAGGAAATGGTTGGCATATAAACCACCATATTAGCCATCATCACCCAAAAGAAAGCCGTTGGCGAATCAACATTGGGAAGATAAAATAGAAGTCCTGCTCCTATTAAATGAAATAATCCTAATAATCGCTCGGCATTTATCCATCTATCAGCAATGATACCAGCTATTGCTGGCATAAATAATGATGCAATTCCCATGGTAGAAAATATAGCACCAAACTCAGTTCCTGACCAACCTTTATTCTGAAACCAGAAGCTTCCAACAGTAATCAGCCATGCACCCCAGATAAAAAACTGGAGGAAATTCATTATTATTAATCGTAGTTTTAAGCTCATATATCTTCTATTCTTGTTTTCTTAAATTTATTTCATCTCTAATTTTAGATGCTTCTTCGTAATTTTCATCTTCAATAAGATGTTGTAATAGAGCTTCTAACTCCTCAATACTCATTTCATCCTCTTCTTCAATATCATCATCAAAAATATCGTCAGTATCTTCATCAATACTTATATCTGCTGACATTGCTGTTTCCTTAATAACCAAATCATTAGCATAAATTGGAGCTTCCATTCTTACAGCCAAAGCCACAGCATCCGATGTTCTTGAGTCAATCTCCACTTGCTGATCGCCATTCAATAAAACTAAAGTTGAGTAAAAAACTCCTTCTCTAAATTTATTAATATACACTTCAATAAGCTTAACTTCAAAGGTGTTAAGTATGTTTTTTAATAGGTCATGAGTCAATGGTCTACTTGTGGCCATTCCTTCCATTTCAATGGCTATTGATTGAGCTTCTGCTGGACCTATAATAATGGGAATGCGCTGTTTAGTAGATTCTACTTCAAGTATTAATGCAAACGAATTAGATTGCAAGTTGCTCGATGATATTCCAACTATATTTAGTAATTGCTTTGACATATTATAATAATTGTCGATTAATTAAAAAAGGAGTTCAAAACTACAAAAAAACCTTGTTTATAAAACATCAAATGATTTTAAAAAATCAGCAATATTTTAAAGAAGATTATTCAATATAAAATGCTGACTAAATCAATACTTTACTTATTGATTTGTACTTGCTTGCAATAAAATACAACATCGACCTCACTTTTGGATGTTTATTAGCGAAGCCTTCGCTCCAAGAGAAGGTTTCGCTATTTCTAACTCACCATGCAGTGAAGGGGTGAACTTGGAGGCATCCCCTCACTTGCTCAGAACAGAGCATAGCGTCGGCGTCGCTTCGAGCGACACTGACGCTTGTCCATGCTGCTCACAGAAGCCTTCGCTCTAAGATAAGATTTCGTTATTCCTTGCCCTCTCCAGCTACCGCGTCAATTTTATCGCGTGATGCTATATAGCAAGCAAAAACCCCAATTAAGTTAAACTAATTGGGGGCTTACGCACAAATCATTATTAAAATAAATCTGTTATTTAAAGGGTATTATCTTTAATTCCATTTATACTCTTTTCTCCCATTTATCAGGATCTTTATGGGTATTGAAAACAGAAATAACATTCACAGTTTTAAGGATTTCGTCTATAAAATAATATATCACATAAGGATACTTCTCAATAGGTAATCCTCTAATATTTCGGTGTTTAATAGTAAAACTGTATGGGTTGTTCTTTATGAATTCTAAGTTATCAAATAAGATATTAAATAGTTCTGAGCTTAGCTTTGTGTTTATTTCATTATAATATTTTATAGCTTCATTTATCTCAATATTAGCCTCTGGACTAATCTTAACTTTATAATCCATAGTCCTTTTTAAGATTATCTTTTACTTCATCCATATCAAGATAGCTATCAGGATTGTTTTCATAATTTACTAGGCGTTCATTTAAAATATTCTTTTGTTTTTCAGTTAGCTCAAGACTAACATCTTCTTTTTCTATTTTAATGAAGTCAAATTTATCAATAAGCTCTCTAACGAAACTGATTTTATTCTCTGGAATATTTAATGTTATTAAAGCCATATCGAAAATTATTAAAACAATATTGTTGGTAGAGCAAAGATAATATAAATTTAATTGCATTAAAATTATCAATATATGTAATATCATTAGTGTTTATTAGAGAAGCCTTCGCTACAAGAGAAGTCTTCGCTATTCCTTTGCAGGAATGAACTTGGAGGCATCCCCTCACTTGCACAGAACAGAGCATAGCGTCGGCGTCGCTTCGAGCGACACAGACGCTTGTTCATGATGTATAAATAATTATATTTTCACTAAATCTTTACAATAATCCCAATATAATTCAATGAATATATAGGCTAAAAACTTACATTTCAAAAATATTATTACTTATCAACAATAGGAATTCATAGCTCTCTTTTTTTTAATTTTACCAACCTTATTCAACACAAATAATATAGTATATATGTATTTAATATTCGATACCGAAACCACCGGATTACCAAAGAGTTATAATGCCCCAATTAGCGATAGCGATAACTGGCCACGAATGGTACAACTTGCTTGGCAGGTGCATGATATAAATGGTAAACTGCTGGAGGTAAAGAACTATATTATTAAGCCCGAAGGATACGAAATACCTTACGAAACTGTAAAGGTTCACGGTATTACCACCGAAAGGGCGAAGAAGCAAGGTGTAGATTTGATTACTGTTCTTAAAGAGTTTAATGAGTCGGTGGCAAATTGTAAATTCGTGGTTGGTCATAATGTTGAATTTGACAATAACATAATTGGTGCAGAATTCTATCGTAAGCAAATTATAAGCCCCACAGAAAAGATTGGCAGTATTGATACCATGAAGCTATCTACGGCATTTTGTGCAATCCCAGGGCGAGGAAAAGGCTTTAAATATCCTAAACTTCAACAACTTCACGAAAAACTTTTTGGAGTAAATTTTGAAGAAGCTCATAATGCTGCAGCGGATGTGGAAGCTACTACTCGTTGCTTTTTGGAACTCATTAGAATATCCGTTATTAGCATTACTACATTGCAAATATCGGCTGAGGAGCTTAAAAAGTTTAAAGAAGCTAATCCAAATCCAATAAAAGCAATTGGACTTAATACTCAGCCATATAGCGAAGAGGAAATTACGGAAAGTGAAAGCGTAGAAGAAAAAGAAAGTGATATAGTTTCCGAATTCCTTAATAATCAGATTCCTTTCAAGGATGACGAAATCCCTCCATTTACACATTTGCACGTGCATACTCAGTATTCTATTTTAGATGGAATGACAAAAGTGAAAATGATTGGTGACAAAGCTAAGAAAGACGGGCAAACTGCTGTAGCAATTACCGATCATGGTAATATGTATGGTGTTAAGGATTTTCATAATTCGCTTACAAAAGCGGGAATAAAACCAATTTTGGGAATGGAAGCATATGTGGCTTTAAATTCCCGCCATGATAAGAATCCTGCAAATAAAGGCAATTATCACCTAATTCTTCTGGCTAAAAATGAGGCTGGATATAAAAATCTAATGAGATTATCCAGTTTAGCATTTTCCGAAGGATTTTATCATAAACCAAAGATTGACTGGGAGTTATTAGAAAAATACCACGAAAACATTATAGCTACATCAGCTTGTTTGGGTGGTGAAATTTCAAAAAAACTTACTACATCAACCTACGAAGAGGCTGAGAAAGCAGCACAGAAATTCAAGCGAGTATTTGGTGACGATTTTTATATTGAGCTACAG
>NIUZ01000155.1 GCA_002254285.1 Bacteroidetes bacterium 4572_112 | reverse complement strand
AATGGATTTGGATACCAAGTAATAGCTGATAATCAATGTTCAAATGCAATAGTTGTTGGAGGAATGGGTAGAGAACGAAATATTGTTATTGATTGCCGCTTGAAAGATTTTACACCTGTAACAAAGATTAAAGGAAAAGTAAATAGAGATGGTTGGCGCAGAATGACTCCAAGAGAATGGGCAAGATTACAAGGTTTTCCAGAAGAATTTTTGATAAAAGTTTCCGATGCTCAGGCCTATAAGCAGTTTGGTAATTCAGTAGCAATTCCTGCTATTCAAGCTACAGCTAAAAATATGATTGATATAATGTTAAATATATAAATTATGAAAGGAAATAAAGGAGAGTGGAGTGAAATATATGCATTACTTAAACTATTAGGTGATAAAGAAGTTTATGTAGGTGATGAGAATATTAATAGAATACCAGAACTTTTATACCCTATTGTAAAGATAATTCGAGACGAAAGTGGAGGCCACTTTGAGTATTCTGTAAATGATGAAATTATAATAATAAATAGTGAAGAAAAAGATGTGTTTTCTATTCCAGTAAGTGAATTTAAGAACCAATCATTATTGTTATTAGAAAAAATTAAAAAAGCAAATACTTCATCTTTTGAGATTCCTGAATTAGAGGAATTTCTATCTAAAATTAATTGTAATTCATTAACTGCGAGTTCGTCAGTTAAAACAGATATTAGAATTGTGATCCATGATTTAAAAACCAATCAAGAACCAGAATTAGGTTTTAGTATAAAGTCACAGTTAGGAGGAGCGTCGACTCTCCTTAATGCAGGTAAGACTACTAATTTTGTGTATAAGATAATTGGAGATATTGATATTGATTTTATGGAGGAATTAAATTTTATTAGTTCTAGAAGTAAAATTAAAGATAGAATAAATAGATTATTGAGTAAGGATATTTCTTTAGAATTTAGCCATACCGAAAGAGAAATATTTGGTAATAACTTGGTTCTTATAGATAGTTTATTACCGAATATATTAGCCCAGATTGTTCTTTCATTTTATTCTAGCAATTTGTCTAAAATAAAGGATATTATTGAAGTTATTGAAAAAGAAAACCCTTTGAGTTTTAATGTTTCAAATAATCATAAGTATTATGAATATAAAATAAAGAAATTACTTTCTGAATCAGCATTGGGAATGATGCCTTCTAAAGTTTGGAATGGTTTTTATAATAGAAATAAATTTGAAAATTATTTGTTTAATAATACTAAGCTTGATACAGCAAGTAGCTCAAGGCATCAATTTGGTACGGTGTATCAGAATGAAGGGTCTTATTTTCTTAAACTAAATTTGCAAATAAGATTTATTAAATAGCTTCGATAAATGCAATTTTACAACCCAAATATTCTTTACGGACTTTTTGCAATAGCAATACCAATTATTATACATCTTTTTAATTTTAAGAAGTTTAAGAAGGTGTATTTTACTAATGTTGCTTTTCTGAAGAATGTGCAGCAGCAAAGTAAGCGGCATTCACAATTGCGACATTTATTGGTAATGGTTTTTAGGATATTGGCAATTGCGGCTTTGGTAATTGCTTTTGCCGGACCATATATTCCCACTGATGATAATGTAAGAGCAAAGTCGAGCAAGAGCTTTGTAAATGTATTTCTCGACAATAGCTTTAGCATGGAGGCGAGGGGCGCTGAGGGTAATCTTTTTGAGCAGGGTAGAGTGCTTGCCCGTGATATTGCTCTGTCGTATAAGCCTTCTGATAGGTTTCGATTACTTACTAATAACCCATTTTCATTTTCAAGAACTTATGTTAGCCGTCAGCAATTTATCGATCAGTTAGATAATGTTATTATCGATAAATCGAGTATGAATATTAGCAATATTCCTCAAAATATAATAGCTGATGCAAATGATAATAAGCTACAAGATGTATATGTGATTTCTGATTTTCAGAAGAAACAAACCTCTTTTGATGCATGGAATAATGATTCTCTACTAAGAATAAAACTTCTCCCATTGATAGCCGCAAACCAAGGAAATCTTTTTGTGGATTCGGTGTGGATTGAGAAACCATCCTTACAAAAAGGACAGAATGTTGAAATATTTTTTGATATAAGAAACCATTCCTCAAAAGCAGTGGAAGATTTGGCTGTTAGCCTTTACCTAGGGAAGAATAAGAAAGCTGTTTTGGGAGTAAATATTGATGCTTATTCGAGTACAAAAGCTAGTTTTATAATTAAGTTAGATTCCGTAGGATATTATGCAGCACGAATAAATGTTGATGATTATCCTGTGGTTTACGACGACGATTTTTACTTTTCCTTTAATGTGCAGAAAGCCTTTGATGTATTATGTATCACCTCAGAGGAATCTAATGTTGATTTGAATACCTACCTCGATTTAGATAGCTCATTCAATGCTGTTATAGTTTCTCAAAATAAGATTGACTATTCCAATTTCTCTAATTATTCAACAATTATTCTAAGCTCATTAACTGCCTATCCTTCGGGCTTATTATCGGAACTAAAACAGTATGTTGGCAATGGTGGTAATATACTTATTCTGCCAGCTTACGACACTACTTTGGAAGAGATTAATACTATATACACCTATTTCGGAATGCCAAATGCATATGCAATTGATACGGTAAAGCGAAGTATGCAAAAGCTGGATTTACAGAGCGATGAGTTTAATGATATTTTTGAGAAAATTAATGGAAAACAGCGCTTAAAATCAAATACAGATTTACCATATTTTAGGAAGGTGTTTAGTGTAAAAAAATCTTCTCGTAAGAATATAAAGATGTTGATATCTAACGAAAGTGGTCAAGCATTAGTGCTTCGCAAAAGCATTGATGGAGGTAATATTTACTCATTTTACTCATCTATAGAATCTACTAATAGCAATATTTCGTCGCATGCTGTATTTGTGCCAATAATGTATAATTTGATAAGGCTAAATAATGTTTCTGACAGATTATTTATTTATTTGGGTTCGGGAGATGATGTGGTTTTTAAGCAGAATAAGTATGTAAATGGAAATAAGATATTGATGAGTCACTATGTTGATTCTGTTGAGTTTATACCTCAATTTAGGAGGGTAATGTCGAAATTAGTTTTTAATTTTGAGCAAAATCCTAATGTGGTAGGTTCATATCGTTTGCTAATTAATGAAAAGCAAAAGAGTGTTTATAGCTTTAATTACAATCGCAACGAATCGTATTTGGACTATTATAATATGGAAGAATTGCAGGGGTTTATTGATAAAAAAGCCCTTGAAAATGTTGTAATTATGAATGTAGAAAAATCTAATATTAAGCAACAAATTATAGAAGCTCAGGATGGCGTAAAATTGTGGAAACTATTTATAATTTTTGCTATGATGTTTTTGATTTTTGAAGTATTTTTGTTAAGATTTAGCAAATAGAGTTTTTGAAATGGAAGAGAATAATACACCACAGCAGCAGGCGGAAATAAATAAGGATAAAGATGAAGTAAAGGCAGTGCAGTCTAAAAATGCAATTGCAACAACTACCACTCTTACAGGATTGTACGAGGATTGGTTTTTGGATTATGCTTCATATGTAATTCTTGAACGTGCTGTGCCCGATGTGCGCGATGGCTATAAGCCTGTGCAGCGTAGAATTTTGCATTCCATGCGCGAGATTGATGATGGTAGATTCAATAAGGTTGCCAATATTATTGGTAATACAATGAAGTACCACCCTCATGGCGATAGCTCTATTGGCGGTGCTTTGGTTCAAATGGGACAGAAAGATTTGTTAGTTGAAACTCAGGGAAACTGGGGAAACATACTTACTGGTGATTCTGCTGCCGCCCCTCGTTATATCGAAGCCCGATTGAGCAAATTTGCTCTTGAAGTGGTTTTTAATCCCAAAACTACAAACTGGGAAATGTCTTACGATGGTAGAAATCGTGAGCCAGAATTTCTTCCAGTAAAATTTCCAATGACCCTAATGATGGGTGTGGAAGGTATTGCCGTTGGTTTGGCTTCCAAAATCCTTCCTCATAATTTTAATGAACTTATTGATGCTTCCATAAAATATTTAAAAGGAAGGTCTTTCGAGATTTATCCCGATTTTATTACCGGTGGTATTGCCGATGTAAGTAAGTATAACGATGGTTTGCGTGGAGGTAGGGTACGTGTTCGTGCTCGCATTGCAAAGCGTGATACCAAGAGCCTTGTTATTACTCAAGTGCCTTTTGGAACAGATACTGGTCGTTTGATTGAGTCTATTCTTTCGGCAAACGAAAAGGGTAAAATCAAGATAAAGAAGATTGAAGATAATACTGCCGAAAATGTTGAAATTCTTATTCATTTAGGCCCTAGAGTATCTCCAGATCAAACAATTGATGCGCTTTATGCTTTTACTCTTTGTGAGGATTCCATTGCGCCAAACTGTACTGTTATTTCTGACGATAAGCCTGTGTTTATTGGCATGAAGGAGATTCTTAAACGCTCAACTGATCAAACATTAGGTTTATTGAAACGTGAGCTTGAGATTCGCCGTGATGAATTACTAGAGAAATGGCATTTTTCTTCTTTAGAGAAAATATTTATTAGAGAACGTTTATACCGTCAGATTGAAGAGGCTGAGAGCTTTGACGAGGCCATAAAAAACATAGATGTGGCTTTGGAGCCATACAAAAAAGATCTTAATAGAGATGTTACTCGCGAGGATATTGAGCGATTGACTGAAATTAGAATTAGGAGAATATCAAAATATAATGAATTTAAGGCCGACGAAATTATCAAAGGTCTTGAAGAAGAGTTGGAGGAAGTAAATCATCATTTGGCTCATATTGTTGAATATACAATTGATTATTTTAAACGAATTAAAGCCAAATATGGCAAAGGTCGCGAAAGAAAGACCGAGCTTGCTAGCTTTGATAGTATTAATGCTGCTGAGGTTGCTGTTGATAATGCCAAGCTTTATGTAAATCGTGAAGAGGGCTTTGTTGGCACTGGTCTTAAAAAGGATGAGTTTGTGTCGGATTGTTCTGATATTGATGATATAATTGCTTTCCGTAAAAATGGATCCTTTATGGTGTTCAAAGCCGAGGATAAGGTGTTTGTTGGAAAGGATATTATCCATGTTAGCGTGCTGAAAAGGAATGATGATCGTACGGTATATAATATGGTTTATAGCGATGGCAAAATGGGTAAGAGTTATGCCAAGCGCTTCCATGTGAAATCTGTTACCAGAAACAAAATGTACGACCTTACTAAAGGTAAGGAAGGCTCGCAAGTGCTTTATTTTTCAGCTAATCCAAATGGTGAAGCCGAAATAGTGAAGGTGAAACTTCGTCGTAGACCTAAGCTTAAGAAATTGCAATTTGATTATGATTTTTCGGAATTAGGAATCAAAGGGCGTGCTGCAGGAGGAAATACTCTTACTAAAAATATTGTTAGCTCAATTACTCTTAAAGAGGGTGGTGTATCTACTTTGGGAGCTATAAATGTATATTACGATCCTATTGTTCGCAGATTTAATACCGAAGAGCGCGGTGAGCTATTAGGAGCTTTTGGCCCTGATGATATGGTGCTTAATATTATGCAGTCTGGTGAATTTAAAACCACTAGCTACGATTTTTCTACGCATTTTGCTGATGATTTATTGAGTCTACATAAGCTAAATGAGAGCAAAGTTTGGACAGCCGTTTATTATGAGGGCGAGTCTAAGTTTTATTATATCAAGAGGTTTACTTTTGTGAATACAGAAATTCCTGCGGCATTTATAACCGAGCATGCAAAATCCAAATTGGTTCATATTACGGATCATCCTAAGCCATCTTTCGAGATAATATATAAGGCAAGTGATGCCCCTCGTAATCGTGAGTCTGATATTGTTGATGCTGTTGAGTTTATAGATGATAAAAGCTATAAGGCTAAGGGTAAGCGATTGACTACCTATGGTGTTAAGAAAATAAATATTATTCTGCCAGAGATTGAAGAGGAAGTTGAAGTGATTGAGCCTGAAATGGGAGAGATTGATAATGCAGAAGTGGAAAATAAGCAAAGTACGGAAGCTACACCAAAAGTTGTAAAGGAAGAGGATTTGCCTGAGGTGAAATCATTGGATGCCCTGGAAGAAGAGGTTGCTCCTGAGCCAACTAAAAAGAAGAAAAAGAAGCTCGCTCCTATTTGCATAAAAGCCTGTGCTGAGCATGTCGAAGTATAGCTATGGAAATAATTTTTAACGCAGTAATAGGGAAATATAAACGATTTATATGGCGTGTTTTGGTGTTAATTTGGTATTAGTTCCGCAATCGTATTCCAATAGAATAAGTTTGCTGCTGATAGTTTGCTGCATTGAAATTGAATATCTCCAAGCCAACATCAAAATTATCACTATTGCAGAATAAGAGTCCATTAAAAAGGATTCCAAAACTTATAGCCCCACCATAATTATATTGTTGACTGTAATTATAAAAAACTAATTCAGGATTTATGAATATAATTATATTATCAAGTCCGTGGTATGATGTGTATAAAGAAGTGTTTAGCCTGTTTTTTAGATATTCAGGAGAATTTGGTGATACAAAAAATGAAGAGCCTATACTTGCAGAAATAATAGATTCAGGATTGGTAATCATATATTTAGCCTTTATGTAATAGTCGGGATTTGATGCAAAACCTAGTCCTAGGTCTAATCTTTTAGAAACACCCCATGTAGTACTAATATTTAAAAGAGGGCTATTTTGCCTATTTAATATTATTTTATCGACAGGTAGTTTTGGTGTAGCATAGCCTAAAGCAATGTTTGTTTGATGAATACCTTTGCCTAAAGAACGTCCTGTTTCAAAACTTGATGTAGAAATGCAAGATTGAAATGAATAGACAATTACTGTAACTAATATAAAAAACCTTATGGTATTAAGTAATTTCATAATTATAGATAATAAGTAAGGTAAAAATACAAAAAAAGCTCCAAAGAAGATATTCTTTGGAGCTTTTTTTCTTTTAAGGGTTTGTTTTTTCATAAACCCCATATATGGTTTATACTATTTCACCTTACTTATTAGTTCGTCAATTGTTATTTTAAACTGATCGCCACTTTCCATATTCTTAAGACTTAGCACACCACTCTGTAGCTCATCTTCGCCAGCGAGTATTACCCAAGGAATATTATTGTGGTTGGCATATTTCATTTGCTTTTGCATTTTAGCAGATTCAGGGAATAGCTCCGACGAAATTCCTTCTTCACGCAATTGTGTAAGAATTTTTACGGCCTTTTTCTCCTCTTCTTTACCGAAGTTTACTATTAGTACCTGAGTGCCTTTAAGCTGTGTTTTTGGGAATTTATCAAGCTCTGTTAGTACATCGTAAATTCTGTCAGCACCAAAGCTAATTCCAACGCCACTAACATCTTTCAGTCCAAAAATACCAGTAAGATCATCATAACGACCACCACCAGAAATTGAACCCATCTTAGCATCTTTTGCAACAACTTCGAAAATTGCTCCTGTATAATAACTCAAGCCACGAGCAAGAGTAAGGTCTAATTCCACCTCGTTTTTTATATCAAAAGCTTTAAGTCTGTCAAAAACTTCCTCCACCTCTAGCATTCCTCTATTACCAATTGCCGAATCGCCAATAAACTCACCTAAGCAGTTCATTTTCTGATTAGTATCATTGCCTTGTAGGTTCATAAATGGCTCAAGCATTTGTATAGCATCATCATCAATTCCTTTGCCTCGTAATTCGTCATAAACAGCATCAGGACCAATTTTATCAATTTTGTCCATTGCCACAGTTATGTCAATTAGCTTTTCTGGATAGCCAATGCTTTCTGCAATTCCTGCAAGTATTTTGCGGTTATTGAGTTTAATTACCACATTGATATCAAGCTTCGTAAAAACCTTATCCAGCATCTGAATAATCTCCACTTCATTCATCAATGAGTTGCTGCCAATCACATCAGCATCGCACTGAAAGAATTCGCGGTAGCGACCTCTCTGTGGTCTGTCGGCACGCCATACAGGTTGGATTTGATATCTTTTGAAAGGGAATTGTATATCGTTGCGGTGCTGTACCACGTAGCGAGCAAAAGGCACAGTAAGGTCATAACGAAGACCTTTTTCTGATATTTTGCTAATTATTTTTGTGCTATCAGCAGTTGCTAATTCATCAGCGCTAACTTTCTTAAGATAGTCGCCCGAATTTATAACTTTGAATAAAAGTTTGTCACCTTCTTCACCATATTTGCCCATCAATGTCGATAGGTTTTCCATGGCAGGAGTTTCAATTTGTGAAAAACCGAAAAGTTCGTAAACTTCTTTAATAGTGTCAAATATATGATTTCTTTTTGCCATTTCCTGTGGCGAAAAATCTCTTGTTCCTTTTGGTATGCTTGGTTTATGTGCCATAATTAATCTAATAATTTTATGATGTGCAAAGTTAGGGAAAAACCTAGATGTTATTCCCTATTTTTATTGATAATTTATACAATAATATTATAACGATATTTTAAATAAAAAACCTACATTTGCTTATTGATATTATCATTACTCAATTTTTCTATGAATCTTTTTAAGAAGAAAAAATATACTCCATCGGGTTCTTTATCGGCTCTTGCTATGGCAAGGTTTAAGAAGAATAAACTTGCTATGTCGGCCTTTATTTATATCGTTTCTGCAGTTGTTGTTTCTATTTTGGGATACCTTATTATTCCTGATCAAACACCTTTTGCCAACGATCAGCAGCTCGAATATGCAACAAAGAAACCTGGTTTTGAGGCAATGATTATGAAGCGAGAACTTAATAGAGAGATTGAGCAGCCAAATATTATTTCTAAAATGCTTTTTGGTGCAAATAAAACCTATGAGAGTATTTCGATATACGCATATCATATAGAAGGTGACAATGTTGTTGCTGAGCTATATACGGGAATGAGTCCTAATGATGGCCAAATTGTAAAATATAATATTGCTGATATTGCATTTTCCTTAGACGGAAATACTGAAGTGCAAAACTTGGGTAATGGTTTATATAAAATCACTAAAAGTGATGGCTCTGTACTGGAGCTTTCTCATGATAAAATTTTGGATATTGCCAAATCAAATATCATAAGTCAACACCATTTGCTTGGTACAGATAGATTTGGTAGAGATTACTTAAGTCAGTTGATAATTGGTAGTAGAGTGAGTCTTAGTGTTGGATTTATTGCAGTGCTTATTTCGCTAATTGTTGGAATTTCATTAGGAGCTACAGCTGCTTATTTTGGCGGATGGATTGATAATGTTATAGTTTGGTTTATAAATGTAGTATGGTCAATTCCTACTTTGCTATTGGTAATTGCTATTACTATGGCTTTGGGAAAAGGGTATTGGCAAGTGTTTATTGCTGTGGGACTTACAATGTGGGTAGAGGTTGCTCGTGTGGTACGTGGTCAGGTGATGAGTGTACGTCAGCAAGAATTTGTGGAGGCCGGGGTTGCACTTGGTTATACCAATTTCAGAATTATTTTTCAGCATATTCTTCCCAATGTTATGAGTCCTTTGATAGTAATTTCTGCTGCGAATTTTGCCTCGGCAATTCTTATCGAAGCCGGACTTAGTTTCCTTGGAATAGGAGTGCAGCCACCAACGCCATCATGGGGAATTATGATTAAAGAGCATTATGGCTATATTATCCTCGATTATGCATATTTGGCTATTCTACCCGGAATTGCAATTATGCTAATGGTACTCGCATTTATGATTGTTGGCAATGGCCTACGCGATGCCTTGGATGTGAAGACGGTTAAGTAGCACTCAGTCTTCAGTCCTCAGTTGGTAGTACGATGACTGAGGACTGAAGACTGAGTGCTGTTGACTAAAATCCTATGTGTGCATTCCACCACAAACGCTAATCACCTGTCCGGTAACATAGCCTGATAAGTCAGATGCAAGATAGATGCAGGTATTAGCAACATCCTCTGCTTGACCCTCGCGGCGCAATGGAATAGTTTTCACCCATGCTTTACGTACATCATCAGGAAGTTTGTCGGTCATTGCAGTAGCAATAAAACCTGGAGCAATAGCATT
>NIUZ01000154.1 GCA_002254285.1 Bacteroidetes bacterium 4572_112 | reverse complement strand
CATATTGTGGCTTCTCGTACTATTTATGGTGGTTCTTTCGCTTTTATGAAAAGTTACCTTCCTAAATTTAATATCGAAGTTAGCTTTATTGATACTACTAATCTTGATGAGGTGAAAGCTAGTATTAAGCCTAATACTAAGATGATTTACACCGAAACAGTAAATAATCCTATGCTTCAGGTTGCTGATATTCCAGCTCTTTCGGTTATCTCAAAAGAGAATAATGTTAAGCTTGTGGTAGATAATACTTTTACTCCAATGATATTTTCTCCAGCTGAGCTAGGTGCTGATATCGTAGTTTATTCTATGACTAAATATGTAAATGGTAAGAATGATACTACTGCTGGTGCTATTTGTGCAAGCGAGGAGTTTATCAATTCTCTTATCGACCTTAATACTGGTTCAAGTATGCTTTTGGGTGGTCCTCTTGATTCTTTCAGAGCTAGTAGCATTCACAAAAATCTTTATACTTTGCCAATCCGTATGATTCAGCATAGCAAAAATGCTGCTTATCTTGCAGAAAAGTTTAATGCTATGGGACTTAAATCTATTTACCCAGGTAATCCAAATCACGAAGGTCATGATACTTTTAAAGCAACAATGAATCCTGATTTCGGTTTTGGTGGTATGATTGCAATCGACCTTAAAACTGTTGATCGTGCTAGTCGCTTTATGACTATGATGCAAGAGAATAATGTTGGTTATCTTGCTGTAAGCCTTGGTTTCTTCCGTACATTATTTAGTAATTCTGGACAAAGTACTTCATCGGAGGTGCCAGAAGATGAGCAAAAGAAAATGGGTCTTTCAGAAGGTCTAGTTCGTTTCTCAATGGGTCTTGATTACGATATTGAAGCTACATTCAAAACTATCGAAAAATGCTTTAAAGCATTATAATATAGTTTTATATAAAAAATTGAAACTCCATTCTATGTATTTAGAATGGAGTTTTTTTTGTATCTCGGGCATCTTGCCCGATGATTCTTATTTTAGTTAAAGAGTGTTGAACTCCTTCAGAGTTCTTAGTTTAAATACTTTTGCCTACCACAAATTTCATTTGTGGTTATTATTGTTATACACCTTCGGTGTATTATTAGATATTTTCTTTTGCGTTTAGGTAATTTTTCGATGGAATTAGTATTAATATCAAATTAATACCAAAACGCGCCATATAAATCGTTTATATTTCCCTATTACTGCGTTAAAAATTATTTCCATTACGGCTATGCAAATAATTTTTGCCTTCTAATAGGAAAATATATTCCAATTTATTTATAGCGTATTTTGACACCAAATTGGTATAATAATAATTTGTAGAATGGTGTATCTCGGGCATCTTGCCCGATGATCATACGTGATTGGCCAAAAAGGAGCACACATTACTAGCCATGGGTTTTAACCCATGGCTAGTAAAAACAAAAAAATCCTCTTTAAAATAAATAAAGAGGATTTTCAATATATAAACGAATCTATTTTACAAAAATAAATTCTTCAATTTTTCAAATACCAATTCCTTATCTGGATTCAATGGGAAAACCAATTTTGGCTTTAGATAAAAAAGCTCATGTTCGCTTTTAAATCTCTCTTCTCCACCACCAGTAATGTTTAGCATAATAAGAGCATCTTTATCAATACTATTATCTTTGGCAGCATTTACCAATGTAGCAACAGCAACAGCCGAAGCAGGGTGAATATCATTTCCTTCAGCTTTCAAAAATAAATCTCCAGCAGCTGCAAGCTCATCATTAGTAGCTAATAACACTTCGCCACCTGCGTCTTTCATAGCATCAAATAAGCCACCTATAATTGGGTATGGAGGTTTTCTGTTTGATAATACTTTTGCTGTAATATCTTCAACTTGTTTACGAGCAATATCATCGTCCATTGGTAGTATAGCTCTTGAGTTTGCATACCACGCATCGTGAATAGGAGTAAATGGCGAATTTTGTGAAATCATAAGCTTCATCTTATTATCACCAAATCTACCATCCTCAATAAGGCGTAGGTTTGCTTCCCATGCTGCAATTGCACCAGTTCCACTTCCCACAGCTTGGAAATAGTAGTCAGGAATTTTGCCAATATGCGTAACTGCCGAAAGGGTAGTAGTGGCCATTCCGTCGCGACGAGCAACATTCTTTGCTCCACCTTCAGGGAAATATTCATCCATTTCGCAAGCAAGGTTGCTAAGGTGAATTGCATCAAAATAATCGCCACCAGATTCTGCAACAATAAGTTTTACATTATCTTTTATTGGCTCATCGAACCAAAGTGCACTTAAATTATCTTCTGGTACACAAAGCAATAATGGGATATTATTATCAGAACAAACTTTAGCAAAAGCTCTAGCTGTATTACCTGCTGATGCTACTACTAATACTTTTTTCTCTTGTGGATCAAGGCGTGCGCCTACAGAATATGATTCTGTTTCCTTAAAAGAACAGGTACTCATTTTTATACCTTTCTCTGGCCAATAGCCACTAAAAGTAATATATAAATTACTTAAGCCTAGTTCTTTTGCAAGTCCTTCACTTTTGTATGTAATAGGAGCGTATGAACCCTTAAGTCTACGATCAATAGGAAGCCAATCTTCAAAACGGTAAAGTCCTTCTGAAAGGTCGCCAACTTCAATCTGTTTTTTATCGTAAATAGCTCTAATTAAAGTAGCTTGTTCTTCATTTGGAGCATCTAATGTCCAACCTTTATCTTCAAATTTATTGCCTGTAGCAATGGATTGAAGAGTGTATTTTTTTGATTCCATATATTTATATGAATATAATTATGAAAAAAATATCATTAGCTATTTTCAAACTAATGATATTTATAAATTACTTATTTATTATTAAGTGCAGCCTTTACAAAGCCCACAAATAGTGGGTGAGGATTAGCAACTGTACTACTATACTCTGGATGGAATTGTACTGCTGTAAACCAAGGGTGGTCTTCAATCTCTACAATCTCCACCAAGTCAGTTTGTGGATTAATTCCAGTAACTTTCATGCCGCTTTTGATATATTGCTCACGGTATTCGTTATTGAATTCATAACGATGACGGTGACGCTCTTTGATATCAATTTTTTGATAAGCATTATAAGAGTTACTGTCTTCGGTAAGTTTACAGTCATATGCCCCAAGTCGCATTGTGCCACCCATATTGTCAATATTTTTTTGTTCATCCATAAGGTCAATTACAGGGAATTTTGTACGAGAATTCATTTCTGATGAATGTGCATCTTCTAATTTTAATACGTTTCTGCCATACTCAATAACTGCGCATTGCATTCCTAAACAAATGCCTAAGAAAGGAATTTTATTCTCACGAACATATTTTATTGAGTCAATCTTACCTTCAATACCTCTATTTCCAAAACCTGGAGCTACTAATACTCCAGCTAAATTTTTAAGTTTTTCTTCTACATTTTCTTCATTAATATCTTCAGAAGAAATCATTTTTATATTCACACGGCAGTTATTTTCAGCACCTGCATGTACAAATGATTCGAGTATAGATTTATAAGAATCCTTAAGCTCAACATATTTTCCTACTAAACCAATTGTGATTTCGTAAGCAGGATTTTTTACATGCTTAAGGAAAGTTGTCCATTTGGTAAGTACAGTTTTTCTGTTATCCTTAATTTCTAATTTATTAAGAACTTCGGTATCCAAACCTTCTTCTTGCATCAATAAAGGTACATTATAAATAGTATCGGTATCAATGGACTCAATAACAGATGAAGCTTGAACATTACAGAATTGAGCAATTTTAGCTCTAATTCCTTTATTGATATGGTGCTCGGTACGACAAACTAAAATGTCGGGCTGAACTCCCAATTGTAATAATTGCTTAACACTATGCTGTGTAGGCTTGGTTTTTAATTCGCCAGCAGCAGCAAGATATGGTACAAGAGTTAGGTGAATAACAAGTGCATGTTTTCCCATTTCCCATTTCAGCTGTCGTACAGCCTCCACATAAGGAAGAGATTCAATATCGCCAACAGTACCACCAATTTCAGTAATCACAAAATCAAAATCGCCTTCATTGGCAAGTAATTGTATTCTGTATTTTATTTCATCGGTAATATGTGGAATAATTTGTACAGTTTCGCCAAGATAATCACCACGGCGCTCTTTATTTATTACATCAGAATAAATACGACCAGTGGTTACATTATTTGCTTGTGTAGTAGGCTGATTTGTAAATCTTTCGTAATGGCCTAAGTCCAAATCAGTTTCTGCTCCATCAACAGTTACATAACACTCACCGTGTTCGTAAGGGTTTAATGTACCAGGATCCACATTAATATATGGGTCTAGTTTCTGAATAGTAACTTTATATCCTCTTGCTTGCAATAACTTTGCTAAGGATGCAGAGATAATACCTTTACCTAATGATGATGCCACTCCACCTGTGACAAATATATACCTTGTTTTTTCCATGTCTACTGAAAATCAATCTGTTAAGAATAATTGTTATAAGTAAGCAAAGATAGTTTTTTTTATCTATTGACTGCAATAAAACTAATTACTATTTACGATTTTAGTATTTATTAAAAGAAGACTATTTTTTGTGCGTTTATTGATACTTTTTGCTGATGTGTAGGAAACAAAAAGGTATTATATGGTTTGCAAATTGTTTTGTCTTATTTTTGTTTCGTTAATCTTTTAGGAAAATATATTCCAATTTATTTATAGCGTATTTTGATACCAAATTGGTATAAGAGTTATGCTGATAAAAGCATCAAGAATTAACCTTACGGTTGACTATGCATGGGGAGAATATGGAGCTCAGGGAATATTCATAAATGCAAGCGAAGTTTTTTAGCAATAAAAAAGAGAAACCAAATTAATGATTTCTCTTCCTTAAAATAATATTCTGGGTATAGAATTATTGTCCTAAGTATGTTTTTAGAAGCTTGCTTCTAGAGTTATGTTTAAGTCTACGAATAGCTTTTTCTTTAATCTGACGAACACGCTCACGTGTTAAGCCAAACTTAATTCCTATTTCGTCAAGAGTCCAACTATGACCATGTCCAATTCCGTAATACAGATTAATTACATCACGCTCTTTTTCGCTTAATGTGCTTAGTGAACGGGCAATCTCTTGTCCTAATGATTCTTTTATTAAATCAGTATCGGTAT
>NIUZ01000153.1 GCA_002254285.1 Bacteroidetes bacterium 4572_112 | reverse complement strand
CGTATCGTATCAAACTCGAAACTTAATAGAACCTCGTTGGGAGCTATTAACGATAGTAATAATTGTATTGATGTTGTTTCCATTTACAAAAGTAACGCTTTTTTTGCTTCCAGCACATCAATTTAATTTCTTACCTCCAAATGGCAAAATATGATTGTCTTCAAATACCTCAAAATAATATTTTACTATTTTAAAATTTATTATAATAAAATAATTTATCATATACTTACGTTATAGTATAGTCTTTAAATCAACTTTTACATAGCTGATTTAATAAGCAATTGTTTTTTTTAGTGTTTACAGGTTTGACGTGGTAAATATAGCGATATTGATTGTGATTTCATACTTGTTTGGTTCAATACCAACAGGAGTTTGGGTTAGTAAATTGTTTTTTGGATTTGATCTAAGAGATAAAGGAAGTGGCAATACTGGTTCTACAAATGCTTTTCGTGTATTAGGCAAGAAATGGGGCATAATAGTTCAGTTAATTGATATTTTAAAAGCCTATATCCCTGTGGCAATTTTATCTACTTTATTGGTTAAAGATATATCCCTTTTTGGCTTAGATTATGGTTCAAGCTTTGTGATAGTGCAGATGCTATCTGGTATTTTTACTGTTGTGGGACACATGTTCCCAGTATTTGCGAAGTTCAAAGGCGGTAAAGGAGTAAATTGTATTTTAGGAATGTTTTTAGGAATAATGCCAATAGATGCTGCAACTGGACTATCAATGTTTATTATTGTTGTTATTCTTTCTGGTTATGTTTCTCTTGGTTCCTTAGTCGCAATAGTTTGCGTACCTTTGTCATTGGTGATTCGAGCAACAGTATTTAATGTAGAAATACCTGGATTTAATATATTATTGAGCTATGCTTTATTGATGGTAGTATTATTATTTTACTCACATAGAGCAAACATCAAAAGACTACGAGCTGGAGAAGAAAATAGATTTGAAAAAATAATGATATTTAAGAGAAAATAGATAATCATGCAAGAAACAATAAGAAAAATAATGAAAAAGAAAACTCAGCCTAATGACATCGGTGTCCTTGGAGCTGGTAGCTGGGGCACAGCAATTGCATATGTTTTAGCAAGCAATGGATTTAACATCCATTTATGGGCATTTGAAAAAGAAACTGTAGAAGAGATTAATACAAAACATACAAATCTGAAATATATTTCGACTGATAAATTACCTGAAAATATAATCGCAACGAATAACCCAAAAGATTTATCTGAATGCGACATTATTATTAATGTAGTTCCAACCCAATTTATACGCTCTGTTTTTGATAACATTGGTTTTGACCTAAGAAGAAAATATATTATCAATTGCTCAAAAGGCATAGAGATATCAACATCCAAAAGAATATCACAAATATTTACAGAAGATTTTGGAGTTTCATCAAAAAATTATGCCATTTTGGTTGGTCCTTCACATGCTGAAGAAGTACTCAAAAACATGCCTACAACTGTGGTTGTATGTTCTGAAAGCAGAGTATTAAGAAGAGCAGTACAGGAAATCTTTGGCAACGATAGATTCCGAGTTTACGAATCAAATGATGTTGTTGGTGCGGAATTAGGATCTTCGATGAAGAATGTAATTGCCATTGCCGCTGGAATCATTGATGGTTTGGGATTGGGTGATAATTCTGCTGCTGCTTTAGTTACTCGTGGCTTGGCTGAAATGGTACGATTTGGAAGAACTCAAGGGGCAAAACGTATTACCTTCTCGGGCTTATCTGGTTTGGGAGATTTATATGTTACTTGCTCAAGTAAGCATAGTCGCAATAGAAAACTCGGAGTTGCTATAGGAAAAGGACAGGACGTTACTGCAATGCCTGACAGCCAAAAAATGGTTGTCGAGGGCTACCCAACAGCTAAAGCTATTTACAATCTTGCAAAAAAAAGTAATGTTGAAGTACCCCTAATTGAAAAGGTATATCAAGTTTTGTATGAAGGCTTAGAGCCAACAACTGCTATTAAAGAATTAATGAATAGAGACCAAGTGAAAGAATGGTGGTCTAAAAATAAAAAAAATAAATAAAAATGAGAGGATACTGCTATATGAAGAAAATAGTCATATTAATATCGCTGATAATATTTTCTATTAACTGTGCTTTTGCTCAAGTTATTGCTCCCGAAACAACCATCGGCGACCCAACCTTAGCGCCTATGCATGAAAAAGAAACCGTAGAATATTTATATCGCTTTTTCCCTGGAGATACTTTGTATTACTCTGGATATCATCGCGATAGTGTTATATACAATTATCAACCTGCACTTACAAAAGAGCGTAACGAAACTCTGAAAATTTGGTGTGATTCTATTTCTCTATTGCCATCGCCCGCAGATACTATTTTCAGCCCTTCTAACCCTCAAATAATTGAAGATATTTACTTTGATACTACAAAGCTAATGCACATGAAAGTGGAGTTAGTAAAATTTGATTCTAAAGAAAAAGTGCTCAATAGTAGAGAAATAGTAGAAAGAACTACAGCACCTTGGGTTAATAATGTTGTAGGCTTCCTTATGGATAGCACTGGACTTAGATATTCCATATATTCCGAAAGCACTGACATCATTAGTGGAACATCGGGACCTTTTGCACCAGAGTTATTCCCAAAAGTAGGGAGTGGTATTAGATTAGAAAATGACACATGGTTGCAAAAAGATACTATATATATAATTGAAAATGCAATGCCAGCTCCTATAGTATATTCGGCAACTCTAATGCGTTCACAAAATAATATTGATACATTAGATCATAAATGCCTTTCTTTTAGATATGCAAGAACAGCTCAAGGTACATATTATGTAGATATGCCAGAGTTATTTATACATGTTACTTCGGTAATAAACTGCGGTTACCAAATGCGTTTGGATCAAGAAGATTATATTCCAGTTCACTTCATGGGTACTTCAGAACAAAAATTATCAATGCACAAAAAAGGTGAAACAGATATTGAAGACGCTACTCCTGCATGGCATTTTTTGACTAATGATTACACTCTGAGTAAATTTATACCAAGTCCTGAAAGAATACAGTTCAATGATCTGCAAAAAATAATGAAAGAAACATTGAATAAAGAAATTGAAGATGAAACATTCCAAAAAACTAAATAGAATAGTATGAAAATAAGCAAAGAATTTATTTGGGAAATGAGCCATAGGATAAGCGAACATAAAGGCTTATGCAAAAATATTCATGGGCATACTTATAAAATGGCTGTAAAGCTAAAGGGTGAACCAGCCGAAGATGGAATGTTATTAGACTACTATGATATGGCAATAATAGTAGATCCTCTTGTAGATGAGCTAAATCATGCTTTCTTGGTAGAGAAAAAAGACAAAGTAATGCTTGATTTTCTCATAGAAAACGAATTCAAATATAAAGTCATAGATAAGGCTAGTACTGCGGAAAACATATCTGAAATGATGATAGAAAGGCTAATGCCTGAGTTTAAAAAGTTTCCTAATTTAAGCTCAATGAAAATTCGGATTTATGAAACTCCTGATACTTATGCAGAAACCAAAACTGACTTTTAATCATCACTCTAGTTTATTGAAACCTAAAAATAAAATACTAAAAAACATTTTTTCCCTGACCATTGCGGAATTTGCAGGCAAAGGCTTACAAGCCTTTGTCATTTTTTATATAGCCAAATTATTAGGTGATGTCGAATACGGAGTTTACGATTTTGCTCGACAACATGTAGCAATATATATTCTTGCTGTTACTCTAGGCATGGATGTTCTTGGTACAAGAGAAATAGCAGAAAATAAATCCTGCGTCAAAAAAGTAGTTAATAATATAATGTCAATCCGGCTTATCTTTGCGACTATAGCCTACCTATTGCTTGTAGTGATAACATTTTCTTTCGGAGACTTGCCGCCAAGAGCTCGTACTATGCTATTAGTAGCAGGAGTTAATATATTCTCTATGGCATTTATGCTGCATTGGGTATATCAGGGCTTAGAAAGAATGGGCGTGTTTGCCATACGCGGCTTAATTGCAGCAATACTAAATATCATCGGAATATTAGTCTTTGTACATAGTCCAGCAGATAGTCTTTTTGCAATGATAGTAGTTCAATCTTCTTTGTTAATCAATGCAATATGGTTATACTTATATTATAGTAAAGAATTTGGGCGTATTAAATTCTCTTTTGATAAAATCGAATGGACCCGGATTCTTAAAATATCATTTACCATTGGTTTGTCTTTTTTCGTAGTAAAATTGTATAATGCACTTGATGTAAATATGCTTTTCTATTATCTTGGACCAGGAAATCATCAATCAGGGCACCTTAGTTTAGCACATCAATATATTATTCTTGGGATACTGCCTGCTCAGATTTTGCAAATGGCATTTTTCCCTCAACTTGCAAGAAATAAAACTAAGGAGGATAGAACAAATATCATCAACTCCTTCTTCCCAATAATGATTGTCTTTGGTTTATTTGCAGGTGGATTTATCGCAACCTTCCCAGAGGAACTGACGAAATTCTATTCAGCTGAGTTCCCGAATTTGCCTCCACTTCTGATGATAATGTCGGCAACCATCATGTTCACTTATTTTAGTATATTATTTTATACTCCTCTAATGGCTTGGGGCAAAGAAAAACTATGCCTATTTGGAAATATTGGTGGGCTAGCAGCCAATGCAATTCTTAATGTCATTTTAATCCCAAAGTACGGAATGTATGGTGCTGCGATAGCAACCATCTCTAGTGAAATTGCAGTTATGATAATCTTGGCTATTTATTTTTATAAAACAACTGGTTCTTTATTTATAAAAGATATTTGGAAATGGTTACTTGTTGTTTTATGTAGTATTATCCCTGCCTTTGCGATAAAGACCTATCTAGAAATGCCTATGCTTTCTATCGTAACAAGTATAATCCTCTTTATTGTTATGACTTTCCTATTTAAAGTCCTTAGCTTCAAGGAGCTGAAAAAACTTTTAGCTCGATAATATATCTTAAGAGGTTTGTTCTCTTCAATATAAGAAATATTCTTATCTAGAGTAATATTCAACTACCAGTGGTACTTCACATTCTACTGGCACCTCAGAACGAGCTGGGATATAAGCCAATTTTGCAGAAAAATCAGTTTTTGACAACTCAATATATTCTGGAGAAGAAGCATTACGCATAGCATCTTGGAAGATTAGCTTGGTGCGACTTTTTTCTTTCACAGAAATAACATCACTCAATTTTACTTTATAAGAAGGGATATTCATTTTTTTGCCATTTACTAAAAAGTGACTGTGGCTAACAAACTGACGAGCAGCATAGATAGTCGGAGCAAAACCTGCACGATAAACAAAAGCATCTAAGCGAGATTCTAGTACTTGTACTAATAACTCACCAGTGTTACCAGTCATACTAGTAGCATCTTTATACGCTTTACGCATATGGTTTTCCGAAATATTATACTGTAAACGTAAGCGTTGTTTTTCCATTAACTGCTTTCCGTAATCAGAAATTTTGCCTCTACGTCTGCCATTACCATGAGCACCAGGAGGATAATTCTTCTTTTGCATGACCTTTCCGGCTTTCGGAGTCATTTGAATTCCTAGTTTTCTCGATAGTCTTACTTTAGGTCCATTATAATTCATCTAAGTTCCTATTACTATATTTATACTTTCATAATTTACAAATTGTTCACATATAAGACTACAAAATTACGTATGTTTATTGAAATAACAATACATAGTATTAATTTTTTTGTAAAAAAATGTAAAAAACTTGTTTTTTTGTAAAAAAAGCAATGTTTTTTCCGAATTTTGTTGGAAGTTACACTAATTATTATTAATTTTAATATTCTAATAATGTACATATTTAAAAAACATGTAATAAAATTGAAAAGTTAGTTAAATAAATATTTATTGAGGTACAATTTAAATGAAAGCTTACGAAGCTAAAGACATTAGAAATATTGCTCTTGTAGGGCATGCAGGCTCAGGTAAAACTACCTTTGCAGAAACAATCTTATATAACCGTGGTGTAATAAATCGTCGTGGTACAGTAGAAGAAAACAATACAGTTTCTGACGCTCATGAATTAGAACATGAACGTGGCAACTCGATCTTCAGTTCAATGGCGAGTTTTGAAACTGAAGGAATAAAAATCAACTTAATCGATACTCCAGGGTATGATGATTTTATTGGAGAGATGATCGCTCCGCTAAGAGTTTGCGAAACTGCACTAATATGTATTAATGGCCATAGTCCTATTGAAGTAGGTGCTGAAAATGCTATTAAATACGCACGTATGTTCAAGAAATCTATCGCATTTGTTATTAATAAATTAGATCTAGAAAATATTGACTTCGAGCAAGTAGTTGAAGATATTAAAGTTACTTTTGGTAGCGCAGCAACAATTTTTGAACTTCCAGTAAATTCTGGTCCTGGTTTTGATACTGTTATAGATATCTTAACAATGAAAGCCTATAAATATGACGACGGAAAAGCTGAAGAAGTAGATATACCAGCTGATATGCTTGAAAAAACTCAAGCTATGCGCGAAGAATTGGTTGAGTCAATTGCAGAATCAGATGAAGAATTGATGGCTATTTATTTTGAAGAAGGTGATCTCAGCGAAGAACAACTTAATAAAGGTTTGAAAACTGCAATGACAAAAGGCGACATTTATCCTGTTTTATGCTCTTCAGCAAAGAAAAACATTGGAACAAGTCGTGTAGTAAGCTTTATTAAAGAAGTTGCTCCATCTCCAGAAGAAGCTCCTCTAATGGAAGAAGATCCAAAAGTAGATGCTAATGGTAAGCGAGCTATTTTCTGTTTCAAAATGTTTAGTGATGCAAAACTCGGTGCAACAAACTATTTCAAAGTGAAATCAGGTACAATACGTGCTTCAGATGATATGATTAACGAAACGAATCATAATGCTGAACGTGTCGGTCAAGTATTTACAGTATGTGGTAAAAACCGCATTGAATTAACAGATGTAAAAGCTGGTGATTTAGCTGCAACAGTAAAATTGAAAAGCACATATATTAATGATACTCTGCACGAAAAAGGCTTTGATGTCAAAGTTAAACTAATCGCTTACCCTAATTATAAAATGCGTACAGCGGTAGTTCCTAAAACAAAAGGTGAAGAAGAAAAAGTAGGTATCGCTCTACACGCTCTTCAAGCTCAAGATCCGACAATGGTTATTGAACACTCTTCTGAATTGCACCAGACTATTCTTTATGCTCAAGGTGAATTGCACTTAGCAGTAGCTAAATGGAGATTGTTGAACCGTTATAAAGTAGAAACTGATTTTGCACCTGCGAAAGTTCCATACCGCGAAACCATTACTAGTAATGTCCGCAGTAGCTATCGCCATAAAAAACAATCTGGTGGTGCTGGTCAATTTGCAGAAGTTCACCTAATGATTGATCCTTATTCAGAAGGTATGGCAGATCCTTCAGATATGCAAGTACGTGGTAGAGACTTATATGACCTTCCTTGGGGCGGTAAGCTATGCTTCTTGAATTGTATCGTCGGTGGTGTTATTGATACTCGCTTCTTGCCTGCAATCTTAAAAGGTGTAATGGACAAAATTGAAAACGGTCCATTAACAGGTTGTTATGCACGTGATATACGTGTACCAATTTATAACGTTTCTATAAAAGTTCCTGAAACTTATGTTGGTGACATAATGAGTGATCTTCCTACCCGCCGTGCATTGATACTCGGTATTGATGCTGAAGGTAAGAGCCAAAAGATTAACACTAAGATGCCTCTAACTGAATTGGATAAATATGCAACTGCATTACGTTCAATGACTCAAGCACGTGCTTCTTTTGATGCTACTTTTGCTGAATATCAAGCTGTTCCGATGAATATCCAACAAGATTTGATAAAAGCTTATAAAGCAGAACAAGAAGAAGGTTGATTTTTTGAAAAATTACATTTTT
>NIUZ01000152.1 GCA_002254285.1 Bacteroidetes bacterium 4572_112 | reverse complement strand
ATTTTTGCCTTCTAATAGGAAAATATATTCCAATTTATTTATAGCGTATTTTGATACCAAATTGGTATTATTGTTCAATTCTATATTTGAAGTTGAATATTTCAAAAATAAATAAGCAACAATCCTCCATAAAAAAATACCCAATATTGAGTAGAATAGTCACCCCCTAAAATTCATAAATACAGTTCATCACTAAAATACGACAGTTGAGTAAGTATAATTTCCTAAAACTTGCTCAAGGGCATACTTTCGCCAAGAATTAATCAAAAAACCATTAAAACTTAGAAAGTATGAGGGCAATTTTATTTATCAGTTTGATTTTTACAATCAACATTTTATCAGCACAAAACCAAGCAATAATTAACGGAGTAGAAACATTTGGCATTTGGGATAGCACTGCCGCAGGCGAACTACCTCAATATTGGGACGGTTTCAATAGAGAAGTAATAGTAAATGGAAACAACTATGGCGAAGTAATTTGTGTTACTAAAGACAGTGCTGATTCACAAGATTCTGATTATTCTGTAGCATTGGTTAGCACATCAGTATTAGGTGGTGCTGCTGTACCGGGGATGCTAACAACAGGAAATCTCAATATTGACTTTATAAGTCAGAATGGAGATATTACAGGAGGAATCCCCTACTCTTTGCAACCTACAAAACTCAAAGGTTGGTATAAATACTATCCGCAGAATAACGACAGTGCTTCAATAAGCGTTTGGTTCAATAATAATGGACAAAGCATTGGTGGCGGAAGTCTTAAAATTAATGGCACTCATGGTGTATGGACTCTTTTCGAAGTTGATTTATTATATCAAAATGGAGTAAACCCTGACACTATGAATATCCTTTTCTCTACATCAACAGCTGCAAATGCGGTACCGCTAGGCTCAAAACTAGAGATTGACCATATTTGGTTCGAAGGAGGCAATGTGGGTATTAATAATAGTCAAGAAGCTATAAATTCAACAAAAATATATCCCAACCCTGCCATTGAATCACTAAACATTGATACTCCTAAAAGTATTGGAAACTATAATATCAATATTTACAACAGCATTGGAGAAAGAGTGTTATCACGTAATCGTAATTCAGAAATAGCCACAATAAATATAACATCATTGGGAATAGGCGCCTATTTTGTTGAAGTAATTGCTGACGGGAAGCGAAATATTAGAAAAATAATAATTGCCAGATAATATTATTGACAAGAAACAATAATAAGGAACTAGAAAAATTAATAACTTTACACAAATTATAGATTATGTATAGAGCATGACAAAAAATAATTATTTAATTCACAATAGAATGATTATTTTTTTCATGCGACTGCATATCACCTAATTAATAATTTTCAAACTTATGAAAAAGCACATAATTAACACCAGTATAATATTAGCAATAAGTATATTTCGTAGCAATTGTAAATATAATATGGTTTAAACTTACTCAAGACATCGCTTTCCAAGATTTAATTAAAAGCAACTTTTTTCTATGGATAGTGCTAACAGAATTGGTAATTGGAATAATAATTTACCTAATAATACTATCAGCAAACTTCTCAAAGCGACTGAATGAGTTTCATATACAAGCTACAAAAGCGCAGGAAGATATTAATAAGTATAAGCTATTAACACTTAGAAATCAGGTAAACCCTCACTTCCTTTTCAATAGCCTGAATGTGCTTAGCAGTCTTATATATTCTGACACCGAAAAGGCCGATGATTTTATTGCCAAGCTAGCAAATATATACCGCTATGTACTTGATGTACAAGATACAGAAGCTATAGAAATAGAAAGAGAGGTGAATTTTATAAACGATTATATAGATTTACAATCAATACGTTTTGGCGATAATATTATTGCTGATATTAATATCAATTCCAATAAAATGATTATACCAATGGCATTGCAGATATTGGTAGAAAATGCAATAAAGCATAATGC
Organism: Bacteroidetes bacterium 4572_112; assembly: GCA_002254285.1. Taxonomy (GTDB): domain Bacteria; phylum Bacteroidota; class Bacteroidia; order Bacteroidales; family UBA1556; genus UBA6267. The sequence continues at coordinate 4,634 of NIUZ01000152.1, read as the reverse complement.
TATTTCTGATGATAATAAGTTAGTAATCTGCATTATAAATAATGATAAATACTTAATAATTAGCAATAATTTGAACCCTAAAAATGTGGAGGAAATATCTCACGAAATAGGACTATCTAATATAAAAGCTCGCTATAAATACTTGAGTGATGTAAATGTAGAGATAACAAAAAGTGCCTCAAGTTTTGAAGTAAAGTTACCCCTATTAAATCTAAAAGCTTAATAATATGAAGGTGATAATTATAGAGGACGAGCCTTATGCGGTTGAGAAACTTAGGCTAATGCTGTCGAAGATAAATAACGATATAGAGATTATTGCAAGCGGTGGTTCTGTGAAGGATGCTGTGGATATCATTAACAATAATACTGATATAGATTTAGCTTTCTTCGACATTCAATTATCTGATGGCATTAGCTTCTCTATATTCGATAAAGTGGATGTACAATTTCCTGTAATATTCACCACAGCATACGACAATCATGCAATACGAGCATTTAAGCACAATAGCATCGACTATTTGCTAAAACCCATAAGAATATCTGATTTGCAAAGCGCTATTGATAAGTATAATACGCTATGGAAGCCAACTAATAGCAAAGAGATTAAAGAACAACTAATTGACTTTAAATCTGATAACTATAAAGAGCGTTTTACAGTAAAAGTTGGCGAGCATATCCGAATAATAAAGCTCGAAAACATATCTTGTTTCTATAGTTTTGAGAAAGGCACTTTTATACAAACCAATGACGATAGAAACTATATTATTGACTATTCGCTCGATGATTTATTATTGAAACTAGACCCTAAGAAATTCTACAGGGTAAATAGGAAGTATATTATAAATATTGAAGCCATAAAAGATATAATATCTTATACTAACTCAAGGCTTAAAATCATACTCAAAACCACTATAGCAGAAGACATTATAGTAAGTAGAGAAAGAGTTAAAGAGTTTAAAGATTGGATTGCTTAATATGCAATATTATATAAACGTTATTATTCGATTATAAGCAAATATGCGAATTCAAATTGCGTACTTTTGTACAATAAATAATAAATTATAATATGGAAATTGCAATAATAGCACACGACGGAAAAAAGGCAGAGATGGTATCATTTTTAATGAAGCATCTTGATGTATTACATAATAAAAATATTGAGTTAGTATCAACAGGAACAACAGGTTTGCATACCGAAAAGGCAGGATTAAAAGTACAGAGGTTTCATTCTGGCCCCTATGGTGGTGATGCAGAAATAGCAGCAAGAGTAGTTCAAGGTCTTACAAAAATGGTTTTATTTTTCAGAGACCCTCTGGACAAACACCCTCATGAGCCCGATGTAAATATGTTACTTCGTCTTTGTGATGTTCATAATATTCCTTTGGCCACAAACCCTGCCACAGCAGAGCTTCTAATAAAATCACTATAAAGCTAAAAACATATTTTTTATGAATTTTAGCTTAAAAAAACTAAAGAAAGATTTTCAAGAGCAAATAGCATTAGAAATCTCAAATAAAAAAAAACTAAGCCTTACCATAGGCTTTGGTATTTTTATGGGAATTGTTCCTGCATGGGGATTTCAAATGCTAATTGCTTTTGCTTTGGCTCAGCTGATGAAGCTCAACAAAACTTTAGTTATAATAGCTGCAAATATTAGCGTCCCTCCTCTTATTCCTTTCATATTGTTAGGCAGTTATTGGGTTGGCGGTATACTTATGAGTAAAGAAGGTGGTGGACCACTAATACAAAATCTAAAAAACATCTCGGATGTAAATCTTGAGGATTTCTTGAAAGATCTTGGAAGTGATTTTACGCAATATATATTAGGGGCTTTTGTATTGGCTTTTATTATGGGATTATTGGCTTCAATTATTACTTATCTAATTTTAAAGCTTCGATTATCAATAAAGAATAAATAAGTTGTAGTAAAAAAAACCAAGGCAACATTCCCTTTGCCTATTCATTTTTACCTTGATGCAAAAACGAACCAAAAAAAACAATAAAATCCCGTTAATAAGATTATGATACTTTGCCGTGGCAACATATTATTTTAATATACCTTTGTGTAAAATAATAAAACATAATATGCCAAGTAAAAGATATAAAATTCACGAAATTTCGAAAATAGTAGGCGGTACTCTTTATTTAAATAATGAAGAGAAAAACTATATTGACGACCTACTTATCGATAGTCGTAAGATTATATCGTCGCATGCAAATCTTTTTTTCGCACTAAAAAGTAAGCGAAATGATGGGCATAAGTATATTCATGAGCTAATAAAGAAAGGTGTTAATAATTTTATTGTAAGTACGTTACCCGAAGATTATAAGACATTAAAAATAAACTTTGTTTTAGTAAATAACAGCCTATCGGCATTACAAAAACTAAGTGCATTCCACCGAAAACAAAGTAATATCCCTATCATAGGAATTACTGGCAGTAATGGCAAAACCATTATTAAAGAGTGGCTTTATCAATGCTTGCATAATGATTATAGCATTTGCCGAAGTCCAAAAAGTTATAACTCACAAATTGGTGTTTCCTTATCTGTTTTTCAACTGGAAAGTGATAATAGCTTAGGCATATTTGAAGCCGGCATTTCGGAGCCTGACGAAATGCTTAATCTCGAAAAAATAATAAAACCCACAATAGGTATACTTAGTAATATTGGTGATGCTCATCAGGAGCATTTTGTTGATATCAGACAGAAAGTGAACGAAAAGCTAATGCTATTTGTAAAATCTGATGTACTAATCTTTTGTCGTGATCATTCTGAAATTAGTGACCGTATTTATAGTGTAGATTTTTTTAGAGAGAAAACCCTTTTGGATTGGAGTAGGATAAATAAAGAAGCCACTTTTTATATTTCGGCAGTGGAATCAAAGGAAGTAAATAAAAACACTCGCCATACTTCATTAATATGTCAAAATAAAGGCACTGAACATAGTATAGATATTCCTTTTACTGACGAGGCTTCCATAGAGAATGCTATACATATATGGATTACACTTATGCATTTAGGAGTTAATGATGCAGAAATAAGAAGTCGTATGATGGCTCTTCGTAGTGTAACAATGCGAATGGAACTTAAGGCTGGAATTAATAATTGCTCTATCATAAACGATAGTTATAATTCGGATATTAATGCGCTAAATATAGCCCTTGATTTCTTAAGTCAGCAGCAGCAACATCAAAACAAAACCGTGATACTATCGGATATACTACAAAGTGGTAAATCGCCCGACGAACTGTATAAAGAGGTGTCACAAATAATTAATAATAAAGAAATTAACCGATTTATTGGTGTAGGAAAAGAGATTGGCATTTATAAGGATTTGTTCACTGCAGCAGAAACTTTTTTCTACGAAAGCACACAGGATTTCATAAACTACTACCCTTTTTCATCTTTCAGTTCCGAAACAATATTGCTTAAAGGAGCTCGTAGTTTTGAGTTTGAGAGAGTAAATAAAATTCTAGGAAATAAAAACCATCAAACACGCCTTGAGGTTGACCTTACGGCAATGCTCGATAATTTTAATTATTACCGCTCATTACTAAAGCCTAATGTAAAAATTATGGTGATGGTAAAAGCTTTTAGCTATGGTAGCGGTAGTTTTGAAGTGGCTAATTTATTGCAATTTCATAATGCTGATTACCTATCGGTAGCATATACCGATGAGGGCGTTGATTTACGAAAAGCAGGAATAAAACTACCAATAATGGTGATGAATCCCGAAGCTGAAGCTTTGGATAGCATGGTAAGCAACCACCTTGAGCCAGAGATATATAGCTTTAACATACTTCATGATTTAGAGAAAATAATAGAGCTACGTTCTTTGCCTAATAATAAACCAATAGGAATACATATAAAGCTTGACACAGGTATGCACCGCCTAGGATTTGAAGCAGAAGATATTATTGAGCTTATTGCTAGACTAAAAAACAATAATAGAGTTATTATCAAAAGTGTTTTCTCACATCTAGAAGCTTCTGACGATAGCAATTTCGATGATTTTACAAGAGAGCAGATTGCTTTATTCGATGAGCTAAGCAAGCAAATTATTTCTGAATTTGACTACCCTATTATTCGTCATATTGCAAACTCGGCAGCAATAAGTCGCTTTGCCGAAGCTCAATTTGATATGGTACGACAAGGAATTGCTTTATACGGTGTAGGCTCTGATGCCGAAACACAGGATAAACTCCAAGCAGTAAGCAAGTTAAAAACCATAATATCACAAATTAAAACCATTCATAAAGGTGATAGTGTTGGCTATAGCAGAGCTTTTGTGGCTGACAAAACCATGCGCATTGCAACCATACCAATAGGTTATGCCGATGGCTATGATAGGCGCTTTAGCAAAGGTGTTGGCAAGGTGATGATTAATGGCAAACTGCACCCTATTATTGGCAATGTATGTATGGATATGTGCATGATTGACCTACTCGATAGCGCTGCTAATGAAGGCGATGAAGTTTGCATATTTGGTGATAAACCTAATATCATGGACTTGGCCAAAAGTATAAATACCATTCCCTATGAAATACTTACATCTATTTCGCAAAGAGTGAAGCGGATTTATGTACAAGAATAGGTTTTTAATTATTAGTTGTTAATTGTTAATGATTAATG
>NIUZ01000019.1 GCA_002254285.1 Bacteroidetes bacterium 4572_112 | reverse complement strand
AACTTAGAATCGCAAACCTATAAGAATTTCAAATTAATTGTTTGTGTAAATCAACCTGATATATGGTGGGACGATAGTAGTAAAATTGATATTTGCGAGCAAAACATTAAAAGTATTGATCTTATTAATAAACTTGCTAGCGATAATAATATTAATTGCACCATTATTGATAAAACCTCTAAAGGCAAAGGTTGGCAAGGAAAGAATATTGGTGTTGGTTGGGCTCGCAAAACTATAATGGATCATATTGCATTATCCGCATCGGATGAGGATATTATTGTAAGCTTGGATGCAGATACATATTTCAAGCATAATTATTTTGCGGTGATACATAATCACTTTGCAAATAATCCTCAAATAGAAACAATCTCAGGTTCTGCCATAAGTTTCCGTTATCGTGCTTTAAAAAAGATTGGTGGTTTTAGCCCTAAAAAAAGTGGTGAAGATTTTTATTTTATTCAAAAGATGATAAAATACAAACCCATTGGCAATTGGCTAGAAGAAAAGGTATACCCTGCTGCACGATTTTCGGATAGAGTTTCTTTCGGAACAGGGCCAGCAATGATAAAAGGCAATGCCGGCAATTGGGAATCGTATCCACTCTACCCCATTGCACTGTTTGATAAAATAAAGGCTTTCTTCGATTTAATTCCTCAATTATACACTAATAATATTGACACTCCTATCGATGCTTTTTGGAAGGATAAAGACAGTAAAGACACCGTATTTGAGAAATTAAGAAAGAATAATAAAGACCTACAGCATTTCACTAAAGCTGTACACGATTATTTTGATGGGCTAAGAACTCTACAATTCCTAAAAGCGAATTATAATACTGATAATGAAGAAGCTAATCTTATTGAATTTCTCAATACTGACTTTGCCAATAAAATTGATGCTAGACTATTAATAAATTTTAGTTTTAACGATTCTTCTTTAGGACAGCTCGATGCTGTAAGAGATTTTATGGTTGACTTAGAAGACAAATACCGAAAACAAATATCCAATTCATAATTATGGAAAACAAATTAATTACAATATTAGGAACTACAGCTACTGGCAAAACCAATTTAGCTGCAAATTTGGCTGCAATTATTGGAGGAGAAATCATTAGTGCCGATTCGCGACAGGTGTATAAAGGTATGGATATTGGCACCGGCAAAGATATTAGCGAATTTAATATTAATGGTATCGAAATTCCATATCACTTGATAGATATTGTTGAGCCTGGTTATGAATATAATGTTTACGAATATCAGAACGATTTTTTTGAGGCCTATAAAAAAATCATTAAGAACGAGAACTTAGCAATACTTGCAGGGGGCACTGGTATGTATATTGAGTCGGTGCTAAAAGGCTACCGCATGGCAAAGGTAAATACCAATGAAGCATTGCGATTGCGCCTAAAGAAAAAAACTGATGAAGAGCTTAGAAAGATGGTTATCAATAGCCGTACTCCTCATAATTCATCAGATTTGAACGATAGAGAACGTGCGTATAGAGCAATCGAAATTGATGAGTATTACAAACTACATCCTGAGCTATTGCAAGATGTGCCTCAACTAAAATCCATAAATTTTGGAATTAAATACGAGCGTCAAGCCATAAGAAATAGAATTACTGAACGACTTGATCAGCGTATTCAAGAAGGAATGGTAGAAGAGGTTGAAGGCTTGATAAAAGCTGGCGTTGGACCCGAAAAGCTTAAATTTTACGGACTAGAGTATAAGTTTATAACCCAATATATATTGGGAGAAATAGAACATCATCAAATGTTTTCGGGATTAAATACCGCAATACACCAATTTGCCAAACGCCAAGAAACCATTTGTCAACATATTTGCTCCAGACCTCGTCCTTAGCAATAGGAAACACCAAAGAGTTTTTCATATGCACAGGTAGTGGATTCACAACCTTATAACCATCATTCAATATTGTAAGAGCACTAGCACGCTCAGCACTAGTAAGATATCCATCTACTTTTATTGAATCAGGTAATATATTCTCATCAAAGAAATCATTCAAGTCTTTCATAGCATATGAGCCTGCACCTTTAAAAAACGAGATAAACTCATTGGCAATATCACTTCTTTCAAAATAAGCTACAGTAAATGTATCAAGTTTATTTGCGCTTTCATAAGTATTAAAATTATTATTAGTCTTCTTTACAACCAATGCTAATGAAACACTTAAATATGGTTCTGAAAGAGTGATTTTTTCAGCATAATCGCTAGAAAGGAATATTCCTGAAACCACAATATCAAAATAGTCAGCTTTAAGTTCTTTTATCAAATCACCTTTATCAATAGGAACAAATACAAGCTCGGCACCTAGGTCATAAGCTAGTTGATGTACTAAATCAATTCCTAATCCTACCAATACACTATCTTTACTATAATAGCTATACGGCATAGAATTATCATAAAAACCAACCCTTAATGTTTTTGTTCGTTTCACCCTACTTAAAGTGTTTTCTCTACGCCATTTGCGCTTTGGATTTTTCTTTGCTTTCTTAAGAATAGTATATGGCTGCTCCTTACTAATAAGTTTAAAAGAATCCATAATTTCCTTATTTGTAGGAATCTTACTCATATTCCAGCTCAAGAGTTTATTAATTCCCCAAATAGAGGTGCTTCCTACTACAACAACTACAATTAACCCACTAATTAGTTTCTTAACCTTAAACTTTAGTATACCTTGAGTTGCAGAAATTGTAAGTAGAGTTAATGTTATAAGGTGAAACGCTCCTAATACTACCCTTACCCTATCTGTTAACACTGTGGATACTACAAATAATTGAAATGTCTCTTTCGGAATACCTAGTAGATCGAGACTAAAAGGTAGTCCTGTAATTGGCGCAACAAAGCTGCTCAGTAATGTAGAACTTAGAAATAAAGGGTAATCGTTCATATTTAACTCTTGCCCTGAATACCAAGCTGCAAAAGGCACAAATATAAAAATCATAAAAGTACCTAGGTTTGGAAACGGATAAGCAAGAGGCATTATAACATCCACCTCAGAACGAGCATCCTCTGACCTAACATCTTCAGAATCAAGGATACGTTTTATATCATCAATAAGCTGAGGAAATACAACAATTATTTTCCCTGTCGCAAATATTGTTATTAATGTAGAATAAGTTACTTTAAAAATTGTACGTGTGGAAAATGGTGTAAAAATTGAAATTACATATGGCAAAACCAAAAATGTCATTATTACCACAGCAAATAAATAAACTAATAAATAGCCTTGCAATCTACTCAAATCATCAAGCGTAAGTTCACTAACAACACCAGCAGCCAAACTAAAAACGCCTATTGGTGTGATTTTTACAATCATTTTATTCACCTGATTCAACCCATCATTAAGAACCTCTAAAGGGCGCAGAAGCACTTCTTTATTTGGCAAATTCATTAAACCAAGGCCAACAAAAATACTAAACAGCACCACTGCAGGTACTATATTATTGCTTAATGAAGAAAATGGATTGGAAGGAATATATAGTTCTACAATATCAAAAGGTGGAACTTCGGTAATAAAATCGTTACTATAAAAACTTCCACTTCCCCATTCAGGAAAAACGAAAGGAAGGACAAACAACCATAGTAAACCTATTCCTAGTAACATTCCTAAAAATGTTAAAGCATATTTCACCAGCCTAAGGCCTGTTTCTAAGGAAAGCCTACCAATATTCACTATTAATGAGAACATAATGTATGGCATTACTGTCATTTGCAATAAACCAATAAAGATATCTCCTATTATAGAAAAGAAGGATACATGATCACCGAAAAGGATACCCGTAAGTATTCCTAAAACAACCCCTAATAGTACTCTTGTTGATAGTGAAATATTCTTCATGAATTTATAATATATGATTTTGCTAATTTATAATGCGAAAATAATGAATTATTCAATAAGATTAGCATTTTAGAAAATAGAAAATTAATTAATCGCTAATATTTAGCAAACTGCCTATAACCAAAAAATCCCCATCAGTTAGCAACTAATGGGGATTGTATAGTGTTTTAATAAATGCTTATTCTAGACCCTGACGCTTAAGATAGAATTCAATATTTGGCTCACGACCGCGGAATTTCTTCCACATAATTTCAACATCGTCAGTACCTCCTTTTGAAAGAATATTTTCATAGAAAGATTTAGCTGTAGCCTCATCAAATAATGATGTCTCTTGAAAAGCTCCAAAAGCATCAGCATCAAGCACTGCAGTCCATAAGTAAGCATAATATCCTGCTGCATATCCTCCAGAGAAAACATGAGAGTAATAAGTGCTACGGTAACGAACAGCTATCTCTTTTATAAGACCAAGCTCTTTCATTGTGTTAGCTTCAAACTCATTAACATCACCTGTAAATGGAGTTTCAATTTTGTGCCATGCCATATCTAATACAGCTGCTGCAACAAATTCGCTAACAGTAAAACCATTATTAAAAGTACCTGCCTTTTGCATTTTTGCAATAAGCTCGTCAGGCATTACTTCGCCTGTTTGATAATGCTTAGCATAAGTTTTTAGCACTTCTGGCTGTAATGCCCAGTTCTCCATAATTTGAGAAGGAAGCTCAACAAAATCTCTTGAAACTGCTGTTCCCGAAAGACTTTGGTAAGTACAATTACTAAGCATACCATGCAATCCGTGACCAAACTCATGATATAGAGTTGTAACCTCATCAAGGTTTAATAAAGCTGGAGCATTATCAGTAGGTGGGGTAAAATTAGTTGTTAAAGAAACCACTGGAATTACATTTGTACCATCAGCATTACGTTGCTGTTTGCGGTATGATGTCATCCATGCCCCTACTCTTTTGCTAGCACGTGGGTAGTAATCCATATATAAAATAGAGATTAATTCGCCATTACGATATACCTCGTATGCTTCAGCCAAAGGATCCATTTTAGGAAGCTCAGCATTAAGTTTAAACTCTAATCCGTATAGCTTGCTTGCCACTGCAAACATACCATCGCGTACACTTTCTAACTTAAAATAAGGCTTTAATTCTTCCTCGCTCAAGTTATACTTCTCCATACGAAGTTTCTCAGTATAATACCACCAATCCCAAGGTTCAATAGATATTCCGGCCTTTTCGTTATCAGCATATTTTTGTAAATCTACCAACTCCTCTTTTGCACGAGCAATAGCTTTTGTTGCTACATTAGACATTAGCTCATAAGCCTTTTCAGGAGTTTTAGCCATATTATTCTCTAGAATAAAATGCGCCCAATTCTCATAACCCATTAAATGAGCTTTCTCTAGACGTAGATTAACTAGTTTTTTAACATTCTCTTTATTATCAAGGCTGTCGTTATGATCGCCTCTTGTTGTATAACCTTTATATATTTCTTTACGAAGCTCGCGGTCATCAGCATAAGAAAGTACTGGTATCATTGATGATTTCTGCACAGTAAACATCCATTTTCCTTCTTCGCCATTATTTTTTGCTGTAATAGCAGCTGCATTAATAACTCCTTGAGGCAACCCGCTTAAACGTGCTTTATCAGAAATAACAATCTTAAAACCATTAGTTTCTTTCAATACATTAGACCCAAAATTTAAAGATAAAATTCCTAATTCTTTATTAATCTTTTTTAGTTTGGCTTTATCCTCATCATTTAAGTTAGCACCACCGCGTTCGAAACCTTTATAAGTTTCTTTAAGCAGTGTTTTTTGCTCCTGAGTCATATTCGATTGATCAGCATTTTCATATACAAACTTTACTTTCTTGAATAAATCGTCATTCATCGAAATCTCATCATAAACACCTGTAACCAATGGTGTTATTTTCTGAGCCAAGGCTTCCATATCTTCATTGGTATTACAAGAAAGAAGGTTTCCGAATACACCATCCACTTTTTCTAATGTAGAGCCACTTCGCTCTAGTGCTACAATTGTATTTTCGAAGCTAGGCTCCTCTGTATTTTCTATAATAGCTTTTACTTCAGCTCGTAATTCGGCTGTAGCTACTGCATAAGCAGGCTCATAGTCCGAAGTCTTTATCTGTTCAAAAGGTGGTACTCCGTATGGTGTATCAAAATCTTGAAGCAAGATATTCGTTTGTTCACTCATAGCATTCTCTGATGTTTTGTTTTCCTGACATGACGATAATCCCAAAAGCACCATCAATGCCATAATTAAATTTGACTTTTTCATATATGTGTGTGTTAAATAAATATTAAAAAAAAAGGTGCATCATTAACGATACACCTATATATTATTTAAAGCAAAATTGTAATTTAATGGAATTAGTTCCGTTAAATTCAAAATAAAATAATTTACTCCTTTGCTCCATTATTATTCAATAATTATTCAATAATTATCCGATACTAGCACTTGAGGCTTTCATCTTCCTATTTACTTTCTTAAGTAAACCTTGCAATACTTTGCCTGGTCCTACCTCAATATATTCGCTCATACCACCAGCAATCATATTATTCATAATCTGCGTCCAACGTACTGGAGCAGTTAACTGAGCAATAAGATTTTCCTTAATAATATCAGGATCTTTTACCGATTGCGCAGTAACATTCTGATATATTGGACATACCGGAGATTGGAATTTTGTTTTGGCAATTACTGCAGCCAATTCTTTCTTTGCGGGATCCATCAATGGAGAATGAAAAGCACCACCTACATTCAGCTTAAGAGCTCTACGAGCACCTGCTTCAGTAAGTTTTTCTACTGCTATATCAATACCTTTAATACTTCCTGAAATAACTATTTGACCTGGGCAATTATAATTTGCTGCAACCACAACTTCGTTAGTGATTTTAGAAATAATTTTCTCAACAACAGCATCTTCCATACCTACAATAGCAGCCATAGTAGAAGGCTCAATTTCACAAGCCTTTTGCATTGCCATTGCACGCTTTGAAACTAGTTTTAAGCCATCTTCAAAAGACATTGCTCCAGCAGCTACAAGCGCCGAAAACTCACCCAAAGAGTGACCTGCTATCATATCAGGTTTAAAATCATCCCCTAATACACGAGCAAGTATTACACTATGTAAAAATATTGCAGGTTGAGTTACTTTTGTTTGACGAAGCTCCTCATCAGTGCCTTCAAACATAATTTTGGTTATCTTAAAACCTAAAATTTTATTAGCTTTCTCAAATAAATCTTTAGCTTCTGACGAAGATTCATAAAGATCTTTTCCCATTCCTACATACTGTGCTCCCTGTCCGGGAAATACAAATGCCTTCATTAATGTAATTATTAAAGTTAAAATTATTTATGCCTTTATTTATCTTCTTGTATTATTGTTTAAAAAAACTACAAGAAAAAATAAACAAAGGCATAAAATATATCTGCATTATAGAAGAAATAAAATCTATTTTCTATCTCCCATAAAACGCAGCAAAAATAAGAATAAATTGATGAAGTCTAAATATAAATTTAAGGCTCCCATAATTGCCAATTTATTGGTGTGTTCACTTGGGAAATCAATCCCCATTCCTATGCGTTTTAGCTTTTGAACATCGTATGCTGTAAGCCCCGTAAATATCAATACTCCTACGAAACTAATGATGTAATCCATTGCAGCACTGCCCATAAACATATTTACCACGCTAGCTATTATAAGCCCAATAAGAGCCATCATCAGTATAGAACCAAATTTTGTAAGGTCGGTTTTGGTGGTATATCCTACCACTGCCATCACCCCAAACATTAGCGAAGTTATCAAAAAAGTTTGAAAAATAGAGCTTGCTGTATATATTAAAAGGATAAAACTAAGGCTCATTCCCATCAAAATGGAATAAAGTCCGAATACTAATACCAAAGTGGAATATGAGAGCTTATTGAAGCCAAAATTCATTATCAAAATTATGGCAAAAGGAGCTAGCATAACTATCCACCCTAATGTTGACATGCCATTTGCTGTATATAATAAAGAAATCAATTCTGTATCAGTACCAAAATAATATGCTGTAACGGCAGTAATTGCTAAAGCAATACCCATCCATGAGAATACATTTGATATGAAGTTTTTCGCTATAGTTCCCGAATATCCATAAGGAGTTTGGGCACTTTGTGTTTGATTATTAAAATCCATTATTAGACTATTTACGTTATGTATATTTGAAGCAAATTTACAATAAAAGCATATTTATAATAAGCCATATTTGTTAATAATATGAAAATTATTATCTGTAAATAAATTTCAGAACATATACTACGAAAGCTTTTTACCTATTAAGTGCAAAAATTCTTCTCTTGTTTTATTATTATTAAGAAAAGCTCCTGTAAAATCAGAAGTTGTAGTAACAGAACTTTGCTTCTCAATACCACGCATAGCCATACAAAGGTGCTTAGCTTCAATAACCACAGCTACTCCCAAAGGATTTAATGCGTCTTCTATTGCATCTTTAATCTGCATAGTCAGTCGTTCCTGAACCTGCAAACGGCGAGCAAAAACCTCTACAACTCGAGCTACTTTACTCAATCCCATAATTTTACCATTGGGAATATAAGCCACATGAGCTTTGCCAATAAAAGGAATCATATGATGCTCGCACATTGAGTATAGTTCAATATCCTTAACTATCACCATCTGCTTATAATTCTCAGTAAACATTGCCGACTGAATAATCTCCTTAGCATCACGATAATAACCTTGATTCATAAACTGCATAGCCTTAGCAACACGTACCGGAGTATCCAATAAACCCTCTCGCTCAGGATCCTCGCCCAACAAGCCTAATATCTCTTTATAGTGATAAGCCAATTTTTGAGTAGTTTCGTCATCAAACTCATCAACTCTTCTATAACCTCTATTTTTTGCCATTATATCTATATTAATATATTCATTGCAAAAGTAAAATAATATGTTTTGCAAATGGAGGTTAATTCAATTTAATATTTATTCATAATTAACATCCCAACGTTAATAATTAAGCAAAGCGCTAATAATCGCAGTACAAAATGGCATTATTTTCATACAATAAAATAAAAATATAATTATGGGTAAATTCATCATAGAGGGTGGTCGCAAATTACATGGCGAAATAACTCCTCAAGGAGCTAAAAACGAAGCACTTCAAATTATTTGTGCTACACTAATGAGTCCTGAAAAAATCATTGTTAATAAAATTCCAGACATTAGAGATGTCAACAAACTTATTCTTTTATTACGTGATTTTGGAGTTAAAGTAGAAAAACTTAGCGACGAATCTTACTCTTTTCAAGCTGATGATGTAAATATAGACTATATATATACTGAGGAATTCAAAGAGCAAGCCTCTAGCCTACGCGGTTCGGTAATGATTTTAGGTCCATTATTGGCTCGTTTTGGAAAGGCAAATCTTCCACAACCTGGTGGTGATAAAATTGGTCGCCGTAGACTCGATACTCACTTTATAGGACTTGAAAAACTTGGCGCTAAATTTACCTATGATGCCAAAAATCATTTTTATTCAATTACTACCGAAGGACTTAAGGGTTCTTATATGTTATTGGAAGAAGCCTCGGTAACAGGTACAGCAAATATATTAATGGCCGCTGTAATGGCTGAAGGTACTACGCAAATATATAATGCTGCTTGTGAACCTTACCTTACTCAGCTTAGCCGTATGCTTAATCGTATGGGAGCAAAAATTGAAGGTGTTGGCTCTAACTTACTTACAATTAAAGGTGTTAGCAGCCTTAAAGGCACGGAGCATACTATGCTTGCCGATATGATTGAGATTGGTAGTTTTATTGGACTTGCTGCTATGACTCAATCCGAAATTCTTATTAAGGATGTTGACTATAAAGAGTTGGGAATGATTCCAATGATTTTCAAACGTATGGGAATAAAAATGGAATTACAAGGTGATTCAATCTTAGTTCCTGCGCAAGATAGATACGAAATAGAATCTTATATTGATGGCTCTATACTTACCATTGCCGATTCACCTTGGCCAGGCTTTACTCCTGACCTTATTTCCATAGCATTAGTTGTTGCTACTCAAGCAAAAGGCTCAGTTCTTATTCATCAAAAAATGTTTGAAAGTAGACTTTTCTTCGTGGATAAGCTTATAGATATGGGAGCTCAGATTATTCTCTGCGATCCGCATAGAGCTACTGTTATTGGCCATGCTAGACAAGTAAACCTAAGAGGAATTAGCATGACTTCACCAGATATTAGAGCAGGAGTTTCGCTACTTATTGCAGCACTTTCGGCAGAAGGAACAAGCACAATTCATAATATTGAACAAATAGACCGCGGTTATCAGTATATTGATAAACGACTTAATGCAATTGGAGCGAATATAGAACGGTTTTAAAATTTTCAGTCAGCAGTCCTCAGTATTCAGTCAGCAGTATTCAGTCAGCAGTATTCAGTCAGCAGTATTCAATTGACTATAGACTGTAGACTGAATACTGTTTACTGATTACTAATTTATTTACGTTTCTTCCTGTTTTTCTTCTTACGGTGTTCTTCGTCTTCGATTACGATATCGCCCATAACTTTTTTCCAGTCGTTTTCCTTTTCGCCAGATATTTTTATGGTGTTTTTATAATCAGTTTTGGAAATTTCCATTTTATTAATTGGTTTTCCTAAGCTTTCTTCTATTTCTTCTAGAATTTCGTATTCTTCGGTACTACAAAATGACATTGCCTGCCCTTTTCTATCGCCACGACCAGTACGCCCTACTCTATGCACATAATTCTCAGGAGTTTCTGGAAGGTCGTAATTTATTACAAAATCCACATTAGGAATATCAATTCCACGGGCACTTACATCGGTAGCAACTAAAATTTTCAAATCTCCATCACGAAAACGCTTCATATTATCAAGTCGCTCGTCCTGAGTTTTGTCACTATGTATTGTATCAGCAATAATATCAACTCTTTCCATTGCTTTCTTCACTCGCTCGGCTCTAACCTTAGTCCGAACAAAAACCAATATTTTCTTATCAGGCTCACTCTTAATTACATCCTCCAGAAAGAAACGCTTATCATCCATCTCAACATAAGCCATAGCGTGGTCAATATTCTTAGCCACAGGGTCTTTTGGTGAAATTTGAATACGTATTGCATTACGTACTAGCGAATAAGCAAGCTTTTTGATACTCTTATTAATTGTTGCCGAAAAGAATAATGTTTGACGCTTTTTAGGAATATGCTTTATCAAATCCCTAATATCGTTTATAAAACCCATATCAAGCATATGGTCAGCCTCGTCAAGTACAAGTATTTCTACCTTAGAAAGGTCTAAGTCACCCTGTGAGCGCAAATCGAATAATCGACCAGGAGTGGCAATAAGTATATCAACACCTTCATTAAGTCTAGCTTTCTGTGGAGCTTGATCCACTCCGCCATAAATACTTAATATGGAAATATTTTGATATTTTGCCAATGCAATAAATACTTTCTCCAATTGAAGAGCAAGCTCATGAGTTGGGGCCATAACCACACAGCGAACAGCATTTGTGCTGTGTTTTGCTCTACGATTTTCAAGAATATTAAGAATAGGAATAGCAAAAGCTGCCGTTTTTCCTGTACCTGTTTGCGCAATTGCAAGCACATCCTCACCTCTTAAAATGGCCGGAAATGACTTAAATTGTATATCAGTAGGTCGTCGGAAACCTTGCTCAGCAATGCTTTTCTTTATTTTATCCGAAATATCGTATTGTTCAAACTTCATTATTATTCGCTTTTGTAATTATTTGCAAAAGTACGTTCTTTTTGCATTGCTTGTTAATGCCTTACACATATTGTTTTGATAATAAATCATAAATATTTTTACATAACAGTTTTGTCACCATTTTTGTAAATGCTCCGTGCCTACGCAAAACAAAAATACCGCCAAAACTTCACCCAATATTAATTAATAGCCACGGGTTAATACCCGTGGCTATAATTATTTGACCCCTTCAGGGTCAATATATTATTATAAAAGTATCCTCCAAAATTAGAACATAATAAATGCCCCAAAACTAATACAAGATAATAAACCATACAATTACCCCAAATTTGTATCCGTGCTAAAAATTGCGGTGGCAAAAACAGATTCGTTTAGAATCTGACTTCCGCATTAGGAAAATTGCGTTAATAAAACTGAAAAATAAAATCGTAAAGAAACACATCCTGTTTGACGAACGTTAGACATACGCAGTATGACCAAAAGGAGCAGTTATGTGATTTAGATTTTGTTTTCAGTTTTTAGCAAATTTTTCTACAGCGGGTGTTTTTTTTGTGCTTTTTTGCGCCAAAAAAGTACGAAGAAAACTAATATTAATAATCATAAAACTTAGGGATTTATATATTTTCATTCAATAACCACAAGTTAACACCCGTGGCTATAATTATTTGATACATTCAAGGTCAATGATTTCATACATAATAATTGAATATTTCTATTTTTTTAGTCCTCTATTCTGAAAAAGAAATGTCAGTTTCACCTTCTATGTTTGTTTCTAAATATTATGTTCAACAAAATTGACGAAGGATTAGGACTGTTTGATTAACGATAGCAGATTGTTGATTAACGATTTTTGATTGTCCGTAAAATCTAAATTATTCAATCAAATATCATTTACTTACAACCGGAACAATCTTGTAAATCCTCCGACCAAATTGCATTACAATATATTTTTTTAATGTGGAAATTTATTGAACTGCAATTTATTCATCTCCTTTAGAAAAGGAACTAAGAAAACAATCTATCATTCAAATATATTTTCATAATATCATAATATTACGAACACATATTTTTAGTATTTTCACATATTATTAAAAGAATTATTATGAAAGCTATGATATTTGCTGCGGGTTTAGGAACTCGTTTATTCCCAATCACTAAGGACAAGCCCAAAGCTTTAGCTCCACTCCAAAATACTACTTTACTTGCATACAATCTTGAGTTTTTGGCAAAGCAAGGAGTAAGTGAGTTTATTATAAATACTCATCATTTTTCTGAGAAAATATCGGAATACCTTGAGGCTAATAATAACTTTGGACTAAATATAAAAATTAGCCACGAAGAAATACTGCTTGATACCGCAGGTGGACTTGCCAATGCTCGTAAGTATTTTGGCAAAAACGAGGATATTCTGCTTTATAATGTTGATGTAATTAGTAATATTGACATTAGTAAATTACTAGCTTTTCACAATAAACATAAGGCCTCTGCTACATTAGCAATTCGTAATAGAGAGACCTCTCGCTACTTTCTTTTTAATAAAAACAAAGAGCTTAAAGGATGGATAAATAAAAACACTGATGAGGTAAAATCTTGTGAAGACGATATTTCTGATTTCAATGAATTTGCTTTTAGTGGCATTCATATAATAAACACTGATTTCATAAAGGATATTAAGGAAGAGAAATTATCTATTACTCCTTTCTACCTGCAGCAAGCTTGCGAAAACACAATTATCGGCTATGAGCATAATAATGATTATTGGTTCGACTGTGGCAAAATTGAAACCTTGAAGCAAGCTGAAGAATTTATTTCATAATTAAGAATATTTACAATAAACACAAAGGTTCCATAATATATGGAACTTTTTACTATCTTTGCATTTATTAAAAAAATCAATACATTGGATCTATTACAGAAAAGAATACTTATAAAACTAAAAAAGAAAAATCGTGGCAATTCAAAATTAATTGATGCTATCGATAAGTTGATGTCTGATATTGAGACAGCAAATTGGTCTAAACCTATTGATATTAAAATTAATAGACCTGATGCTGATAATATTCATAGTGATGGTTTTTACTTTTTTGATTTGAATGTTCATCGAACTATGGTATTAATAATATTTGAAGACAATGAAGCAACTATCATATGGGCGGGTTCACACACCGAATATGATAATATTTTTAAAGGTAATAAAACAACAATAGAAAAGTGGTTACGAAACAAAAATTTAATATAAAATGGATAAATTTTCAATTCAAAATATAAGCAAATTAACTTCATTGCAAAACGAATTCGAGTTAGAAAAAGCGACCTCCGTATTTTTAAAGCTTAGGGTATTAGCAAAGGAAGATAAGTCGTATGAACCTATACGTAGGCATTTAAGTAAATTAATTAAAAACTACGAAGACCAATATTGGAATAATGAAGACAATGTTTCAGACTTTCAAGTAAAGGAAAGTGACTTAGCTGAATCATTAATAATTGCTGAAGAAGATTTTTATAAAAAAAGAAAACAACTTATAAAATCAAGATTAAAAGTCGCCAATATTAATCAAAATGATTTGGCTAGAATTTTAGGACATAGCAAAACTTATGTTTCTGAATTAATTAATGGCTTACGTCCTTTTTCAAAAGAAGATATTGTTATAATTAATCGACTTTTTAAAATTAAATTTGATGATTTAATTCCCCCATTTATTAAACAGGACAAGGCTATTCATATTAAAAATACTCTACGAACACTTTCTAACAAAGAAATAAAACTCTCAATAAAAGATTTTGATTTGGAACCTATTTTAACTTAATATATCAACAGCTATTCTTAATAATAACATTCTATTTATGACTCCATTTTTAAAACAAATAGCCGAAGAATTATTAAAGCTAAATCATACTGAACTTAGCAACACTCTTGTGATTGTTCCCAGTAGAAGAGCGAAGGTTTTTATTCTTAAATACATTTCCGAAACCATAGAATCTGCAATATACACTCCCGAGATTATTTCCATAAATGATTTTGTATATAAACAAAGCAAACTGCTTGAGGCTGACCCTATGGATATGTTAATGTTGCTTTATGAGGTTCATCGCGAAATGGAGGGTAATAACGCCCAAAGCCTTGACCAGTTTAGTACTTGGGCAGATTTGCTATTGAGTGATTTCAACGATATAGACCTTTATATGGTGCCTGTTGAAAGGCTTTTTTCATACCTTTCGGATGCCAAGGAAATGGATATTTGGCATTTAGATCCCGAAAAACTTACTGAGCAAGAGAAGAATTATCTCAAATTTTATTCTAAACTTAATATCTATTATCAGCAACTAAATAAAAAACTCCTAGACAATAATACCGCCTATCAAGGAATGGCTTTTAGGTATTTGGCGAGTGCTGATAATTATAAAAACTTAAATTATAAGCATATTTTCATAGCCGGATTTAATGCTTTTACTCTTGCCGAAGAAACAATTGTAAAGAAATTAGAAACAGAATATAGCGCCAAAATATTTTGGGATATTGACCAATATTATTTTGATAATAAGAGCCACGAAGCAGGTAAATCATTACGCAAACTATTAGGTAATAAAGAATTATCAAAAGTAAATTATATAAATGATAATTGGCTAAGCAAAGCTAAGAGTATTGATATTTATGGTGTTGATGGAAATGTAGCTCAGGCAAAATTCGCTGCTGATTTGCTCAAAAAGCAATTTGCTAAAGACCCACAAAGCATTAATAAAACAGCTCTAGTGCTTGCTAGTGAAGATTTATTACTTCCGGTATTGAATTCTATTCCCGAGGAAATTAAGAATATAAATATAACAATGTCGTATCCACTGCGCTTGCATGGTGGTACTGAACTAATTAACCTGATTGTAAATCTATATAATGATTACAAATTTGAGGAGGATAACAAATCCGAATTAAGTATTTATTATAAACATTTCGAGAATTTCATATTGCACCCTTTTATCCAACAATACCTATATGTGGATAAAAATATTGCCAAAGAAATTGTTGCTGAAATAAATAAATTGAACATTCAACGTATTGACATTGATTATCTTAACGATTTAGCTTTAAAAAGCGACGAATTAAAAAAACTTATTGAAACTATTCTAGATATTAATAGGGATGTAAGGTCTAGCACAGATGTAATCCTTAATGTTTTTGGATTACTAAAAAAGCAGGAATCTAAAATCTGGGAGTTGTCTTTTATTAATCATTATATCGAAATACTATCGAACCTAAGCGAGAGCCTAAGTATAATCAGCTATATAGAAAAGCTAAGCACTATCAAGCGATGGATACTTAATGCGATCAATCATTCGCCAATTCCATTTATTGGAGAACCTATTGCAGGACTGCAAATTATGGGAATGCTAGAAACTAGAACTCTGGATTTCGAAAACATAATTTTGCTGTCGGTAAATGAAGATATATTACCAAAAACACAGCCTTATCAAAGTTTTATTCTGTTCGATATTAAGAAGGAATTTGGCATGCCACTTCCATCGGACAACGACTCCATTACATCATACCACTTCTACCGCTTACTGCAAAGATGTGATAATGTAAATTTACTCTATAACTCATCCACTGCAAGTATGCAAAGTGGCGAAATGAGCCGTTATATAAAACAAATAGAAATTGAAATACCTAAGGCCAATAGTAAAATAGAAATCAATCATAGGAAAGTAAAATTCGGTTTTTCGGCAAATGAGAAAGCCAAAGATATAAAAATAGAAAAAACTGATGCTATTATTGATTACCTAATTGAATATTCTCAGAAAAGGTATTTTTCGCCATCGTCACTCAATAATTACAAAAAGTGCTCCTACCTATTCTATTTACAGAAGGTGCTTGGCATTAAGGTATCTGATGAGGTAGAGGAAAAAATGGCTTATAATACCCAAGGTAATCTGCTTCACAATAGTTTAGAGGATTACTATCAACCTTATTTGGACAAAGAGCTTAATCTTGAAGAGTTTTCCAAAACATGTAATAATATATATACCATTTTTGAGCAAAAGCTTGATGGTGAATATAAGAACATGAATACAAAAACTGGAAAAA
>NIUZ01000151.1 GCA_002254285.1 Bacteroidetes bacterium 4572_112 | reverse complement strand
TGCATAAAAGCCTGTACTGAGCATGTCGAAGTATAGCTATGGAAATAATTTTTAACGCAGTAATAGGGAAATATAAACGATTTATATGGCGTGTTTTGGTATTACTGTAAACTTTCTAAAAAGTAAATTCTGTTTGTAGAAATGCTATTAAAATAGTGCATTTTTCATGGCAAAAATTAATCTTTCGAATTATCATAAAACGTATATTTGCCAATTAATTATTAGACGTAATCTATATAGTTAATAGTCTTATAATATTGCATAACATTTAAAATAATAAATAATTATGTTTACAGGAATTGTTGAAACAATGGGAAATATTGTTGCGGTTGATCGCGATAAGAGTAATATTAATTTCACAGTAGAAACTCCACTAGCTAAGGAATTGCAAATAGATCAGAGTATGGCTCATGATGGCGTTTGTCTTACTGTGGTAAAGGTTGATGCTGATAAGAATCAATATGTGGTTACTGCTATTCAGGAGACTCTTGATAAAACCTGTCTTCAGGAATGGGGAGTTGGATATGAGGTGAATCTTGAGCGTAGTATGAGCATGGGCGAGCGCCTTGATGGTCACATTGTACAAGGTCATGTGGATCAAACTGCAACATGTATAGGGGTTGAAGAAACTGATGGCAGCTGGAAATATACTTTTACTTACGATGTAGAAAAAAGCAATATCACTGTTGAAAAGGGTTCTGTTTCGGTAAATGGTACAAGTCTTACTGTTGTTGATTCTAAATCGGGACAATTTTCTGTAGCTATAATACCTTATACTCAGGAGCATACAAATTTCCATAACTTTAAGAATGGCACAATTGTAAACCTTGAGTTTGATGTTTTTGGCAAATATGTAGCTCGTCTTTTGGAGCAATATATGGATGCTAAGAAGTAGGTTTTATTAATTTGTAATGGGGTTTAAATGTTGAGTCAGTATTAGTAATCTGTAAACAGTAATCTGTGAATCAGTAAATCAGTAAATGATGGAATAATGACAAATACATAAACCCGCTTGATGATAAATTTATTATTAAAATAGAATAATAAAAAGCTCATTCATAACAATGTGAAACCATAAAGAATATAAGTTTTCTCTTTTGAGAGTTGTTAAAATATAAGATATTCAATGGCTTATATATTTTCTTTAATAAAAGTAAATAAAGCCTTTGGTGTATAAAGAAAAAGTGTATTTTTGCACCCTCAAACGAGAAATGGTCTCGTGGCCGAGCGGCTAGGCTGGGCTCTGCAAAAGCTCCCACAGCGGTTCGAATCCGCTCGAGACCTCAATATAATCCCAATATTTCGAAGAAATGTTGGGATTTTTTTATGACCAAAAGCCAAGCTCGCTTGAGCTTTTGGACATAAAAAAATCCCATAAATTATGCTCCAGCATAATTTGGGATTATATTGTACCCCAAATTACCCTTCGTAAAGGATAGCCGACGCAGGAGGCAATCCGTATCAAGTTTTCTACAATACAGTGAAGCTTTATTGAATAAAATGCGCAAGAATAAGCCAAGCTCGCTTGAGCTTTTGGTCATAAAAAAATCCCATAAATTATACCCCAAATTACCCTTCGTAAAGGATAGCCGACGCAGGAGGCAATCCGTATCAAGTTTTCTACAATATTGCAAAGCGTATTTCTAAGCCCCAAAAAAAATCCCATAAACTCAGCGTAAGCAAAATTTATGGGACTTATATCTTAGGCATGATTGCTAAAGAATCATGCAATAGAAATTACTTAACTTTATACATTAAATCTAAAGTGCATTATATCTCCATCTTGTACAGTATATTCTTTACCTTCAACAGCCATTTTACCAGCCTCTTTAACAGCGGCTTCAGAACCTAGGTTAATAAAGTCATCATACTTAATAACCTCGGCACGGATAAATCCTTTTTCAAAGTCGGTATGAATAACACCTGCAGCCTGTGGTGCTTTTGTCCCTCTAGGGTATGTCCAAGCTCTTACTTCTTGTACTCCAGCAGTGAAGTATGTTTCAAGCTCTAGTAAGGTATAAGCCTTACGGATAAGCTTGCTCATTCCACTTTCGTTTAGTCCAAGGTCTTGTAAGAATTCCTGACGCTCTTCGTAATCTTCTAATTCAGCAATTTCTGACTCTGCCTGAGCCGAAATAACAAGGATTTCTGCATTTTCGTTCTTTATAGCTTCACGAACTTTTTCAACAAAATCATTACCGTCAACAATAGCATCTTCGCCTACATTACAAGCATATAATATTGGCTTTGCAGTCAATAGCTGATATTCTTGCATTAGCTTAGCATCTTCCTCTTCAAGTTCTAGCTCACGAGCCGACTTACCTTCCTCTAGATGTGTTGTTAACTTTTTAAGGATACTAGCATGGCGCATAGCATCTCTATCTTTTCCTGTTTGTGCAATTTTAGACACTTTCTTAAGACGAGTTTCTACAGTTTCAAGATCTTTTAATTGAAGCTCAATATCTATAGTTTCCTTATCGCGTACAGGGTCGATTGTATTATCAACGTGAGTAATATTTTCGTCTTCAAAACAACGTAGCACATGGATAATAGCGTCAGTTTCGCGAATATTAGCAAGGAATTTATTTCCCAAACCTTCGCCTTTACTAGCACCACGCACAAGACCTGCAATGTCTACAATCTCAATAGTTGTAGGCTGCACTCTTTGTGGTTTTACAATTTCTGATAGCTTATTGATACGCTCATCAGGTACTGTAATTACACCAACATTAGGCTCAATAGTACAAAAAGGAAAGTTTGCAGATTGCGCTTTTGCATTCGACAAACAATTAAATAAGGTTGATTTACCAACATTTGGTAATCCTACAATTCCACATTTTAATGCCATAGCTATTTAATATTATATTGTTATAATTTCTTATTTATACATCAACTCGCGTTGAGCCATTATTTTTTCGTCATTCACATATTCAGTATAGCTCATCATCTTATCAATTATTCCGTTAGGAGTAAGCTCAATAATACGATTACATACCGAGTCGATAAACTCGTGGTCATGCGACGACATAAATATATTTCCAGGGTATTTCACTAAGTTATTATTAAATGCCTGAATAGACTCCAAATCCAAGTGATTTGTTGGAGTATCTAAAATAAGAGCATTTGCATCGGTAAGCATCATTTTTGAAATCATACATCTCATTTTCTCACCTCCAGAAAGTACATTTACTTGCTTGTAAATTTCCTCTCCAGCAAAAAGCATTTTTCCTAAATACCCTCTAATATATAATTGAGTAGTATCTTTTGTGAATTGGCATAACCAATCGAAAAGATTTAATTTGCTATTGAAATATTCTGAATTATCCATTGGCAAATAAGCTGTAGATATTGTTTGTCCCCATTGGAACTCACCTGCAGCTGGTTTCTGATTACCGTTTATTATCTCAAAGAAAGCCGTCATTGCACGAGGGTCTCTCGATAATAATATTATTTTATCACCTCTATTGGTAAAGAATTCCACATCCTTAAAAAGTGGTTTTCCATCAATTTCGGCACTAAGTCCTTTTACATCAAGTATTCTATCTCCGGCTTTACGCTCAGGAGTAAAAATAATACCTGGGTATTTACGTGTTGATGGCTCAATGTCTTCAATATTAAGCTTCTCAATCATTTTCTTACGCGAAGTTGTTTGCTTTGATTTTGCAGCATTTGCGCTAAATCGTGCAATAAACTCTTGAAGTTCTTTCTTCTTCTCTTCAGCTTTCTTATTCTGATTTACTAGCTGCTTAAGAGCAAGCTGACTACTTTGGTACCAGAAACTATAGTTACCTGGGAACATTTTTATCTTTCCGAAATCGATATCCACAGTATGAGTACTTACAGCATCCAAAAAGTGCCTATCGTGAGATACAACTAATACAGTGTTCTCGTAATTAGCAAGGTAGTTTTCTAACCAACGTACAGTGTCAAGGTCAAGGTCGTTTGTAGGCTCATCCAAAAGTAAATTGTCAGGCTTGCCAAATAATGCTTGTGCAAGTAGTACTCTTACCTTTTGCTTACCACTTAGGTCTTTAACCAATGTATAATGCAAATCTTCTTTTATGCCAAGGTCTGAAAGTAAAGTTGCAGCCTCATTTTCGGCATTCCATCCATCAAGGTCAGCAAACTCTGACTCCAAATCTGCGGCTTTTATACCATCAGCATCCGAGAAATCCTCTTTTGCATATATAGCATCTTTCTCCTGCATAATACTCCAAAGCTTATCATGACCTTGCATTACAGTATCTAATACCGAAAATTCGTCATAGGCATAGTGGTCTTGACTTAATACTGAAAGTCGCTCGTCACTTCCCTGTGAAATAGTTCCTGTTGTGGAATCATTCTCTCCTGAAATAGTCTTCAAAAAAGTTGATTTACCAGCGCCATTTGCGCCAATTATACCATAGCAATTTCCTGCTGTAAACTTTAGGTTAACATCTTGAAATAAAACTCGTTTACCGAATTGTATTCTTAAGTTTGATACTGTAATCATAATCTATTATCTTTCTTATATATATACGCTCAAAAAAGCGTGCAAAAGTACATTTATTTTAGGCTCATTTTATATTTATTATACTCTGAAATAGATTCAGCTTATAAAAATTCTTAAAAAAAGCGAGTTTTGCATATTATGAGGCCTAGTTTTATTTTTTTTAATAATAAAAAACTCAGTACATGACAAAATATAATTAAATAATTAATTTGCAATTATTTAGTTTTTATGTTAGGGCTTAAGCCCGTAGAATATTGTATTCATTAGGCATGGCTGTCATCCTGAGTTTATCGAAGGGAATGCCATGCCTAATTATGAATAAACAATATGGGCTTTAGCCCAAACATGTATTTTTTGTCATGTACATAGAAAAAGCCATTAATATAAGTTAATGAGTTTGTTGTTTGTTTTGACAATAATTGCTTATTATTTTAATGTAATCGACTATAGAACTCACTATATTTGGGTATTATGGTTTTAGATGCTCATATAATAGTCAGTAATTCAGCGTATTGAATATTAGGCGTAATTCTATAAAAAATAATAAAGATAATTTTACTTCAATAAAAAGCTTATATTTGCTATTACATAATATTTGATCACTACGGTATCTAATTAACACGATTTTCTATGAAAAACATATATATATTTATTTTATTACTTATTGGTATTTTTATTCAAACAAAGACTGTTTATTCCCAAAATTTCCTTGCGTTCTCTAATGATAATTATGCTGGTGCAACAGGTATGTTTTATCAGCCAGCAAGCATAGCTGATAGCAGGTATAAATTCGATATGGAATTGATGGGTGCAAGTACTCGAATAGAGAATAATTGGTGGGGAATTGATAGTAAAGTTATTTTTAATCCAAAATCAATACAAGACACACTATTTATTAAAAAATATGTGGATGTAATTGATAATAATGACCCTAAATATATATCGCAAGCTTTAGAAGCTAGGTTATTAAGTTTTATGGTTAGCCTTGGCGAGAAAAGGTCTATTGGCTTTAGTGTTAGAGCTAGGCAATTAATAAATCTTGATAATATTGATCCTGAAGCGGCTGATTTAATGCTTAATGCAAATGATATTCCAGAACTATTTAAAAAGCCATTAGACTATGAAGATATGTCAGTAAATGCAGTAGCATGGGTAGAGTATGGAGTGACATATGCTCAAGTGTTACTAAATAAGAAGAAGCATTTCTTGAAGGGTGGTTTAACAGTAAAGCTGTTGCAAGGAATGGGCTCGGCTTATTTGTATGAGACAAGTCTTAAATATGAACTCCAGAATGATTCTATTGCCGTAGATATTGAAGGAGATTTTAAGTTTGGTGCTACTGCAAATTTAGATGATATTTTAGATTTCAAATTTGCCGCTAATCCTGCTGTAGGTTTAGATTTTGGTTTTGTATATGAGTTTAGACCTAAGTTTAAAGATTATAAATACAAAATGGATGGTAAGGAGAATTTGTGGCAACCCAACTACTATAAACCTTAATGTAGACCTTAGAGTCGTAAACCATATATATGTAAATGTTGGAGGACGATTGGCTTTAAATCAAGGTTCTAACAGCTTCTCTAGAGTTCATTATGTTAATTCGATTAGTATTACACCACGTTTTGAGGGTGCTTTTTTCGGAGCATCTATTCCCGTAAGGTATAATCAATTTGGAGAACTTAATGTAGGATTAGGATTAAGATTGGGACCACTTTGGGTTGGCTCTAATAATTTATTAGCTGTAACAGGCTTGCAAAAAAGTATAACGACTGCCGATTTATATGTAGCCATTAAAATGCCAATATTATACCATGCTCCAAAAGATGATGATGGTGATTTTGTGTCAAATAAACTAGACGAATGTGATCAAATTAAAGGCCCATTAGAGTTTAATGGTTGCCCCGATAGTGATGGTGATGGCATTCCTAATAAAATTGATGATTGTCCTTATACTGTTGGTGTTGCTGCTTTTAATGGCTGCCCCGATACGGACGGTGATGGTGTTGAAGATAAATATGATGATTGCCCCGATGTGCCTGGCTCTAAATTTTATTCGGGTTGTCCTGATACCGATGGTGATGGTATAATTGATATGAATGATAGTTGCCCTAATGTGGCTGGGATTGCTTTTTATCATGGTTGTGTAGATACCGATGGTGATAGTATCCCTGATAATTTAGACGATTGCCCAAATACTCCAGGTTTAGCGAAGTTTAGTGGCTGTCCTGATACTGATAATGATGGTATTGCTGACCAATTAGACCTATGTCCTGATGTTGCAGGACTTGATAGCTTGCAAGGTTGCCCGTATACTGATACTGATGGTGATAGCATACAAGATAAATATGACCAATGTCCACAATTGGCAGGTCCTTTGGAAAATAATGGTTGCCCTTATGCTGATAGTGATAACGACAGTGTGCCAGACAAGGATGACCTTTGTCCTATGACACCAGGTTTGGTTTCTAATAATGGTTGTCCAGTAATTAATGAGGAAGAAGTTGAGGTTCTTAAAACGGCTTTCAATAATCTTGAATTTTATACAGGAAAAGCCAAAATGAAACCTAGTTCTTTTGCAGCACTTAAAGAGTTGGCAGAGCTCCTTAATAAGACAGATTATAAGTTACTTATAGAAGGTTATACGGATAATGTAGGTAGAGAAACAGCCAATATGCGATTGAGTCAAAATCGAGCTAAGGCAATTGAGATGTACTTAGTAGATCATAATGTGAAAGAGAGTAAATTAACAGTGAAATGGTATGGAGAGGCGAACCCTGTTGGCGATAACGAAACAGAAGAAGGAAGAGCGCAAAACCGAAGAGTAGAAATGAAAGTTATATTTGACTAGAGTTTGTATTTGCCTATGATTAGGTCGTGATTTTTTACGAATAAATATAATAATACTTTTAAAGGGCAATTTAATGATTGCCCTTTTTTCATTGTTACTAATGGTATAATAGCTATATGCTGATACAGAAATGCTTCACTTTAGGCAGCTTATAGTATAAGTAATCTCCAAGTGTTAAAATAGTATAAATTATTAAAAAAATACTGTATATTAGCGGCTTAATTTTCAGGAATTATTAAACCGACACACATAATGAAATTACACTTAACAATTATTGCATTTTTCATACTCCTAACACCGCTATTTTCTTTTGCGCAAGTAGCAAAGGAGGCCGATGCAGCATTTACACAAGAGCAGTTTTCTAAAGCTCTTCCTTTGTATAAGAAAGCAAATTCTGGCACTAAAAATAAGGTAGAAAAGCAGCGTATTAATTTTCAAATTGCGGAATGTTACCGATATATGAAAGATAATCGTAAAGCTGAGCAGCAATATCGACGATTAGTTAGAATGAAATATTCTGATCCAATTATATATTTATATTATGCTGAAAGCTTACGTGACCAAGGTAAATATCAGGAAGCTATATTTCAATATAATGAATATATAAAAATGGTTCCTGAAGATCCTAGGGGTTCTAAAGGTATTGAAACAATGAAACTTGCTATTCAGTGGATTGATAATCCTAATACAAATTACGAAGTAGAAAATATTAGAAAAATAAATAGTAGAGATGATGATTTCTCACCAACTTTTGCTGATAAAAAATACAAATCATTAGTATTTTCGTCTTCTAGAAAAGATTCGGATAATGATGAGGATCCTAATACAGGTTTAGGTTTTACTTGGCTGTATGTTACAGCTCAAGATGCTAAAGGAAACTGGGCAAAACCAACAAACCTTGATGAAGAGAAGATGCTTAATACCAAAAATGAAAATAATGGTTCGGCTACTTTCAATAGAAAATTTAATACAATATATTTCACACGTTGCCATGTAAAGAAAAATGCAATGGTAGGTTGTGATGTTTATACTTCGTCAAAACGTGGTAAAGCTTGGGGAGAACCTAAACCATTAAATATTACTGCAGATACTATTCGCTCGGGTCACCCAGCAATTTATAATAACGAAAGAACTATGTATTTTACTTCTGACCTTCCTGGTGGATATGGTGGAAGAGATATTTGGGTGGTAGACAGAAAGCGTAAAAGTAAGCCTTTTGGTAAGCCTAAAAATGTTGGAGAAAAAATTAACACATCGGGTGATGAGCGTTACCCAGTGATATTTCAAACAAAAGATCGCGAGCATACTTACCTTTATTTTTCTTCTAATGGCCGTGGTGGTATGGGAGGATGGGATATGTTCCGCTCTGAAATAATTGATGGTAAATTTTCTGAAGCAGAAAACTTAGGTTATCCTTTGAATTCTCCTTCTGATGATTTTGGAATTGTATTTAGTAAAGCTCGTAAACTTAAGAAGCAGCTTAAAACTCGTCAGGTGATTAACTGCGAGGAAAAAGGATTTATTACAAGTAATAGAGAGGGTGGAAGAGGCCGTTTCGATATTTGGGAATTCTGGTTGCCAGAGATTGTATTTACCCTTGCAGGTACAATACGCGATGAGCAAACTATGCAGTATATTCCTCAAGCAAAAATTGTTCTGAGTGGTTCTGATGGTACTGTTCTAGTTACAAATACAGACCAACGTGGTTATTATTTCTTTAATCAAGAGCAAATAAATAAGAAAACAACATATACTTTAAAGGTAACTCATGGTGGTCATTTCGAGAATTCCGGAACCGAAACTACTGTTGGTAGAAAAGAGTCTGAGGATATTATTTTAGATCTTAATCTAGAGCCAATTCCACCAGAGCCAATTCCGCTTCCAGAGATTCGTTATGCTCTAGCAAAATGGGATTTACAACCACAGTATCAAGATTCACTTAATGGCCTTATTAAGACCATGCAGGATAATCCTACTCTAGTAATTGAGCTTGGTTCGCATACCGATTACCAAGATGATGCTATAAAGAATGATACACTTAGTTATAAGCGTGCGAAATCTGTTGTTGATTTCCTTGTTACTAAAGGTATTGATGCTGGTAGAATGGTTCCTAAAGGATACGGAGAGAATGTTCCTCGTAAATTGCCTAATGGATATAAGTTTGTAGATGGTAAATATAAAGGAGTTGAGTTCCCTGAGGGTACTGTACTTACTGAAGAGTATATTAAGAAGACACTTCGCTCAAGCAAGCAACGTAAGGCCGCTAACCAACTAAACCGTCGTACTGAATTTAAGATTCTTCGTACTGATTATGTTCCTAAGAATAGTAACGATTCACTTATTGCAACTATTAAGATGAATCCAGAAGATAATAAGGTTCCTATTATAATGGAGAATGATACTATTTTTGCAGAGTGTATTCTTAATAATAACACTTATACATTTGCTTATAAAGAAAAAGCAAAAGGTTTGAGCATATCATTAGATGTTGTTATGGGCTTAATTGCTCAGCATCGCTTGAATGTTAAAAGCTTTGAAAATGGTAAAGATGCATTTACTACTGATGGAACGATAAAAGAAGGTGAGAAATTCACTGTACAACGTATACGCATTGGTAATAAAACAGTTTACGATATTACTGCTGTATGTCATCATGGAGGTCCAGCTATTTTGATTGGTAAAACAGCACTAACGGAATTTGCAGATTTCTATATTGAAGTAAGTGAATCAGTAATCGTATTCGAATAAAGAAGTTTAACTATGCTACCTTTATTGGTAGAAATCACACTAACACAAGAAAACCATCTTTCTCTATTTTGAAAGGTGGTTTTTGCATTTTATAAGTTCTAGTTTGAGTGCTTACTGAGCATGTCGAAGTATAGCTATGGAAATAATTTTTAACGAAGTAATAGGGAAATATAAACGATTTATATGGCGTGTTTTGGTATTAATTTGGTATAAATCAGTTAAGCGCTATTAAACAATTAACCAATAAAGCTTGTCAGTAGGCAAATCAACAATATAAGAGCCATTGCTGCTGCAATAATCCAAGCTAAATTATTAGTGGGTTTATTATCTTTAACAGCAAATTCTATCTTCAATAGTTCCTCATTCTCCATATCCAAAAGGAATACTCCATCATTATCAATGGCAAAATAATACTCTAAAATCTGTCTCCTAGTATTTTTATCGGAAATGGATATTGCTTTTTTGCCAGATTTCACCTCTACCAAATAGGTTTTATTATTTTGTGATACCACATAATCTATTATTAATTTCGATTGGTGAGTTTCGCCATTTACTTTATATTCATGATAATGCACATATTGCTCCTCTAATATAGTATAGCCTTTATTTTCTAGAAAATACCGTGCTTCTTTCTCTAATTCGTTGCCTCTTTTAAATTGTTTTTGAAGCTTACGACGCTTTATATATTCCTTGTATTTATAGCTTAATACAACGAAAAGTAGAGCAGATATTATTAATACGAAGACTGTTGTTTTTATCATGTTTTTTGCTTTTTTTATGCTTACGCTAAACTACAATAAATTAGGTTCTTTTTTATTTTAATAAATTGTAATGTAATTGACTAATAAGTAGTCAACTTTATTGTAACGGATTGATACCTTAATTAATTGCAAACCAAAGCCTTTTAGCTCAATAAATAAACAAAAAAACAAGCCCAAAAAAAGCTTACTTTTGCAAAATAATAATAGCTAGAAATGAACGAACAAGAAAGATACGATTTACGTGGTGTGTCGGCATCAAAAGATGATGTACATAACGCCATAAAGAACATTGATAAAGGGCTTTATCCTAAAGCATTTTGCAAAATAGTGCCTGATATGTTGAGTGCTAGCGACGAGCATTGCATAGTAATGCATGCCGATGGCGCTGGCACAAAATCATCTCTTGCGTATATGTATTGGAAAGAAACTGGTGACATTTCCGTTTGGAAAGGTATTGCAGTAGCGAAGAGTTTCTTGAAGAAATGCGTGACTTAGGAATAGGCTTATACTCTACCGGTGGCGAAACTGCTGATGTTGGAGACCTTGTTCGTACTATTATTGTTGATTCTACAGTTACTGCTCGCTTGAAAAGGAGTGATGTAATTGATAATGCAAATATCAAAGCTGGTGATGTGATTGTTGGAATGGAATCATTCGGACAAGCAACTTACGAGAAAGAATATAATGGTGGAATGGGTAGCAATGGATTAACCTCTGCTCGCCACGATGTTTTTAGCAAATACCTTGCTGATAAATTCCCTGAGTCGTTTGATGCGGCAGTTCCTTCAGAACTTGTTTATTCTGGAACTCAGAAACTAACAAATGCAACCAAGGTTGATGGTGTGGATGCTGGTAAGCTTGTGCTTTCGCCAACTCGTACCTATGCTCCGGTTATTAAAGCGATACTTGATAAGCACCGTAGCGATATTCACGGAATGGTGCATTGTAGTGGTGGCGCACAAACCAAAGTACTACATTTTGTAGATGATTTGCATATTATTAAAGATAATATGTTTGATACTCCTCCTTTATTTGAGATGATTCAGAAAGAATCTAATACTAGCTGGCAGGAGATGTATAAGGTTTTCAATATGGGACACCGTATGGAAATTTATACTGATAAAAATACCGCTGAAGAGCTAATAGCTATTTCTAAAAGCTTTAATATTGACGCCAAAATAATTGGGCGTTGTGAAGCTAATGAAGGCAAAAAACTTACTATCGTTTCGGAATACGGAACATTTAAATATTAAAAACCAAAATATTATGCTTGATAAATTAGCAGCAATACATAATAAATTCTTGAATATTTCGGAGCAGATGTCAGATCCTGCTACTATTTCGGATATGAAGAAATTTGTGAGCTTAAATAAAGAATATAAAGATCTTGAACCACTTGATAATGCTTATAAAGAATATAAGAATATTGTTGAAAATGTGGAATCGAGCCGCGATATTATAGCCAATGAGACTGATTCGGACTTTGTGGATATGGCAAAGGAAGAATTAAGTGAATTACTATCTCGTAAGGAAGAGCTTGAGGAAGAAGTAAAAGTACTTATGATTCCTAAAGATCCTGAGGATAGCAAGAATATTGTATTAGAAATTCGTGCAGGAACTGGTGGCGATGAGGCTAGCCTTTTTGCTGGCGATCTTTACCGTATGTATACCAAATTTTGCGATAGTAAAGGATGGAAAATTGACGTTGTGGATATTGCCGAAGGAACAATGGGTGGCTATAAGGAAATTGTGCTAAATGTTAGTGGCAAGGACGTATATGGTACCATGAAATTTGAGTCGGGAGTACACCGTGTACAGCGTGTTCCAAAAACAGAAACCCAAGGTCGTGTACATACTTCTGCAGCTACTGTGGCAGTATTGCCAGAGGCTGAGGAGTTCGATATTGACTTAAATCCAGCAGATATTCGTAAGGATACTTATTGTGCATCAGGACCTGGTGGACAGTCGGTAAATACTACATATTCGGCAATTCGCTTGACTCACGAGCCTACAGGGATTGTGGTAACTTGCCAAGATGAAAAATCGCAGCTAAAGAATCTTGCAAAAGCAATGAAGGTACTTCGTACAAGAATTTATGAACTAGAGTATGCTAAGCATATGGAGGTTATATCTTCTAAACGTAAGACAATGGTTTCTACTGGTGACCGCTCTGCCAAAATTAGAACTTATAACTGGCCACAGGGTAGGGTTACTGATCACCGCATTGGATTAACTTTATATAATCTACCAGCAATTATTGATGGAGATATAAAGGAAATAATTGAAGGCTTACAGATGGCTGAAAATGCTGAGAGATTAAAAGAGGAAATGCAATAATCTTTTATTGATTCTAAATGGTTATAAAAAACGTCAATATTTTCGTTGGATTCATGTTGCCAATCAGTCATTTATCACAATAAACTCCTGATAGTCAACATCGCATCCGCCTCAATCTTGACGCCTTTTATACACCAGAGCTAAGATTATATAACTAAAGTAATTATAGTAATACTATATTCTATAAAACATATACATAATGACAAAGCAAGAATTATTTGAGCAAATAAAGAAAAAGAAATCATTCCTATGTGTGGGATTAGATTCTGATATTAATAAAATACCGAAGCATTTATTAGATAGCGAGGATCCTGTATTTGAGTTTAATAAGCAGATTATTGATGCTACATTACCTTATACAGTAGCTTATAAGCCAAACATTGCTTTTTATGAATCGCGTGGTGCCGAAGGATGGAAGTCTCTAGAGAAAACCATCAACTATCTTAAAGAGAAAGCGCCAGAAGCATTTACTATTGCTGATGCTAAGCGTGGTGATATTGGTAATACATCAAAAATGTATGCTAAGGCTTTTCTTGAAAATATGCCTTTCGATTCAATAACTGTTGCTCCGTATATGGGAGTAGATTCAGTTTCTCCATTTTTGGAATATGATAATAAGTGGGTAGTGTTATTGGCACTTACTTCAAATAAAGGGGCTTTCGATTTTCAGACAGTAAAACCTAGTTCTGATAAAGATGATGAGCTTTATAAGCAAGTTCTTACAAAATCACAAGAATGGGCAAACGACGAGCGCATTATGTATGTTGTAGGTGCTACTAAGGCTGAATTTTTTACTGAGATTCGTAAATATGTTCCAGAGCATTTTCTTTTAGTACCTGGTGTTGGAGCTCAGGGTGGAAGTCTTTCAGAAGTATCAAAATATGGAATGAACGATACTTGTGGACTATTGGTGAACTCTTCACGAGGAATTATCTTTGCTTCTGTGGAGCAAGATTTTGCTGAGGTTGCAGCTTCTAAAGCTAAGGAACTTCAAATAGAGATGGAAGGATTACTTAAAGATAAAGGAATATTATAATGATTACTTAAAGATAAAGGAATATTATAATTATTAATGTTTAATTGTTAATGATTAATTAGGAACATCCAAATATGTCAATTTGGGAGTTTACCGCCGGACTTAGAGCTTTGGCTGGTCCAGTGTATTTTGAAGCTAGAGGTGGGTATTTTACTGGTGTTGATTCATGGGGCTATGTTCCTGCAGTAGGTATCGTTTTTTGGAAACTAGATATACAAGCAAATTACTCTTTTGTTGGTGACAAAGAGTGGGCTGGAGTTAGAGTTGCTTATTATTTTTAAGCGCTCATAGTTATATAAATCTCAAGACTTAAGCCCATAAACTATACCTTTAATAGGTATAGTTTATGACCTTTTTTTTTGACACTGTCCTATAAAATATCTTATATCATTTTCTTTCAACAAACAGTAATCGGTATTCTATAACCGATATTTATCAGTCAAATTATTGTTTCCGATTACTGACCTGCTGAATACTGATTACAATTCAATTACTAAGAAATTAGTAATAAAAAAAAGACCCACAATCAAAACTCTAATAGTTAATAATTGTGGATCTTTATATTGTTTAATTGCACGTATTACATATTTCTGCGGTACTGTCCACCAACATTAAATAGTGAATTAGTAATTTGACCAATAGAGCAATACTTTGCTGCATCCATTAGTACAGCAAATACATTTTCGTTATTTGCAGCAGCAGTTTTAAGTTTCTCGCACCATTCTGCTGACTCTACACTATATTTCTTGTGTAAATTGCCAAGCATCTCTATCTGATATTGTTTCTCAGTTTCGGTAGCACGAATTACTTCTCCAGGAGTTACCGTTGGTGATCCTGCACTCGATAGAAAAGTATTCACTCCCATAATTGGCAGTTTGCCAGTATGTTTCAAAGTTTCGTAATAAAGTGATTCTTCTTGAATTTTACCACGTTGGTAATTTGTCTCCATAGCTCCCAATACACCGCCACGCTCAGTAATTCTGTCAAACTCTAGCATCACAGCCTCTTCTACAAGCTCAGTAAGCTCCTCAATAATGAATGAGCCCTGATTAGGATTCTGGTTTTTAGCCAAGCCCATTTCGTGGTTAATAATCATTTGAATAGCCATTGCTCTACGTACCGACTCCTCCGTTGGAGTAGTTATAGCTTCGTCATAAGCATTAGTGTGTAGTGAGTTACAATTGTCATAAATTGCATATAATGCTTGTAGCGTAGTTCTTATGTCATTAAAATCAATCTCCTGAGCATGTAAACTACGTCCTGAAGTTTGAATATGATATTTTAGTTTTTGTGAACGCTCATTTCCGCCATATTTATTCTTTATAGCCTTAGCCCAAATCAAACGAGCAACTCTACCAATTACTGCAAATTCAGGGTCAATTCCATTGCTAAAGAAGAACGATAGGTTAGGGGCAAAGTCGTCAATCTTTAAACCACGGCTTAGGTAATACTCCACATAAGTGAAGCCGTTACTTAAGGTAAATGCCAATTGAGAGATAGGATTTGCTCCTGCCTCAGCAATATGATATCCCGAAATTGATACTGAGTAGAAATTTCTTACTCCATTAGTAATAAAATACTCCTGAATATCACCCATCAATTTCAATGAGAAATCCGTAGAGAATATACAGGTGTTCTGTGCTTGGTCTTCCTTAAGAATATCAGCTTGAACAGTTCCACGCACCTGTGCTATGGTTTTTGCTTTTATTTGTGCGTACACATCTTTTGGCAATACCTCATCACCAGTTATTCCTAGTAAATAAAGACCTAAGCCATCATTTCCTTCAGGTAAATCACCTTGGTATGTTGGGCGTTCAATATTTCTAAGCTTAAAGAAAGCTTCTATTTTAGCATCAACTTCATCTTTAAGTTCGTTTTCTATAATGTATTTCTCACATTGTTGATCAATGGCAGCATTCATAAAATATCCCACAAGGTGTGGAGCCGGTCCATTGATTGTAAGCGATACAGAAGTCATTGCCGCAGCCAAATCAAATCCAGAATATAGTTTCTTGGCATCATCAAGGCAAGCAATGCTTACTCCCGAATTACCAATTTTTCCGTAGATATCAGGACGAGTATCTGGATCATTGCCATATAAAGTTACCGAATCAAAAGCTGTTGATAATCTCTTGGCAGGCAGTCCTTTTGATACATAGTGGAAGCGTCGGTTAGTACGCTCAGGTCCACCTTCTCCGGCAAACATACGCGTTGGATCTTCGCCTTCGCGCTTAAATGGGAATACTCCCGCAGCAAAAGGAAATTCACCAGGAACATTTTCCATAAGATTCCATTTAAGGATATCTCCCCAAGCTTTATACTTTGGTAAACTTACTTTTGGAATCTGCAAATGAGATATACTTTCGGTATGTGTTTCTATCTTTATTTCTTTATCCCTAACTTTAAAAGAATAGATAGGCTCAGTGTATTTCTTTACTTTCTGCTCCCAATTATCCATAATTCGGATATTGCTTCTATCTACTTTATCGAGCTGAACGTCATAGGCGTTATTCAAGGTTTTAGCAGTAGCTTCATCACCATTAGTTTTGAATAATTCAGCACTTTGCTTAAGGCTATATAGCTTCTGCATTTCATCAGCCTGCGATTCTGCCCACTGATTATATCCACGTACAGTTTCGCTAATTTCTGATAAATAACGAATACGTTGCGGAGGAATTATGTGTATTTTTTCTGAAAGCTCAGTGCTTTCGTTTACTATAGAGCTAAAATCTTTATTGGTTTTTTCGCTAACCAATTTCATAAGTTTTCTATAGAATTCATTAACTCCAGGGTCGTTGAATTGCGAAGCCATGGTCCCATAAATTGGCATATCATTAGCATCCATATCCCAAAGGTCGTGGTTGCGTTGATATTGCTTTTTTACATCGCGAAGAGCGTCTAAAGCGCCTCGTTTATCGAATTTATTAAGAGCAACTATATCAGCAAAATCAAGCATGTCAATTTTCTCTAGTTGAGTAGCAGCACCATATTCAGGAGTCATTACGTAAGCTGCAATATCGCTATGAGCAGTAATTTCTGTATCGCTTTGGCCAATTCCCGAAGTTTCAAGAATAATAAGGTCATAACCAGCAACTTTTACAATATCCAATGCATCATGCACGTATTTCGATACTGATAAATTTGATTGACGAGTTGCCAACGAGCGCATATATACTCTATCATCATTAATAGCATTCATGCGTATTCTATCACCAAGCAATGCGCCACCAGTTTTACGTTTTGATGGGTCAACCGAGATTATTGCAATGGTTTTATCATCAGAATCATCAAGAAAACGTCGAATAAGCTCATCCTCTAAAGAAGATTTTCCTGCTCCACCAGTTCCTGTAATACCTATAACCGGAACATCCACTTTTGCAGCGGCGTCCTTTATTTCTTTTGCTAGCTCCGTTACTGCTTCAGGATTATTTTCCACAGCAGAAATTAATCTAGCAATGCTATTTACGTCCTTAGCTTTAATTTTATCAATACCAAAATCAACAGAGTTTCCTGTAGGAAAATCGCAACCTTGTACAAGGTCGTTAATCATTCCTTGTAAGCCCATCTCACGTCCGTCATCCGGAGCATATATGCGAGTAATTCCGTAATCCATAAGCTCCTTAATTTCATCAGGAAGGATTACACCGCCACCACCACCATATATTTTGATATGCCCGTTGCCACTTTCCTGTAGCAAATCGTACATATATTTAAAGAATTCAATATGTCCACCTTGATACGAGGTAAGGGCGATGCCTTGTACATCTTCTTGAATTGCACAATCAACAATCTCCTTTACAGAACGATTATGCCCAAGATGAATAACCTCTACACCAGTAGATTGAATTACGCGACGCATTACATTTATTGCTGCATCATGGCCGTCAAATAGACTTGCTGCTGTAACAACTCTTACGCTATTTTCTGGTTTATATCTGTCTTTACTTATCATATTATTAGTATGTTATATGGTTTGTGTGCTTGCTTATTCAGCAAGAGTATTGTGTGTTTGCTTTGTTTTATATAAGGAAGCGAAAGATAATAAAAAATAGCTATTTTTTTACAGAGAAATTTACAGCCAAATTGAGATGGAAATTTAAATTTTAGTATGGTCTATTATGTGATATTTAACGTAAAGTCGACGAAAAATAGAGGCTATATATTATTTAATATTTATAATCCTGAAATACTTGAAATTACAGATTTGAGCTTCTTATACCCACCTCTTTGTAGTGCCGAATTCTTGAATAAAAGTTTGAACTGAGGTTTTGTGAGCTCTTCCCAATCTTGCTTTTGCATCATACTAAGGGAGTCTGAAATCTGAAAATGTGGCTCAGAGCTAGGCATTGCTTTAGAGTTCCATGGGCATACATCTTGACAAATATCGCAGCCATAAATCCAGTTATTGAGCTTTGGAATAATGTCCTCAGGAATATCCTTTTTTGTTTCTATGGTAAGGTATGAAATGCATTTATTGGCATCCATCTCATAAGGTTTGTGAAGAGCATCTGTAGGGCAGGCATCAATGCATTTGGTGCATGTGCCACAATACTCTTTATCGAATATGGAATCAGTATTTAAATCCATATCAACAATTATTTCACCAATAAAGAAGAATGAACCTATTTCCTTATTAATTAAAAGAGAGTTTTTTCCCATCCACCCTAAGCCTGCACGTTGCGCCCAGCTTTTGTCGAGCACAGGAGCCGAGTCAGTAAAAGCTCTAATGTTTACTCCAGGTTTTTCTTGGTTCAGAAGCTCTATTATGGGCTTTAGTTTTTCTTTAATTACGTAATGGTAGTCGGCACCATAAGCGTATTTTGATATTTTATAAAAGCTATTGGGATGAAGTTGTTTTTGTGGATAATAGTTTAGCAGAACAGAAATAACAGACTGTGCTCCGCCAATCAGCTCCGATGGATTTGTACGCTTTTTAATATTGCGCTCCATATAAGCCATATCGCCATGATGTTTTTTTGCCAACCATTGATTTAGAATATCTCTTTCTTCGGATAAATCTTCCACTGCAGCAATACCACAGGCATCGAAGCCTACTTCCAAAGCAAGCTCTTTTATTCTTGCAGAAAGAGATGAATTATCCATATCAGATTACTAATCTTCGCTAGTAAATAAATCCTTAATCGAGGGAGTTTTTGATCTGCCTAAGTGAGTATATGCGGCTTCGGTAGCTTCGCGACCACGAGGTGTGCGCATAATA
>NIUZ01000150.1 GCA_002254285.1 Bacteroidetes bacterium 4572_112 | reverse complement strand
CTCCTTTAAAATTAACACTCGTGAGTAAAGCAATTCACAACAAGGGTCTACTAAAGTTATAACCCCATCCGACTATTGTCAATAAAGCAAAGATACGAAATGTAAGCAATTCACAACCAATATTAGCCGACAAAACAGAAGATTTGCACTGTTGTCAATAAAGCAAAGATACGAAATGTACCTGAGGCACAAAGGTCTCGAACTCCTTTAAAATTAACACTCGTGAGTAAAGCGATTCACAACTCAAGCAGTACAGCAACGACTTCAATACATACTATTGTCAATAAAGCAAAGATACGAAATGTACACTAAAGCCCCCACCTCCAAGTTCCCAATTGCATTAATATTTTTTAATAGAATACCAACATATTGGTATATCCACCTCTAATAAATATATCTATTTTTGTGTTGAAAATATAAAATATACAATTATGGAAAACAAAATATATAAAGTATCGGATGAATGTATTGGTTGTGAAGCATGTATAGATGTTGCAGCCGATAATTTTGAAATGGGAAATAATAATAAGGCTTTCTTAAAAAAGCAACCAAATACAGATTCAGAAATAGAGGCGTCGAATACAGCAATAGACATTTGCCCAGTTGAAGCAATATATATTGATGCTAAAGAAAATACGGAAAAGATAACACCTATTTTCGCGAAAGCAAATATTAAAGAGACCTTGGATAAACATCCTGGCCTTAAAAATGTATTGGCTAAGTTATCTCCAAAATTTGAGAAGTTACAGAAACCTGCACTTTATAATACCTTAGCTAGATTTGCAAATTTTAAAGATGCTGCAAAACTTACAGGTGTTTCAGTATGTGAAATTCTACACACAATAAACGAATACCTTGGAGTTGCTAAGGAGTTAATAGATAATGCCCCTGAGTGCATATCCATAAATTCTGCTGAAGAAATGATTATTGGTGAAGAAATTACTTGGGAAGAAGTAAACGAAAGATATATATTAAATGATGATACTATTTCGGAAATAATGAAAAAAGTATCTTCACTAAAGGCACAAGAAAATTTAGTTATTATTTCTGTAGAGAAACCTATATCATTATTAAAAGCAGCTATAGGATTAGAGTTAAAACTAAATATTGAAGAAGGAAGAGAGTACAGAATATCTCTTTTTAACCCAAAAGAAGAACAAAAAACTAATTGGTACGATAGGAAAGATGATTTTGACATATTAGATGTTAGAACAATGATTAGTGATCCTTTCGATATTATCATAAAGAAAGCATACGATACCGAAGAGGATAATGGATTTAGACTTATTCAGAGATTTGAACCAATTCCTATTATTAATATGCTCAAAGAAATGGGTTTTGAACACCAAACAAAAATAGTTAATGAACAAGAAATATGGGTTTATTTTCACAAATTAATTACTGAAAAAGATGATGATGAAAAAGATGCTAGCGATAAGCCAAATGTAGTAATACAATCAGCAACACCTGTTGCATACCCTGTAATAATGAGATTACTACAATCCAACAAAATTAGAAAGGTTGTAAATATTAAAGAATTAAAAGTTTGGGAAGAAACAGAAAAGCATTTGGGATGGATAGTAAATGGAAAGGCTGATATAAGTTTCTCAGCATTAATAACTTCTGCTAAACTAAAAGATAACGACATAAAAGTTCCAGCCATGTTTGTTTGGGACAATTTTAGCATATTAACTCGTGGATATACTG
This sequence comes from Bacteroidetes bacterium 4572_112, assembly GCA_002254285.1. Classification (GTDB taxonomy): domain Bacteria; phylum Bacteroidota; class Bacteroidia; order Bacteroidales; family UBA1556; genus UBA6267. The sequence goes on along the minus strand of NIUZ01000150.1, from coordinate 3,528 downwards.
CTTCTAAATTAGAAGATTTAATTGGGCATGTGATAGATACTCCTTTATTTGCAGAAGCTCCACCAGCAAAAATAACCAAGTATGTTATTGAAGCTAAAGGCTTGAATTATGATGATTTCAGTTTTTCTTATGGTGAACCATTTGGTCGTCCTGAAGAAATTCTCATGAATTTTGTTAGAGGAGTTTCTGACACTGTTATTTTAAGAGAGCCTGAAGCTAGCTATGCTCAGAAAATTATGGAAAAAATGGGTGAAAAAGTTTCTGTAATTTCATATAATAAGATATGGAACGAAATTAATAAAGGCTTTGGTTCTTTTCCTAATGCAGGAATTGTATTCAAAGGCGAGTTTGTAAGAAAGCATCCCGAAGAGGCAAAGTTATTTTTGGAAGAGCTAAAATCTGCAATTAATTGGGTTAATGAAAACAAAAAGGCTGCAGCAAATCTATCTTTTGATATGATGCGTCAACCTCCAGAAAATGTTGAGCTATTTCTAAAAAATGTAAAATTTGATTATGTTAGTGGCGATGAGTTGGTAGAAAAAGTAAAAAACTATTTTCAGATACTAGTTGACCAAGGAATTATAGACACTAAGGTTGATAATAAGCTATTAAATATGTTTAAACTAGATTAATAAAATAATGTACATTTGTAGCACTAAATAAATAAGGTCAGATAAACAAAAACGTAATGATAATAATAAATACAATAAGAGTAAAAACTATCGTCATCCTAATGTTCTTTAGCATTTTCTTATCTATTAGTTCTATCGCTCAAGATAATAATAAAGAAGTTGATAATTATGTTCCTCAATCTGAGTACAGGGTTTTTCGTTTAGGAATTTCTGCTGGCATGGGACTCTCTTGGATGAAGCCAAAAACAGATGGTTATGAAAAAGATGGTAATACATTCTCATATAGCTATGGATTATTGACTGACTATAATTTTACCAAAAACTACACTTTTTCTTCAGGAATAAATTTCAACAGACTTGGTGGAAAGCTAAAATTACCTAATGATACCAATGTAGTTGGCTCTATAAAAGAGGAAGGCACATTATACCGAACATACCAAATAAATTCTTTGGAAATACCAACCTTACTGAAGTTAAAAACAAATCAAATAGGCTATCTTACCTATTTTGCACAATTGGGATTAAAGCATAATTTCAATCTTAGTAGTTTTGCTAACGACGAATTACATCATGGCGGCTCAGTTACATCAACCAAGGATATAGACATGGCCGATTTCACTACATTCTACAGAATATCATTTAATGTAGGTTTTGGTGCAGAATACGCTCTTAATCAAACACTCTCTGCTTTTGCATATATAGAGTATGATAATGGGCTTAATAGCTCACTTACAAATGAGAAAACAAATTCTAATGGAGATATTAGGTCACCAAATGAGAATGCTTTTATAAGAAAATTTGGAATTACATTCGGTTTATTATTCTAATAGAATTGACTTTTATATCCTACAAATATGCAAATAGCAATCTCTCAACTTAATTTCCACATTGGAAATTTTGAAAGCAATAAGCAAAAAATTATTGACAGCATTAATAAGGCTAAACTAGAAGGTGCTGAGCTTATTATTTTTTCTGAACTGTCAATATCGGGATATCCACCTCGCGACTTCCTTGAGTTTGACGATTTTATTGAAAAATGTAATACTGCCATAAAGCAAGTTGCTGAACACTGTATGGATATTGCCGCTATTGTAGGTGGACCTCGCAAAAATCCTAATAATAAGGGCAAAAGGCTTTATAATTCTGCTTTCTTTCTTAATGAAGGCAAAGTGCAACATCTTACAAACAAAACTCTACTTCCTACTTACGATATTTTTGACGAATACCGATATTTTGAACCAAATACCGATTTTGAAATAATAGAATATAAGGGAAAGAAAATTGCTCTTACTATTTGCGAAGATTTATGGAATGTGGATGATGTGCCAATGTATTCGGTAAATCCCATGGATGAGCTTATGAAATATAAGCCAGAGATAATGATTAATATTGCAGCCTCCCCTTTTCATTATAAACAAGCAGAAATTCGTAAGGAAGTGCTTCGTAAAAATGCTCAGAAATACAAACTCCCAATATATTATGTAAACCATGTAGGTGCTCAAACTGAGTTACTTTTTGATGGAGGCTCACTGGCCATGAATTCTAAAGGTGAGATTGTAGAAGAGCTAAGATATTTTGACGAAGATTTCTGTATTATCAATTCTGAAACCATTGAAACCAAAACCAGTAACATACAAATAAGTCAATCTAAAATTGCACTTATACATGATGCTTTGGTAATGGGAATCCGCAATTACTTTAATAAATTAGGATTTAAGAAAGCTATTCTAGGACTTTCTGGAGGAATAGATTCGGCGGTAACCCTTGTATTAGCAGTGGAAGCATTGGGAAAAGAAAATGTAGAAGTTATCCTTCTACCATCACAATACTCTAGTGATCATTCTGTAAAAGATGCCGAAGATTTGGCTGTAAATTTAGGAATTAAACAAAATATTATTCCCATAAAAAACATCTACGGAAGTTTTGAATCTGAGCTTGAGCCTTTCTTTAAAGGTCTTGAATTCAATATTGCTGAAGAAAATTTGCAAGCAAGAATTCGTGGCGTATTACTGATGGCTTTCTCCAATAAATTTGGACATATACTACTTAATACATCCAACAAAAGCGAAGCTGCTGTAGGTTATGGAACTCTATACGGAGATATGAATGGTGGACTTGCCGTTATTGGCGATGTATATAAAACTGAGGTTTTTGAACTTGCCGAATATATGAATAAAGACAGTGAAATTATTCCTTGGAATACAATCACAAAACCGCCATCAGCAGAACTTCGTCCTGATCAAAAAGACAGCGATTCGCTACCAGATTACGATATTCTGGATACTATACTTTTCGAATATATTGAAAACCGAAAAGGGCCGTCAGAGATAATTGCAATGGGCTACGAAAAACATACTGTGGACAGAATACTGCGCATGGTAAATTTAAACGAGCACAAAAGATATCAAACAGCACCAATATTACGAATTTCGTCAAAAGCCTTTGGTATGGGCCGTAGAATTCCGATAGTAGCAAAATACCTATCATAAAGGCTAAGAATCTATTATATGGAATTGCACGAAGTAATAATTTTAATAATTGGAGGAAGTTTGGTAGGTTTTATCAATACTCTTGCTGGTGGTGGCTCCATAATTTCGCTTAGCATACTTATGTACGTAATGGGTTTACCTGCTGCTGTAGCCAATGGTACCAACAGAATTGCTATTACACTTCAAACATTAACCGCCACATCAAATTTTCGTAAGCAAGAAGTTCTCGACTGGAAAAAAGGACTTAAACTAGGAATCCCCAGTGTGGTTGGTTCCATTATTGGAGCTTTTATAGCTGTGGATATGGACGAAAAGGTTTTTGAAAAAGCCATGGCCATAATCATGTTTTTTATGCTTGCTTTTATCTTTTATAAGCCTCAAGTATGGCTAAAAGGAAATGAAGAATT
>NIUZ01000018.1 GCA_002254285.1 Bacteroidetes bacterium 4572_112 | reverse complement strand
ATATATCCTGTGAATTTCTTAATATAAATATTAGTTATTAATTAATTTACAATAATAGTAAAAATAGTATTTGCTTTTATAAAAAGCTATATAATTTGTTCATAATACTTCAACTATATATCTTTATATTGTATCTCAATTTGCTCCACAATATCAGGGTTTAATAAAGTAGAAATATCGCCATAATCACCATTATTTTCTACAATCTTACGCAGTATACGGCGCATAATTTTCCCTGATCTTGTTTTTGGCAAACCTTCAACAAAGAGAATTTTATCTGGCCTTGCTATCGCACTAATCATCATGCTTACACCTTTGCCAATTGAGTTTTTAAGCTCATCGTCAGCCCCTTCAGGAATATGATTACATACCACAAAAGCAAATATTGCTTTACCTTTAATTTCATGCTTATAGCCTATAACTGCTGATTCGGTAACCAGTGGATGCTCATTTATGGCATTCTCTATTTCGGCAGTACCAAGTCTATGACCCGATACATTTATAACATCGTCCATACGACCTAGGATACGATAATATCCATCCTCATCGCGCCTTACACCATCACCAGTATAGAATAGTCCTTTATATTTTCCGAAATAAACATCCGAATATCTATCGTGATTATTCCAAAGTGTACGTGCAATACCTGGCCAAGGAAACTTAATACATAAATTACCTTCAACACTATTGCCACAAAGCTTATCACCTTCATTATCAACAATCAACGGCTGAATACCGGGCAAAGGCAAAGTTGCAAATGCTGGTTTTGTAGGAATAACTCCTGCAAGAGGGCTTATCATCATCCCACCAGTTTCGGTTTGCCACCAAGTATCAACAATAGGGCATTTGTTTCCACCCACATGATCGTGATACCAGTGCCAAGCCTCTTCATTAATTGGTTCGCCTACGGTTCCCAACACTCGTAATGATGGCATATTAAACTTTTCTATCCACTCCTGCCCTTTTGACATTAAACTACGCAAGGCAGTTGGCGAAGTGTAAAATTGGTTTACTTCGTGCTTATTTATTATTTCCCAATACCTGCTTGGTGTTGGATAAAGAGGAGTTCCTTCAAACATTACAGTAGTTGCCCCTTCCAATAAAGGGCCGTATACTATATACGAATGGCCTGTAATCCAGCCGATGTCCGCAGCACAGAAATATACATCACCTGAGCTATATTGAAATACATTGCGGAAAGTATAAGCCGTATAAATCATATAGCCACCAATGGTATGCAATACTCCTTTGGGCTGCCCTGTGGAGCCACTTGTATAAAGAATAAACAACGGATCCTCAGCATCCATAACTTCAGAGGGAGCATCCTCACAGGCTTTATCCATTTCGTCATGCCACCAAAAATCGATTTTATTATTCCATTGTATATTTTGCGAAGTTCGTTTTACAACAATATTAGAATCTACTGTTGGGCACTTTGCCAAAGCCTCGTCAGCAGTATCTTTAAGATTTATGATTTTATCGCCTCTAAAACCACCATCTGATGTAATAAGTACCTTGGCTTCGGCATCCTGAATTCTCTCAGCCAAAGCATTGGATGAAAATCCAGCAAAAATCACTGAGTGAATAGCTCCAATACGAGCACAAGCAAGCATTGCTATGGTAAGTTCAGGAACCATTGGCAAATATATTGCTACCCTATCGCCTTTTTTAACGGCATGATTGCGAAGCACATTAGCAAAGCTTTTTACTTCAAGAAAAAGCTCTTCGTAAGTATATTTTCGTGTGGCTTCATTAGGATTGTTAGGCTCCCATATTAATGCTGTTTGTTCGCCTCTTTGAAAAAGATGACGCTCAAATATATTCTCAGTAATATTTAATTTACCTCCTTTAAACCATTCTACCTTTGGCTTATGAAAATCCCATGAAAGAATATTATCCCATTTTTTACGCCAGAAGAAAGTTTCGGCAATATTTGCCCAAAAACCTGTTGGATTTGCAATACTTCTTTGATATTCGTGTAGATATCCGCTTAAGGACGTTATTTTTGGAACCATAATCTTGCTTTGTTAGTTTGTGTTTATTTTGTCAATAATTGAGCATTTAGTGTCTCTCAGTAAAACATAATAGTAATCCTAATTTTTGACCTCCCAAAGTTAGCAAAATAACTCAATGTTCATGAAACTTATTAGAAATATTTTTCAGATAAGAACATATCATTTAATAGATAATTATAAAATGCAAAAAGACCGTTACATATTTCATGAAACGGTCTTTGGTTATTCTATCTATTATGGTTCTATACTCTTTTTTTTACATAAACTTATATGACTCTATAATTTCTAATGTATCAGGGTTCATAACCTCAATAATAATTTCGTCGCCATCAATATGGAAAAACACTAATGCATATTGCGATGAGAAAACATCCAAATCATCGGTCCAAGGCATAATTTCTTTGGCGTAATAAGGAGCTCCTGCGGCACCATTTACAATCTGTACAAATTCTCTATTGAGTTTCAACCTCTCACCTTTCCAATCTTTAGGATATATTTTTGAATCATTATCGATATGTAAGCGTGTATAATTATGCTCATCACCGGTAAGTAAAATTCTAAATTTCGAACTTTTATTTACAAGTATATCAAGGAATTCGTCGCGGCGCTCAATAATACCTTTTTCTACAGCTTTACCTGCAATATAAGGTCTTATACTATTATCACCATTATACCACATATCGTTTTTAGTATGTCCTCCATTGGGGAATGCCGGTGTATGTATTGTCACAAATACGTGACGTATATTTTCATCCTTCTCAAAACCCTCGATTTGTTCTGCAAGCCATTTCAACTGATTATCCATAATATAGCCATGTACATTACCACCTATTTGTGGTATAATACGGTGATTAGGTGTATACAAATAATTAGAATTCAACACTATCATGGCTGTATTACCAAAAGTATAAGAGTATACATTCTTATCGTAGCTAGGAAAATCATCCTTATTTGGATTAGGATCGTATGCAGAGCCATCTTCACTCTTTGGTCCATTGGATGAGTTTTCAAAAAACTCTGCAAATACAGCCTCCGAAGAGTTTGTTTCGAAAGGATAATTATCGATAGCAATATAATTTTCAGGATTACCAAACACCTTCATCAGCACCTCATGATTACCAACTCCTACATTCATAGCTGTACTATGCATATATGGTGACATTGTACGCAACCAATTTGTATATTCAAGGCGTATCTCTTGATCATCAGACTTATACCCATCAATCATATCACCTGTAAACTGCAGAAAATCTACATTTTTATAGGTCAATAATGCGGCAATCTTACGCATTATATATGCATTATGTCCTCCCAAATGGCTTTCGCCTAACTGAGTACCACCTCTACTATCACTAGCAAAAGCAAAGCTAAATTTTGCCTTAGCATTATTATTTGGCGCTGTTTTAATTTTTGATTTAAAATAATCTTCCTTAAAGCTTACCACATATTTATACTCTGTTTCTGCTTTTAGATTATCAATTTTGAAAACATGCTTCTTAGTTTTTTCACTAATATATTTAGTGTCATTAATAAGCAAGTTAACTGCATCTTCTCTATTCGTCCATAAAGTAATAGTCATTGAATTTGGACTTAATGATGTAATAAATGGACCTGCAGTAATACTAGTTTCTATGGAAAACATACCATCTTTTACACTAAAGGCTACGTTTTTGTTGGTAATAATATTATTTTTATTGTCAAGAACTCTGTATCTAATTCTACTCTTACCTTTGGCTTCCCAGTTGGCCATATCATATACTCCAGAAAGGTTTTTGGCAATATCAATAAATGCTTTTCTGTTTTCGATACTAATATGTCGCTTAAAGAAAACCGCATTTTTATATTCCATATCCTCATCAGGATATAGGCCGTAAATAACTGTTCCTTCAAAATCTTTTTTAAATTCTAGAAGGATTCCACCTTCAACACCTTTTTCTATATCCTCAAAATCAGATAATATCCATTCGGCTTTTTTATCATAAACCAAATGAATTTTCCCTTCACTATCAGTAAAATAGTGGCCTTTTTCATTACTTAATATATTAGAGAATACTGAAGGAACATCAACTATTTCAACAGTTTTTGAGATAAATGAATATGTCCCAATCATCAATAACAAAACTGATGAAATTATTATAATTCGCTTATTAAACATAGCATTGATTTTTAATTATTTGACATTATTCTACAATAGAATTTGATTCCATCAAAAGTAAAACAATAATATTTAGGTAAAATCTAATATTTTAAAGGTTTCAATTCGCCCATCAGAACACGAGTACCAATTTTGGCAAGAGCTTTCATTTCGTCCTCACCAGGGTATACAAATACCGGTGCAAGCTTATGCACTCTATCACGAATAAGGTTTGTAAAATCTTGACCATGAGCAATACCGCCAGTAAGCAGAATTGCATCCACATCGCCATGCAATACAGTGAACATCGCTCCTATTTCTTTGGCAATTTGATAAGCCATAGCATCGTATATAAGCTTTGCCTTATCGTCTCCTCTGAAACTACGGGCAAGAACCTCGCGAGTGTCATTAGTTCCAAAATATGCCATCAAACCACCTTTGCCAGTAACCATTTTACGAACTTCTTTCTCTGTATAATCTCCGCTAAAGCATTTATCAATAATCTGCCCTATTGGCAAGTGGCCACTTCTTTCTGGTGAAAAAGGACCTTCTCCATCCAAGCCTTGGTTTACATCTATAACTTTACCTTTCTTATGAGCACCAACAGTAATTCCGCCGCCCATATGAGCAACAATTACATTCAACTCCTCATAAGGTATAGAATGCGACTGAGCATATTCTCGAGCAATTGCTTTTTGATTAAGTGCATGATAAATAGATTTCCTTTCGAATAGCGGATGACCAGCTATTCGAGCAATATCATCAAATTCATCAACCACCACAGGGTTTGCAATAAACGCTCTTGCGCCTTTAATACTTTTTGCCAAATCATCAGCAATAAGACCACCCAAATTACTTGCGTGCTCACCAATTGGGCTATGCCTAAGGTCATATTTCAGCTTTTCGTCCACCTCTATTACACCAGCAGGTACTGGTTTAATAAGACCTCCACGACCCATCACTGCTTCAATACAATGCAAGTCTATATCGTTATTCTTAAGAACATTGATAATAGCATTTTTGCGATATTCGTATTGATCAGATATTTTCTCAAAGGGTTTTAAATCCTCCTCACTATGAATAATATCCTGTTGAAACATTGACCTAGCACCTTGAAATACAGCAACTTTAGTTGAAGTAGAACCAGGATTAATTACTAATATATGATTTGTACAAGTTTTCACTCTATTTTTTTTTGTAAAATAAGACCCTTGCACCTTACTGCAACGGTCTTAAATTCGGTATAATACTTTATTTATAATCCAAAATCGCTTCATCACCACGCAATGCCGAAAGTGTAACCTGAGCCATTGAATCCAACTCTGCCACTCCAGGATAAACATGTACTGTACCCATATTATCAACTCTATCAATGATTTTGTTCACAAACCAACGGCTATTAGCAATTCCTCCAGTGATAATAATACCGTCAATTTCGGAATTAAGCACAGCATACATAGCTCCAATTTCCTTAGAAACTTGATAAGCCATTGCTTCAAACACCTTTGCTGCTTTTTCGTCGCCTTTTGCAACCATACTATCCACTTCTAATGCGCTATATGTTCCCAAATATGCAAATAATCCACCGTTATAATGCAACATATCTAATATTTCAGCCTCATTCTTTCCTGAGTTGAAACAGTATCTTACAACATCACCAATAGGAAGACTACCTGTACGCTCTGGAGAAAAAGGTCCATCACCATCTAGAGCTTGGTTAGAATCAATAACAGCGCCATTGCAATGAGCAGCCACTGATATTCCGCTTCCCAAATGCACAACAATAAGCTTCATCTCGTCATACTTACGCATAAGAGCTTTTGCATGGCGCTTGGCCATAGCTTTTTGATTTAGAGTGTGGAATATTGATTTACGATCAAAATCGGGATGACCTGAGAATCGTGCTAATTCACTAAACTCGTCCACAGTAACTGGGTCAACAATAAAAGAGCGCATACTAGGATAAAGAGTTGAAATTTCTTTGGCCAAAATTCCACCAAGATTTACATGATCATCACCATACTCTGTACTCTTAAGGTCGCTAACAATTGCATCATTCACTTCATAAATACCAGATTTAACAGGCTTCATCAAACCTCCACGGCCAACTACAGCTTGTATACAATCAAGACAAATACCATTCTCATCTAATTCCGACAAAATTTTATCACGACGATAATTTACCTGCTCTAAATAGTGAGAAAAGCGTCCTAAATCTTGATCAGGGTGCATAATATCTTTTAAAAATAGAACATTATAATTTTGATAAATAGCAACTCTAGTAAAAATTGGCCTAGGGTTAATTACTAATATTAAATCTTGATTCATAGTATTATGTGTTTTTATGTTGTGAACAAATTTAGATGGGCTAAATTATGAAATTGTATGAATGAAATAACAAAAAAAAGCACCTATTCTAAATATATAGAATAAGTGCTTTTTTGTATCATAATAGTATAAACATTATACCTTAATTTTCTTTTCGATATCGCCTACATAAGACCTGTATTGCTTATCAGTATCCAATAAGTTATTTACCACTCTACAAGCATGAAGTACCGTTGCGTGGTCTTTATTACCACAGTGAACACCAATTGCTGCTAATGATGAGTTAGTATATTTTTTAGAAAAATACATTGCTATCTGACGAGCTTGTACAATTTCTCTTTTTCTTGTTTTAGAATTAATAATATCAACAGGAATATTGAAATAATCGCTAACAATTTTTTGAATATAATCGATAGAAATTTCGCGAGTAGTATTCTTAACAAACTTATCAATCATATTACGAGCTAGGTCGAGAGTGATATCCTTTTTGTTTAATGACGAATGTGCCACTATGGAAACCATTGCTCCTTCAAGCTCACGAACGCTAGTAGAAATACTATAAGCTAGGTATTCGATAACATCCTCAGGCATTTTTAAGCCATCTTTATAAAGCTTATTATTAAGAATTGCGATACGAGTTTCCAAATCTGGAGTTTGCAAGTCTGCCGCTAATCCCCACTTAAAGCGCGAAAGAAGACGAGGAGTTATTCCTGCTAAATCCACTGGTGGCTTATCAGAAGTAATAATAAGTTGCTTACCATTCTGATGTAGGTGATTGAAAATATTGAAGAATATATCTTGAGTTTTTTCTTTACCAGCAAGTACATGAATATCGTCCATAATAAGTACATCTATCACCTGATAGAAATGAACAAAATCTTGAGTGCTATTGTTTCTTATTGAATCTATAAACTGACTAAGAAATTGCTCGGCACGAACATAAAGTACAGTTTTTTCTGGATAATTATTTTTTACTTCTAAACCTATTGCTTGTGATAAGTGAGTTTTTCCTAGTCCATTATTACTATATAAAAATAAAGGGTTGAAGGAAGTTTTTCCAGGGTTTTGTGCCACTGCAAAACCAGCAGAGCGAGCAAGACGATTACATTCGCCTTCAACAAAATTATCGAAAGAGTAATTCTCATTTAACTGAGAGTTGATATTAATTTTCTTAATACCGGGGATAATAAATGGGTTAGGAAAAGACTTTGACTTACCTCTATTTAAATCTAAAGGCATAGTTGTAGGGCGATTTTTTGTAGCATTCCTATTTGTAGTAGGTAGATTTATTGCATGCTTATCTTTATTGCTCATAATTATGCTATATTCTAATTTACCGTCTTTTCCAAGTTCTTTCTTTATTGTTTTTCTCAATAAATGAATATAGTGTTCTTCAATCCATTCATAAAAAAACTGGCTAGGAACCTGTATTGTTAAAACATTATTTTTTAATTGAACGGCCTTAATCGGGCCGAACCAATTTTTGAATGCAATGTGATCAATATTATCGTGGATTACCTCCAAACAATTATTCCAAACAGTAATATGGTTTTGTGTCATTATTAAACTACTAAAAAAATCTTACAATATATTTATTAATCTGAATCTGAAAAACGACGTGAACCTTCAATTAACATTTCACTGTTAATAACGCAGTTACAATTTTTAAAACAGCCCCGTATTTCAATGACAAATGTGCACATAAAAAAGTTAGAAAATTTATATTTCTACGCTTGTTTTTTAACTTTTTTTAGCGTATATGTAGGCTCATAGGCTAAATTCTTTTTAGAGTCAAACTCTAAATCAAGCCTTCCTACACGTAATCCTCCCCACCCTGAGTGACTTATCTTCACGAGCTTGCCATCAAGGTTCTTAACCTCCATAGGTGCTTCCATAAAAGTATGTGTATGACCTCCAATAAGATAATCTATATTTCGTGTTTTTGACACAAATTCTACATCACCAATTTTATTTTCTTCCGAAGGGTAATCTACGCCCAAATGTGATAAACAAATAATAAAGTCGCAGGATTTTTCTTTTAATAACTTTGCATATTCGTTGGCTTTTTCTATAGGATCTAAATATTTAGTATCACCATAACTTTTTGATGAAACCAAGCCATCTAACTTAACTCCTATTCCTATAATTCCAATTTTCAATTCCCCTTTTTCAATAATTTTATAAGGAATAGTTTTATCTTTCATTATCGTATCCGAAAAATCGTAGTTGGAACATATAAAAGGAAACTTTGCATGCACAGAAGCTTTGCTCAGTCCATTAAGTCCGTTATCGAACTCATGGTTGCCAATAGTAGAAGCATCGTAGCCCATTTTACTCATTAATTTAAACTCAAGCTCGCCTCCATAAATATTAAAGAATGGTGTGCCTTGGAAAATATCACCAGCATCCAATAACAATACATTATCTTCTTCCTGACGTATACTATTAATTAAGGCTGCTCGCTGTGCGTATCCGCCTTGATTTGCGTACTTCTTATCATTTGCAGGAAATGGCTCCAATCTACTATGCTGATCATTTGTACTTAGTATGGTAAGCCTAATTTTTGAATCATCTGATTTTTGCGAAGCATACAACATCCCTGGCACAAAACTCAAGGCTGCTACACTTCCTAATATTTTTATAAACTCTCTTCTATTCTTTTCCATTAGCACAAAATTTGCATATTAATTAAATACATCCATAAAGATATATTCTACTCATTCTCCTATCCTTAATCCTTATAAGTAATTCTGGAAACAGTATCAGCAGTTAATTTTAGATTATTAGCATTCAAATTTTCGAGATAATTCAATAAATTATTTCTTATAAGTATTCCTGTATAAAATATAGAATCACTTTCTTGAAAGAAATTCATATTATCACCTCCATTAGCAGCATAATCACTTGTAACAACCCAATAATAAGCAGTAGTATCAAACTCATTTCCGCCTATGGTCGCATTATAGTTTATAGAATCGGTATACTCAACCTCTAATCCTGAAATAGGCTGTCCACCCGATTTATATATATATGTCAGTAAGTGTTTCATACCTTTTGGACTTAAATGAACTAGAGTCGCCTGATTTTCGAAAGGAAGAACCTCAAAAACATTTCCTTTAATAATTTTACCCTTAGGTAATGTGTTTCTAATGCCATAATAGTTATACATCGCAAAATCAACATTAAAATCTACTTCCTTACTAATCTCTATTCGCATAGCATCAGCAATTAAGTTATTTAATGCACCACTTGGGCGCTTTCGGCTTAAGCCTTGCTCCGAATCAACAATATACTCTTCCATTACACTATCAACTCCAACTTTATATATTGCAATTATAGAATCATACTCCGCATCAGCTTGTATATTCAAATCTTTACTTACCGAATAATATTGTGCACTGTCTTTCAAAACCACTTTTGGTTCATGCGAAAAATTGCATGAAATCATAGTAAATAGTAATAATGAAATTATTATATATACTTTTCTCATAATTATATTTAATAAAAACAACTCATGTATAAAATATTGATATACTGAATTATAAACAAAAAACCTTCTCTTTACTGTTAGTTATTTATGACTATTATATTAGAAATTAAAAATTAAATGATTGGATATATCAATTAATCAATAATTTCTAAACGTAAAAATAGTACTTTTGATGTTTATATTAACATAAATTATTATTTTAAATATGTATACTTCAGAAACTAAAATTAGAGTAAGATATTCGGAAACCGATCAAATGGGTTATGTGTATTATGGCAACTACCCTGCCTTTTACGAAGTTGGCCGAACAGACGCTCTTCGACAATTGGGAACCACATATCATACTTTAGAAGAAAAAGGAGTAATGATGCCAGTAGCTAGCCTAAGCATAAAATACATAAGACCCGCAAAATACGATGATTTACTTACAATCAAAACCATTGTAAAAGAATTACCAAAAATGAGAATGCACTTTTTTTATGAAGTGTATAATGAAGCAGGAGATTTATTAAATGTAGGCGAAACTGTATTAGCTTTTATCGATATGAAAAGAAACAGACCTGTAGCTTGCCCAGAATGGCTTACTGAGTTATTTGCAAAACAAATGGGATTCTAAATTATTAAGTAAAACACTAAACACATAAAACAAAAACTATAAGCATATGCAACAAATCAAAAATTTACTTATACTATTAACAATCATGACTTTGAGTATCAATTCATTTGCTCAAATGTTAAACAATCTAACAATTGAAGGTAGTATTATTAACCCACAAAGCGAGTATATTACTTTCTCTAAACTTGGTGGTAGCCAAATGATTGCAATAGATTCCGTGAAAATTTCGAGCAGTAATACATTTTATATTACTGAGGATATTAAAGATGCAAATTTCTATCAGTTAAGCAATGGATCTAACCAATACACTATTCTTATTCTTCAACCTGGAGAAAATTTAGAAGTAAAAATTGATGGACTAAAGATGTTACAACCTAGTGGGATTAAAGGGTCACCAATAACACAGCATTTATACACTATGCTAGTAAAGATAAATTCTTTTGATACCGAAATGAAAAAATTAGAGCTTGAGTATAAGAACTTAGCAGATGATGACACTAAAGATGAAAAATCAAAAATATTGATAGCAAAATTTCAGAAAATTAATAACGCAAAAACAGAATATATAAAGTCTGAAATTTATACAAAACCAAGTCTTGCTTCTTTATTATTTATTGAGAAGTTACCAATTGACGATAATCTAGATTTATATATTAAGCTTGATAAAGCATTATATCCAAAATATAAGAATAACGATTTTGTATTGAATGTACATTCAAAAGTACAGTCAAAAATCAAGCTCGCACCAGGCAGTATGGCTCCTGAAATTAGCCTACCATCTCCTGAAGGTGATTTGGTAAAACTATCTTCACTTAGAGGTAAGGTTGTTTTAATCGACTTTTGGGCATCATGGTGTAGCCCTTGTCGCCGCGACAATCCACATAATGTAAAACTTTATGCTAAATACAAAAGCCAAGGTTTTGAGATTTATGCTGTATCGCTTGACAAAACAAAATCAAACTGGGTAAAAGCAATAAAGGACGATAACCTTACATGGACTCATGTTAGCGACCTTAGATATTGGCAATCAAAAGCTGCCAAAGAATATGGCGTAGGAAGCATTCCTTTTACTGTTCTTATTGATAAAGATGGTAAAGTGATAGCTACTAAACTAAGAGGCCCAGCTCTAGACAAAAAACTTAAAGAGATATTTGGAAATTAGTGTTTTCAAAAGCTCGTTACTTCGGTACGATTTTTCTAAGAAAGAAACGTGCCGAAGTAACGGGCTTTTGAATTTTAAATTTAGTTTCTATAATCATTGGGATAAGAATTAGGTCCCGATAGCCATCGGGAGGGAATTAGGAATTAAGAATGAGGAATGGATAATTATGAATTAAGAGTTTATAACTATACCAACAATTACGGATTTAACAATAGAGCAAAACCCTTAATTATCTTAATTTCTTAATAGTTCAAAAAAAATATTTTGTACACTTTAGTCCTTTTCAAGAATTACAATAAGTTCAATATTATCGAAGGAAGCATACACTTTATCTTCAAAGCTTTTGCGTTGTGCAACTGCTTCTGCCAAACTAATGCTTCCATCTACAATTAACGAAAACTGAACAATATATTTAGGCCCTGATTTACGAGTTTTGAGATTGGAATAAGATGCATTATCAGGAATTTTCTCTTCAATTACATTCTTTACCTTACCTAATTCCTCATCGCTTAATGATCCATCTAATAATGGATTAACTGATTTTATTAGCATGGAATAAGCTTCAGTAATAATAAAACTAGCAACCAAAAGTGCAACTATAGGATCCAAGAAATAAAATCCTGTAAGCTTTATTAATAATAAGCCCACTCCTACTCCTACTGAAGTATAAACATCAGTTTTAAGATGCAGAGCATCGGCTTCTAAAGCCACCGAATCGGTCTGCTTGGCAACTTTATAAAGTCTACGTGATATAAAGAAATTCACCAAACCAGAAAAAAGCATAACTACTATTCCTATGGTTAAGGAATTAGTTGGCTTAAGGTGACCTTCGTGTAATAGTTTATCTAATGCTTCGAATACTATCCAAATAGCAGCAGCAAAAATAAGTAGCGCTTCTATAACTCCCGAAATATTCTCGTATTTACCATGACCAAAAGGGTGTTCGGTATCAGCAGGCTTATCAGAAACTCTTACAGCCAAGAAAGCAATTCCAGCAGCCACAAGATCCAAAGCCGAATGTATGGCCTCAGATATTATACTTACCGAACCAGTAAATATACCTGCAACAACCTTTATTACAATCAATACCGAGTTTGATACTATACTTAGTAGAGCCGTTCTAACTTTTAATTTTTTATTATCTTTATTCATAATCACCAAAGAAATCAGCTAAACCTAGCCTTATAAAAAAGGCAAAAGCAGGTTTCATTAAATCATAATTTTCCAAATTCACATTCTGATAATATATTCTAATCCCAGGATCAACACTCACTTGATTATTGAACCTCAGCTTAATGCCAGCAGCAGCGGTAAAGCCAAAGCCAATACCACCTTGATAAATTTCATACTCATTTTGAGGCATTCCAGGAACATAACTTCCGTTAAGATAAACATCTACCAATGAATATTGTAGGTTTTCTATCTTAATTTTATGTTCCTTTACCTTTGTACTTGTAATATTAAGTCCTGCCTCGAAAAAAGGCATATACATAGGGTTTTCCAATTTAAAAAATCTAGAAAAAAGTATATCTATATTTATTCTTTCCTCAATTCCCCAGATATCATAAATACGAATATCAGGCTCAGTAGCAATATAGTCAGGATCAACCTGCATGGTAAATTTATCGCTGGCATAAAGTTTTGAGTAATCGAATTGCAAGGATAAGCCTATAAGGTTATCGAAAGTACGACGAAAATAGATTCCTATCTGAAATGCAGGACGATAACGCATATTCCCAGGTAGCTCAAGTACAAAAACCGTATCGGCAGCATTGAGTTCATTATATATATCCTGATACCAGTATTTATTGCTAAACACATAATCTACATTATTGACATTAGAAGCTGTGCCATCATAAAACTTAGCATGGTAATTTGATGGCAGGTAAAGTCCGAAATTCAGACCCAAATCCCACCTACCAAAGCTTTGTTCCTCATCAAGTTCCGTAAAATCTTGATTTTGCGCAAAGCTCAACAATCCAATAAATAAGAATATTGATATTAGTAATAATTTCATCATGCGAATTTATGAAAAATTGTATATGATTGTTTTTTATTTCAATAATAGAATTTTTCATAATTTCAATTAATGGCCCAGGGTTAAAACCCGAAGCTATTAATATACAATATCACCACAATATTTAGCAAATAAAAGCAAACTTATTGAATAGCATTTCTAACTTTAAGAATATATTTTGCTCTATCCAATGGGCTAATTCCTTTATACTCACGAATATTACCAAGCTCCACATCTACCTTTTTATAACAGCAGAACTGCATCTGAATATTAGCCTTACCGCCAGAGCGAGAAGCCAATTGCACAGGATATTCTAATGAAGTTGCAGCAGGAATTTTACCGGTAATACGCACATCATTGCCATCAAACATTGGCTGATTAAACTCAGCACGCATTTTATGCAAATCGCCACTTATTTGCCCTAATAAATCATCGGGAGCATTAATCTCAAACGCCATAATTGGCTCCAACAAATCAGTTCCTAGCTCCTGCAAACCATTCATAACCGCCATAGGAGTTACTATCACAAAATCTCCTGCTCTTGAATGCATTACATGATCCTGTGCCGTTTCTAAGGTGATTTTAAGGTCGGTTACTTCCCAGCCTTTCATGCCCTGTTCCAATGCCCTGGGGATAGTGCGCTCTACCTCTTTCTGATACCTTAATAAAGCATCGTTAACTCCAACTTTTGACGAATATATGATTCCGCTGCCTCGCTCTGCTGGTTCTATCTTAAGTTTTATAACTGCCCAACAAGGCTTTGGCATAGTATAATCTCCTTTACCAAAACCTGCTTTGGATGGCGTTTCTTTATATATTACTTGTGGCGATTCAAATTTTGTTTCTAAGGAAAATCTATCTTTTAATATCTGTTCTAATATCTGAATTTGTATCCACCCATTAATTTTTATATGATATTCGCGCTCATCCTTATACCAGCTAAACTGCAGGCGAGGATCTTCAATATCAAGAATAGCAAGAGCCTCCGATAATTTAAAATAATCGTTATCATCAACCGCTTTCACTTCAACTGTAAGCACTGCTTGATTATCAAAATCAAATGTACGCGGCAGAATTCCATGTCCTAGCACATCGCCAACCATCGTTTCCGAAAAACCTGTAATAGCAACAATTTCACCACTTTGAGCCATGTCTGTATCCATAAGCTTATTGGAAAAAACTGCTTTTAT
>NIUZ01000149.1 GCA_002254285.1 Bacteroidetes bacterium 4572_112 | reverse complement strand
GTGTTATAGAAAAAAGTGTAAGAGATATTAAGGAAAGTCAGGCCGATAGTAAAGAGCTTAAGAAAATTAGGAAAACGGTAGAGGACAAAAAAGCGGAGGTAAATAAAGACCTTATTAAAAAACCTAAGCAAATTGATAATGACTTAATTAGCACAAAAACTAAAAAAGCAAAAACTAATATAAAAATCCTTGATGATAAGCCTGTTGTTGGAGACAATGTAAGGATTATTGGTCAGGAAACCGTAGGACAGCTTGAACAAATAACTGGTAAAAATGCTTTAGTGAGCTTTAACTCGCTTCGTGTTTCGGTTAAATATGTTAAGCTCGAAAAAGTAAAAGTAAAGAAGATGAAATCCACTGGTAATGCCCATCAGTATAGTGGTATTCTAAAGGAAATACAGAAGCGCTCATTAAGTTTTAAGCAAAATATTGATGTACGAGGTATGAGAGCTGAAGAAGCTTTAGTTTTTGTTAAAAACTGGATTGATGAAGCTATACTTGTAAATTCCAAAGACCTTGAAATACTTCATGGTACAGGAAATGGAATCCTTCGCCAACTTATTAGAGAGTACCTTGGTACATTGCGCGAAGTGCAAAGTTTTACTGATGCACATATTGATTTTGGCGGCAGTGGTATCACAAAAATAATAATGAAGTAGAAACCCCATATTTCAGAAAAAATACGATTATAATGACATACGAACAAACCTTAGACTACTTATTTACTCAGTTGCCAATGTTTCAACGACAAGGTGCTGCTGCTTATAAATCTAATTTGGATAATACCATTGCGCTATGCAAAATGCTTGGCAATCCCGAAAAGAAGTTCCCTAGCATACATATTGCTGGTACGAACGGCAAAGGTAGCACTGCCAATATACTTGCTTCGGTATTTCAAGAGCATGGCTATAAAACAGGGCTTTATACATCGCCACATTTGGTAGATTTTAGAGAGCGAATTCGTATAAATGGCGAAATGGTAAGCGAGGATTTTGTTGTAGACTTTGTGGATATTTATAAGGATAATTTCAATAAAATAGAACCTAGTTTTTTCGAGATAACCTTTGCTATGGCAGTAGAGTATTTTGCTCAGCAAGAGGTGGATATCGTTATTATGGAAACTGGTATGGGTGGCCGCTTGGATTCTACTAATGTTGTTAATTCAATATTGAGTATTATCACAAATATAGGCCTTGACCATACTGCATTTTTGGGAAATACTATTGCAGAAATTGCTGTTGAAAAGGCAGGAATTATTAAAGAAAATATTCCTGTAATAATTGGCGAAAGACAAGTCGAAACCAGAGAAGTTTTTAAAGAATTTGCAGAAAAAAACAATGCAGAACTTCATTATGCTGGGGATATAGCTGAGCTATTCTATAATGATGGAATGCAAAAATATTTTGCTCTGTTTGACGGAGTATTGATGGAGGGTATTGATTTGCCACTGAATGCCGATTATCAATCATATAACCTGCGTACTGCATTGTCGGCACTGTGGCTAATAAAGAAGGAATGGCAGCTTAAAGAGGCTAATATCCTGTCAGGAATCTCAAAAATGGTTGAGAATACGGGCTTTTCTGGTAGATGGCAAATAGTAGGGGAGCAGCCCCGAATAATTCTCGATACTGGACATAATGTTGCTGGACTTACACTCACTATGAATCAGCTAAAGTCCGAAAAATTCGAGAAACTACATTTTGTTTTGGGAATGGTGAATGATAAGGATATAGATTCTGTATTGAAGCTATTGCCAAAATTTGCTGAGTATTATTTCTGTAAGGCAGATATCCCTCGTGGTATGGATGCAAAAGAGCTTTCTGATAAAGCGGGTAAACTTTCGTTATTGGGAAATGTGTACTCAAGCGTAAAAGAGGCTTATGCTGCTGCCCAAAATAATGCTAAAGCTAAGGATTTGATATTTGTTGGCGGAAGTACTTTCGTTGTTGCGGAGGTGGTGTAGTGATTAAACTTGTTATCCTATAAGATAGCCAAGGATTAGTATTAGTAGATTGTTTTGGCTCATCTAGTATGGATGTTATTGATTTATACTTCCTGTATAAAAAAAACTACTCTAAAATAAAAAAGCCTAATCAACAATGTTAATTAGGCTTAGTACTCGAGGCGGGACTTGAACCCGCACGCCCCAAAGAGCACAGGATTTTAAGTCCGGCGTGTCTACCAATTCCACCACTCGAGCAACTTGGTAGTAGTTTTTACAAAAAAAGCGGTAAACCGCTTCCTTTATATTGAGCGAAAGACGGGATTCGAACCCGCGACCCTGACCTTGGCAAGGTCATGCTCTACCAGCTGAGCTACTTTCGCAATTTTGAAAAAGAACATTTTTTATCTCTTTTGCGGTTGCAAATATACATCTCTTTTTTACATATCAAACCTTAAATGTAAAAAAAATCAAAAAAAATGTATAAGGTGTTATTTTACGTTTGTAAGTTATTGTATTATAGAGTAGTATATAGTTTATTCCTTCGGTTGTAATTTTAAAAAAGATTGGTTTATTAAATCAAGAATGATTGCAAAATTTCATGAAAATGGCTGTAAATTATTGATAATAAGTTTGTAATACTGGTCTTTGTTTTTAATAGTTACTTTTTATGAAAAGGGATGGTATATTAAAAATAGTTATGTTTTTGCTTACTGAATGGTTTTGTAGTTGCATATTGTCGTGTTTCTAGTAAATTTTAAGTAAAAAAAAGCTCATCAATCTTTCAACTGATGAGCTTAAATATTATGTGGGATTAATTAGCTTAAAGAAGCAATTAGCTCAATATACTCTTGCATACATTCTTCTTTTGCTTTTCCTTCAATCTTTTTCCAAGCATCATACTTAGCTGCGCCCTTAAAATCAAATCCACCAGGTCTGTCACCAGTAATATCACCTTCTGTAGCTTGCTTAAATAGGCTGTATATTTTTAATAAAATCTCGTTTGAGGGTTTCTCTGTAAGATTCTTTGAGTTTGCAACTGATGCCTCAAATTGTTGTTGTAATTCCATTGTTTTATAGTTTTGTGTTATTAAAATTGTTACGCAAATATAGTAAAATAGGTATTCGTTAATGTAAAAAAGTTTTATTCTTTTACTCAATCAATTTCTCCAAAAGACCTCTTTTCCAATTGCTATAAGGAGGATATTTTACAGGCATCTCGATTATTGCTGATCTACTTAATATAGACTTATGATGCGAAAATGAATCGAATCCAGCCTTGCCATGATAGCTACCCATGCCCGAATCTCCAACTCCTCCGAAAGGTAGGTTTGAGTTTGCAAGATGCATTACTGCTTCGTTTACTCCACCACCACCGAAAGAAATCTCATGTAGTAATCTGTTTGTTGTTTTGTTATTAGATCCAAATATGTATAATGCCAATGGTTTTGGTCGGTCTTTAACCATCTTTATTGCCCACGATAAATCATCGAATTCTATAATTGGTAGTATTGGGCCAAATATTTCTTCTTGCATAATGGAGTCATCAAAAGTAATATTATCAACTACTGTAGGTGAAATATACAACTCCTTTTCATTATTATCGCCACCTATTATTACTTTGTTTTTATCAATAAGCTCCACCAATCGTTTATAATGTCTTGGGCTTATAATTCGTACAAATGCATCACTATTCATTGGGTCATCACCATAAATATTCTTTATCTGTATTTTCATTTCTTCAATAAGCTTGGCTTTTACACCTTTTTCGGCAAGAATAAAATCTGGAGCCACACAGGTTTGTCCACCATTGAGGAATTTTGCCCAAATAAGGCGTTGTGCACTAACCTTTATATTAGCATCATTAAACACAAAGCATGGACTTTTGCCACCGAGTTCCAATGTAACAGGAGTAAGATGTTCTGCTGCAGCTTTCATTATTATTTTGCCAACATTTGTGCTTCCTGTATAGAAAATCTTATCGAATTTCAACTTCAAGAGGTTCGTTGTTTCTTCAACAGCTCCTTCAATTACATGAAAATAATTAGCATCAAAATTTTCGTTAATAATCTTTGCCATTGCATTCGACGAATTCAAAGATAATTCCGAAGGCTTCAATATTGCTGTATTTCCAGCCGCCAAAGCTGCTACTACTGGTGCTAAAGCTAGCTGATACGGATAATTCCAAGCGCCAATTGTAAGAGTTACTCCCAATGGCTCAGGAATTATATAGCTCTTGCCAGGCATATTTGCCATATTTGTAGCTACATACTTTCTCCGGCTCCAGCTTTTTAGATTTTTTATGGCAAGGTTAATTTCATGATATACCAATGATAGCTCTGTTTCGTAATTCTCGAAACTAGATTTTTTAAAATCTTTATAAATCGCCTCGTCCAAAAGACTTTCATTGTCTTTCATCACTTTTTTTAGCTTTTTAAGCTGACTAATTCTGAAATTAGTATCCTTAGTCTTATTTGTATTGAAAAAATCTAATTGATCTTGTACTATTTTGGCGTATGGATTCATAATTGTTCTTTATTTATTGTTTCTTTTTTATAATATTAAATTTAGCGGACTAAAGCCTTGTTCTGAGCTTCTCGAAGTGCTGCCCATTGCCCACTGCTAACTGAGGACTGAAGACTGAAGACTGCCAACTGAAGACTGCCAACTGAAGACTGAGTACTAAAAAGCTGCTTTTAAGACCTGCAATACTTCCTCTGAATTCATATCCACAGGATTTACTATCATTGCTCCGTCATTTAGCGATTGTTTTGCAATATCGGTTAACTGCTCCTCTTTAACACCTGCTTCTTTCAAACTAGTTGGCATTCCGCAAATTGAGTTTAGCTCCTTATTCATATTCTCAATGAAAGCTATGCTTGCTTCTGCTCTTTTATTCGATGGTGTTTTAGAATAAATTTCAGCACCAGCCAAAGGTAGTAATAAGTCGGCATATAAGTTAGCTGTTTTGCTCATATTATATTTCATAACGTGAGGAAGCAATATTGCCATTGCCATTCCATGGTGTACATGTGCTAATGCTCCTATTGTATGGCCTATGCCATGTATTGCACCTACCATTGAGTTAGAGAATGCTACTCCTGCTGAGGTGGAAGCAAGAGCTAGCTCAAACCTACCATTCTGATTTTTCCCATCTTTAACAACGGCTATTAAATTCTCGCTCACAGCTTTTATTGCCGAAAAAGCATAGGCGTCGCTTATTGGGTTCTTCTGTAAACAGCTATAAGCTTCAATGGCGTGAGTAAGTGCATCCATTCCTGTTGCTGCTGTTAGCTTAGCAGGTAAAGAGCTTGTC
>NIUZ01000148.1:1699-6968 GCA_002254285.1 Bacteroidetes bacterium 4572_112 | reverse complement strand
CTAAATCCCATAAATCATCGTAAAAAATATTCGCTTTATAATAAGAAACCCACCAACGAAATCACTACAATTCAACAAGCCATAGAAAGCTGCAAAATCGCTATTCCTGAAGGATATGAATTAGTTTTGGGAGAGAAAGGGAACTCCAAGAGATTTAAGAATGAAGAATGAAGAGTGAAGAATTAAGAATTAAGAATGAAGAATGAACTTACTTCACCTTTCACTATTCACTCTTAAAAACTTAAACAAACACTACTTCCGGCATTAAATCAACGCCATATATTTGTTTAATTTCCTTTTGAATATATTGCGAAAGGGCAACTACATCGTGGCCAGTGGCATTATCCGAATTAATTAGCACTAGAGCTTGATTTTGATGTACCGATGCTCCGCCTATTGCATAACCTTTGAGTCCAGCATTATCAATAAGCCAACCTGCAGCTAATTTCACTTCTGTATCCGAAATTGCATAAGAAACCACTTTTGGAAAGTCCTTCTTAATTATATTTAATTGCTCAATCGTAATTATAGGATTCTTGAAAAAACTACCAGCATTTCCAATCTTTTTTACGTCAGGGAGTTTTTCTCCTCTTATCTCGCGAATGGTATTTGCAATATCACTAATCTGTGGAGCTGAAACACCTTTTTGTTCAAGTACTTCATTTATTTTTCCGTAAGAAAGTTTGAAATTTGGTTTTTTCGATAACTTAAACAACACTTTATTTATAAGTACCTTATCTTTTAATTCATTTTTAAAGATACTATCTCTATAGCCAAATTTGCATGATTTAGCCTCAAGCTGATTTAGCATAAAATTATCGATATTATAAAAATAAACCATATGTATAATATCCTTAGCCTCTACTCCATAGGCGCCTATATTTTGAATTGGAGCTGCACCTACAGTACCTGGTATAGCTACTAAATTTTCAGCACCATAGTATTTATTTTCAACGCAATAGGCAACAAAATCATCCCAATTTACACCAGCATTAGCCTCTACATAATAATAGTCCTCATCCTGATGCATAAGTGTAATGCCCTGCATATTCATCTTCACAATACTGCCCTTAAAATTAGAAGTAAAGAGCGTATTTGCACCACCACCAAGAATATATAATGGCTTAGCAATATCATCAATTTCGGTAAGGAAGTCAAAAACATCAATTTCAGAATTTAGCTCATAATAATGCTTTGCTTTTGCTTCCACACCAAAAGTATGAAGCGATTTAAGGGATTGATTTCTAATTAATTTTGGCATAACATTCTATTATTAAATTCGTTACAATCATTGTTTTACTAATAATTAAGCATCTAAGATGATCTATTTTGTCATAATTTTTGGCTGCGCCTTCAAAAATTCCGCCAAAATAGATAAGCTATCTCTATTAATCGCCACGACCTAAAGGACGTGGCAATTAATAATCGACAAAATCAATTTTTTCTGCGAGAGCCTTACAATATCGCAAAATTCTTAACCTTTATATTTTCATTGCCTCACCAAAGGACGTGGCAATTAATAATCGACAAAATCAATTTTTTCTGCAGAATCCTCACAAAATCGCAAAATTCTTAACTTTTATATTTTCATTGCCTCACCAAAGGACGTGGCAATTAATAATCAATACTTTGATAATCCTTAATAATAAAATTTTATTTTAAAAAGGATATAAATGCAAACCTATCATAAAATTGCGACCTGCAGCAGGAATTCCTGATGAATATGGTATATAGAATCTATCGAGGATATTTTCCACAGCAAAATTCATATGTAGATTTTTATATAATTTGATATCTGTTTTAAAATTAAGGGTAAACCATTTCTCCGCACCATCAGGAGTATACATATAGGTTTTTGATTGCTCGCTAGGAGCCAAATCATCAAAAGCAATTGATGCCGAATAATTGGAATATACGCTTGCTTTAAAATACTTATTCTCATAGCTCAAGCTCGTAGATCCAAAATTTGGAGCCACATGGCGCAGAGCATTTCCATCAGCACTTTTGCCAGTAGCAATATTATAAACCGTACGGAATTTTATGTGCTCATTAATATTGATATTCAATGATGCCACGCCACCAAAAATAGTCCCGTTATCATCATTTTGCATAGCCTGTACCTTGCTCATGCTACCATCATACATTATGGAGTCAGCACCTTTATAAGTATAATCACGACGAACAATAATATTATCGATATATGATGCATAGGCCGTTAGCTCCAATTGAGCAATTTTGCCAAAAGATTTTATAATACTTAGCTCTGCAGAATATACATACTCAGGTTTAAGATTTTGGTTTGGAACAACCACACTCCCTGGCTCCGAATCAAAAACCTTAGCAACATCATCGAGGTTTGGCGCACGAAATCCGCTACCAATATTCGTATTTATTTGTAAATCTTTACGAAGCATATAAGCCAAACCTATACTTCCATTTGGCGCTTGACTAGTCAATGAAATATCATTAAAAGGCAAGCTATTGGTTGTAGTATCAAAAGTGGATTGCAAATTAATAATACTATACCTAATTCCTGCCAACAGACTTAGCTTTGGGCTTATAGTATGCTTTACATTCACAAATGCACCCGCCGAAGAATATAAATTACTCTCATTAGGATATCTTGTTTGAATAAGCTTAACATCATCAGTAATAATATCTCTAGAATATCCAGCAGAAATCACATTATTTACTGCCAATTCGGCACCATAATATAGGCTAGTTTTAGGATTTAACTTCTTGCTAAAATCCACATTCAATGTATAAAGGTCTACCCTTTCGGAACGATGACGAAACTCTGTTTTGCCAAATTTTCTATCGTGGCGGCTCTCATCAAAGCGCTGAAATGCAAGAATTATCCTCCCCGAATCATAAAACTTATGACCACGGAACAAACGCAAACGCAGGTTATGCATTGTCCAGTTTTGAGCGCCATAATACCATTCGGCATATTTAAGATTATCGCCACTATATTGTGACAATCTATCGTAACGAGGAATATCTGATGTAGTAGACATAATATAACTATAGGTTATATCCATCTTATTATTAGGCTTATATCTAAATTTTTGATTCAAATTTATTACCGAAAAGAAAGATGGCATCATTATACTAACATCTTCATTTTTAAGCATAGTATCATTTCCTAAGCTATTTTGTCCAACAACATAATTGCGTTTTCCAAATTCAGGATAATTTCCAAAATGATTTTTCCCTGCTTGTAAGTTTGAGAAATCACTCCTTAAAAACTGGGTATGTGAAGAAAAGTTTTTCCATTTAAGGTCTAGACCAAATCCAACAGTAATTTCGTTATTTACAGAACTAGCTCTTGTAAAGGCATCAATATCCAAATCAAATTTGCCTTCGGTAACAAACTTAGCCTCTTTAGTATGAAAATCCATAACTCCACCAAGTGCATCGCTACCATAGGTTACGGAACCTGGCCCGAAAATAACCTCCGCATGACCAAGTGAATTTGGGTCAATATTCAATGAGTTTTGTAAATTACCACTTCTAAAAATGGCATTATTCATTCGCACACCATCCACAACCAATAAAACCGAATTGGCGGAGAAACCCCTAATCATAGGACTTCCACCACCAAGTTGACTTTTTTGCACAAATACTTTTCCTGTATTCGACAACATATCGGGTGTAGTTTGTGGACTTTGAAAGCTTATATCTTTGGGACGGATTTCACTAATGGAAACAGGTAATTCACTTTTGTCTTGCTCCCATTTATTTGCAAGTACAGTAAAACCTTTCATCTGAAAGGTATGCTCGTGCAATTCAATAATATAATTCAGAGACTTAATACTATCCATGGAAATCAACAATGGCAGGAAATAATTATGCTGAATTAATACAAAATCAAACCTCTTAAACGACTCTAGACTTACCTCACCCTTAGAATTAGATACACGATACTGCGTTTTAGCGGTATCAGAAATAATAACCCCAGGTATTGGGTCTTCGTTTATTGAATTTACCACCCTAACATTCTGAGCAATAGACCGTAACGAAAGTAATAACAATAGACTTAATAAAAGTAGAATTCTTTGCATAAAAGCAATTTTGCTGTTTTATATATAAACACAAAAATAGAATTAATTATGCACTATTCTCAATAAATAATACAATAATTTTAAGATATTATATCAGTTTTATAACCAATTAAAAAGAGCAATTGATTATTATAAATAATAATGGTTAAAAATACTAAAAGAATGTAACTTCTAAGATTAATACTCCGGCAATTTTGAGAAAAATATATCTAAATATCCAATATTTGATAACAAAACGGCCACATCATTTTAAGAATAAATGACCATGCCTCAAGCAAAATTTAATTTTAGTCAAAAACACGACGTTTTTATACTTAAAACCTCTGTGTCACGACTAACAATATATAAATTAGCCGTGAAATTTTAAACAATTTATTCTATTTTTAGATATATATTAAGCATTATTTTACTGTATTAATTTGATTATCTTACCATTAACTTATTTGTTAAAAATTTATGATTATTTTTTTACTTTTTTATTATTCTAAAGAAAAAATTACTTACTTTTGCACTCGCAATTTAAGAAAAGGAAATCTCAATTATTTGAGATCAAAGTTCATCCTTATATTTTCAAGAAATTTAGTTAAAAGAAATATACATTTCTCTCATACCCAGTATGTAGAGGGATTTTATGTGTTTTGTGTGGTTTATAATGTGATTTAGCTCGGTTATTGGTTTAACCGAGCTTTTTTTACGTCTAATAATTAGCGCAAATTCAATGTTTTTCAATTATTTTTTATTGTTTATCAATAATTATTAGTTATATTTCAATAAATTTACATACCTTTGCCCCATAATATTTAAAAATTGATTGTCATGAAAACAAAAAAAGCACCATTAAGCATAAGAATAATGCTTTGGCTTACTAATGTAATTGTAGGTTTATTAATGCTTATCGCAATTTTTTCCATTTTAATGAACATCCTTTTACACACAGGTTTCATTGGTGAAGATATTCAGTTGCATACACAGTTTCCTGTAAAAGTAGATTTTAATGAAATCGGCACCTTGGTCATGAACGATCAAACAATTAACGTAAAACTCGTAAACGCATCCACAAAAATCCACTTTATTGACACACCCGTATTTATAGCAAAAAAAGTAGCAGTCGTACTTTCATTAGTTGTATTGGGCATTTTATATATAATGATCTTATTTCGTAGATTTATAAAGAATGTAAAAAACGGATTAACCTTCAATATTTC
>NIUZ01000148.1:0-1645 GCA_002254285.1 Bacteroidetes bacterium 4572_112 | reverse complement strand
GTATTTTTCTGGCTTTTTACCGAAATTTATATGCACATATACTATTACTATATAGCCACTAGAGTAGAATTTGAGAATATAAAAATCTCCACAGATGTCGATAATTATCCTTGGATACTCGTATTGGCTTTGGTAATATGGGTATTGGCACATATTTTCACAAAAGGACTTGATATTCAGGAAGAAAATGACTTAACAATATAAGCCATGGCAATAATTGTAAACTTAGACGTTATGCTAGCACGGCGAAAGATGAGCCTAACAACGCTTTCTGAAAAAGTAGGTATAACAATGTCAAACCTATCTATTCTAAAGAAAGGCAAGGCAAAAGCCATACGTTTTTCGACCCTGGAAGCCATCTGCAAAACTTTGGAATGCCAGCCTGGAGATATTTTAGAATTTGAAAATGATGAGCAATAAAACACTCGCCATATTAGGGAGACAATGAAATTAATTATATATTCGCAAAGCAATTAACATAGATAACAAATTGACAAAAGAGCCATCAAATAACGAATTCTGGAAGAATGTAGCAACTTTATTGAGCGCAAGTGTATTAGCACAGGCAATACCGTTCCTATTGCTACCAATTTTGCAGAAGTGGTTCTTCGGACCCAGCGACTTTGGTGTATTAGCAATATATACCTCTGTAAGCCTATTATTAGCAGGCATTGCATCATTTAAGTACGAGCTTGCAATTGTAAATTCGGTAGAATTATTGGTGAGCTGTCAACAATGCTATATTTACTTACTAATTTCCTAAGGAATGATGCCAAGCATTTTATCAAATTGGATATTAGTAAAATAAAAACCATTCTCAAAAAACATTATAGATTCCCAACATTCTCAATGCCTAGCGTATTTGTTGGCAATTTCATAAATGTGGTTTTTATAGGACTTTTTAGCAGGTATTTCGGAACAGAATCAGCAGGAATAATTGGCGTATCAGTAATTTATATTGCTGTGGCTTTCGGAATAATGTCACAAGCATTTTCTCAAGTATTTTTTAAGGAAATCCATCAACAAAAAGACAATAAATTATTGATGCAGTTTTATTTACGTAATGCAGCAATCCTATCAAGCATATCATTAGTAGCAATAATCATTATCAACTTATTGCCTTCGCAAATGGTAGTTTATGTACTCGGCAACGAATGGCAAGATATGCTCCCTACACTTAAAATATTGGTATTTGCCTATGGAGTTCAATTTGTAACCTCATCCCTATCTTATATCTATATAAGGCTGAACAAACAAAAGACACGCAGGTGGTGTATTATAGCTTTGCTTTCATGGCAGCAATAATATTTATTCGCCGAGCCGATTTAAGCTAATAATCAGAGCTTCAACAAGAAGTAAAAAGCCATAAAAAAATCTTCAAATTATTTCACAAAACTATTGTATAAGTCACAAAAAACATTACTTTTGCACTCGCAATTGAGCAAATCACTGCACTGGAGAGGTGGGTGAGTGGCTGAAACCGCATGTTTGCTAAACATGTGTACGGGAAACTGTACCGGGGGTTCGAATCCCCCTCTCTCCGCTTGATAACAATGCAAAAGAGCGTAAAAGCCTGATAACGAGAGTTATCAGGCTTTTTTTATGGAACTAAATTATGCAAAATAACGCATAAAAAGACATAGTT
>NIUZ01000147.1 GCA_002254285.1 Bacteroidetes bacterium 4572_112 | reverse complement strand
TTTGCCTGCCTGCCGGCAGGCAGGTTGTTTATTTTATATTATTAATATTTTTTATTGCGTTATCAAAATCTGACAAATATTTATTATCCTGAATTTTTCGAAATTTATCATATTCTTCAGCTGACCTTTTTAAAGCTCTATTATGTGATATCTTTCCTGCATCTGAAAGAACATCATATCTGTTATCTTTTGATAAAAACGTCTTTCCGATGCTCGTATTTCACGAATTCGCTCAAGCAGTTCATCGAAATAATCTTTACCAAAAACCTGATTTCCTTGTTTTAGTCTTTCATCATCTAAAACAAAACCTTTGATAATAAACTCCTTTAAAGTTTTAGTTGCCCATATTCTGAATTGAGTAGCTTGTTTTGAGTTTACTCTATAACCAACAGAAATAATTGCATCAAGATTGTAAAATTTTGTCTCATAAGATTTACCATCATTTGCAGTTGTTCGGAAATTCCGAACAACTGAATTTTCATCCAATTCTCCTTCAGTAAATATATTCTTTAAATGTTCACTTATAGTTGCTTTTGCCTTACCAAAAAGCTCACCAATAGATCTCTGCGTCAGCCATATAGTCTCATTTTCCAAAAATACATTAACTTTTATATCACCTTGATTGGAAGTGTATAAAATAAAATTTGATGTATTGTCTTGTTGGTTATTCATTGTTGTTACTTATAAATCTATTTATTTTTATTATTTAAACTATTACTAAACTATCTCTATTAACCCAGCCAACTGAAGACTGAAAACTGCCGACTGCCTACTATTTACTGCCTACTATAGACTAAAAACAGACTGCCTACTAATGAACTCATCTACAATCTCCTCAACGATTTCCCCAACAGGCTTCACCTCATCAATCAAAGTTGCCACCTGTCCTATTTCTAGTTCTCCTTCGTTCAAGTCGCCATCAAACATTCCTAACTTTGCTCTTCCTCGGCCTAGTGCTTCGGAAAGCTCTTCTGTGCTTGCTCCTGATAATTGCATTTTAGTAATTCTATCCGAAAATTCATTATCAAGAAGTCGTACCGATACCAATTGCTTAAGTTGTAATTTGGTATCACCCTCTTGGGCTTCTACCACTTTTTGTTTAAATCCATCATGGGCTGAAGCTTCAACAGAAGCAACAAAACGGCTTCCCATTTGTACGCCATCAGCACCCAATACCATAGCTGCCAACATACCACTTCCTGTGGCTATTCCTCCGGCAGCAATTAGAGGAATATTAATTTCTTTTGCTATTTTTGGAATTAGAACCATTGTTGTGGTTTCTTCTCTTCCATTATGCCCTCCTGCTTCAAAACCTTCGGCTACAATAGCGTCTACTCCCGCTTCCTGTGATTTTAAAGCGAATTTAAGATTTGCAGTTACATGCACAACCTTAATTCCATGTTCTTTTAGTATTGATGTGTATTTTTTAGGATTTCCTGCGGAGGTAAAGACTATTGGCACTTTTTCTTCAATTACAATTTTAACCTGCTCTTCCGAATAAGGATAAAGTAATGGGATATTTACTCCAAAAGGTTTATTTGTAGCAGCCTTGCATTTTTGTATATGCTCACGAAATAAATCTGGTGGCATACTACCTCCACCAATCAAACCCAAACCTCCTGCATTGGAAACTGCTGAAGCTAATTTCCACCCACTACACCATATCATTCCGCCTTGGATTATGGGGTATTTTATTCCGAATAGTGTGGTGATTTTGTTGTTAGAGAACATTGTTAATATGTGTTTAATTGTTTAAATACTTATTTGTTTAATTGAAATAACCAAAGAAATCAAGGTCTAACTCTTTAAGTTCATATGTGATTCACTATTAGTTAATTGAAATTATAATAATAAGCCCAAAGGGCTGATATTATTATAAAAAAACTAAACTAATTATTAAAAACCCTGAAAGGGTGGCATTATGCAAATAATTATTAATTAATCAATCCACTCAAACAAATAGTTTTCTTCATACTTAATATCAAACTTTTTCAAGAATTCAATATACTCTTCCTTAAAAGTTTTCTTAGCATGATGAGATTCTTGGTTCAATATGTAATTATAAACATTATCAATCTGTGAGTGAGAATATGTAAACACTCCATAGCCCTCTTGCCACGAGAACTTACCCTTAATCCAATTATTACTATTAATGAAATTTGAAGAATTATTTTTAATATCACGTATTAAATCAGATATCTTCATTGAAGGTTTTAGTCCTACAAAAACATGAACATGGTCTCTATAACCATTAACAATAATTGCTTTTTGACCTTTTCCTGTTATTATTCCAGATATATATTTGAATAGCTCATCTCTCCAATCATCATGCAATAAATTTGCTCTGCCTTTTACGGCAAAAACATATTGAATATATATCTGTGAATATGTACCTGGCATAATTAATAATTATATTGTCATCAATAATAATATCACCCCTTCGGGGTTATTTGCAATGTTAATCACATTGCTATCACATTGCTACAATAATATCATCCCTTCGGGATTTGCAATGTTATTCACATTGCGATAATATTATCATCCCTTCGGGATTTGCAATGTTAATCACATTGCTACAATAATATCATCCCTTCGGGATTTGCAATGTTAATCACATTGCTACAATAATATCACCCCTTCGGGATTGGTTTGTGATTTATTTTTAATAAAAAGCTAATTCAGAAATCGTCAAAATCAAAAAAGAAATTGACGACTTCTGATTAGCTATTTATATTATAATTGCAAAAAAAACGAAAATAAGCAGTATTTTGCATTTTCTTGCAAAGACTCTTAGATACTGTCAATGATATTATTAAGAGTAGCACTAGGACGCATAGCTTTAAAAGCTAAATCGTCGTTAGGCATATAATAACCACCTATGTCAGTAGCTTTACCTTCGGCAGCAGCAATTTCAGCAAGAATCGTAGCTTCATTGTCTTTTAATTGCGTAGCAACCTTTGTAAATACTTCTTTCATATCGGTATCATCATTTTGTTCAGCCAAAGCTACAGCCCAATACTGAGCCAAGAACATATGAGTACCACGATTATCAATCTCACCAGCTTTACGAGATGGTGCGCGCTTATTATCCAAATATTGAGCTACTGCTACATCTAATGTTTTAGAAAGTAACATCGCTCTTGGGTTGTCATAGTTATTAGCCAAATGCTCAAGAGAAACTGTAAGAGCAAGGAACTCGCCTAAGGAATCCCAACGTAAGTGACCTTCTTTATTGAACTGCTGTACGTGCTTAGGAGCAGATCCACCAGCACCAGTTTCAAATAATCCACCACCATTAAGAAGAGGGACTATAGAAAGCATTTTTGAACTAGAAGCAAGCTCTAGAATTGGAAATAAATCTGTTAAATAATCTCTAAGAGCATTACCTGTTACAGAAATAGTATCCAAACCTTTGCTTACACGAGGAAGAGTAAATTTCATTGCATCCACTGGAGACATAATATGAATTTCTAATCCTTCAGTATCGTGATCTTTAAGATATTTTTCAACCTTAGTAATTAATTGAGCATCGTGAGCACGAGCGCTATCCAACCAGAAAACAGCAGGATTACCAGTAGCACGAGCACGGTTTACAGCAAGCTTAACCCAATCCTGAATAGGAAGATCCTTAGCTTGGCAACCACGGTAAATATCACCTTCTTCAACATTATGCTCCAATAAAGTAGTACCATTAGCATCTACAACACGGATAATTCCGTCTGCTGGAGGGAAGAAAGTTTTGTCGTGTGAACCATATTCTTCAGCTTTTTGAGCCATAAGACCAACATTGGCAACATTACCCATTGTTGAAGGATCGAAAGCGCCATTCTCTTTACAATAAGAGATAGCCTCTTGATAGAAAGTTGAGTAACAACGATCTGGAATAATAGCAACAGTATCTTGTAACTGTCCATCAGCATTCCACATTTTACCACTATCGCGAATTACAACAGGCATTGAAGCATCGATAATAATATCGTTACTAGCATGTAAGTTAGTAATACCTTTATCAGAATCTACCATTGCAAGTGCAGGAGCATTTTCATAAACAGCATTAATATCTGCTTCTATCTCCTTACGCTTAGCATCATCAAGATTAGCAATTTTATTATATAAATCGCCAAGACCTAAATTAGCATTAATTCCAAGCTCATTGAATGTAGCTGCATGCTTAGCAAATACATCTTTGAAGAAAACCTTTACAAACTGACCAAAGATAACTGGGTCAGAAACCTTCATCATAGTAGCTTTTAAGTGAACAGAGAAAAGAATTCCTTCTTTTTTAGCCTCAGCAATTTGCTCCTCAATGAAATTACTAAGAGCTTTTACACTCATATAAGTACCATCAAGAACCTCACCCGCTAATAATGGCATATTTTCTTTAAGAACAGTAACACTACCATCAGCAGCTACAAATTCGTAATTTACAGTAGTAGCTTTTTCGATAACTACTGATTTTTCGTTTCCGTAAAAATCACCATCTTCCATCCATGCAACATGCGATTTAGAATCGCCAGACCAAGCACCTAATTTCTTAGGATTCTTTTGAGCATAAGCTTTAACAGAAGGAGCAACACGACGGTCAGAGTTACCTTCACGAAGTACAGGATTTACTGCACTACCTAAGCATTTTGCATAGCGAGCATTAAGTTCTTTTTCTTCATCAGTTTTTGGCTCTTCTGGGTATTCAGGAAGCTTATATCCTTTAGCTTGCAATTCTGCAATAGCAGCTTTAAGCTGAGGAATTGAAGCAGAAATATTAGGCAATTTAATAATATTCGCCTCTGGCTTTTGAACCAACTCGCCTAAAAAAGCAAGCTCATCATTCATCTTCTGATCCTCAGTAAGGAAATCAGGGAATGTAGAGATTATACGTCCTGGAAGAGAGATGTCACGAGTTTCTACCTCTACACCTGCTGCTTTTGTGAAAGCATTTACTATTGGGAGCAACGAGTATGTTGCTAGTGCTGGAGCTTCATCAATCTTGGTCCAGATTATTTTCTTATTCATTGTTTGTGTGTTTTAAAAGATCAAAATAGAGCAGCAATAGTTTCGTCTTACTTCGGTACAATTTTTCTAAGGAAAAATCACTCAGTATGACGAAAACAATGCTCTATTTTAATCTTAAATTATTTTTAATCAAACTTATTCGGTAATTTGCCTATCACTTCCTACCTACCGGCAGGCAGGCGTTACGCTCGAAATAAAAAAGCTACATTTACTAAATGTAAACTCCGTTTTTTCATCCTTTCGCAAGCCTCGTTATTGACAAATTCTCACAAAATATATTTATAAATATTATTTAGGCTTGGTCAAAAATCGGCAACGCCTCCCTGTCGGTAGGCAGGAAGAAATTGACGATCTTTTGGCTAGTCCTATTTGTTATTTTTGCGAATTAAATTAAGAGCCGAACCAGACTTAAACCAATCAATTTGATTTTGGTTGAAAGTGTGATTAACAACAATCTCTTCTGAATTACCATCAGCATGATGAATAACAGCAGTAAGAGGTTTGCCTGGCGCAAAAGTTTTAAGACCTATGATATCGAAAGTATCACCTTCCATTATCTTATCGTAATCATCAGGATTAGCGAAAGTAAGACCTAGTACTCCTTGCTTTTTAAGGTTAGTTTCGTGAATACGAGCAAAAGAACGTACAATCACAGCCTTAACACCTAAGTTACGAGGCTCCATAGCAGCGTGCTCACGAGAAGACCCCTCACCATAGTTTTCGTCACCAATTACAACAGATCCATTACCAGCAACCTTATAAGCACGAGCAGCATCAGGAACACCTAAGTATTCACCATCAAGCTGATTCTTAACTTTATTAGACTCCTCATTATAATAGTTGATAGCTCCAATTAGCATATTATTAGAAATATTATCTAAGTGACCACGATATTTCAACCAAGGACCCGCCATAGAAATATGGTCGGTAGTACACTTACCTTTAGCTTTAATCAAAAGGTTCATTCCTTTATAATCCTCACCATTCCACTCAGCAAAAGGAGTAAGAAGTTGAAGGCGATCAGAAGTAGGAGAAACATCAACAGTTACAGCACTACCATCAGCAGCAGGAGCTTGATAACCAGCATCCTCAACAGCATAACCTGCTTTTGGAAGAGCATCACCAGTAGGAATATCTAAAGTAACTTCCTCACCATTTTCGTTAGTAATAGTATCAGTTAAAGGATTGAAATCCAAACGACCCGAAATTGCAAGAGCAGTAACCATTTCTGGAGAAGCTACAAAAGCGTGAGTATTTGGGTTTCCATCAGCACGTTTAGTAAAGTTACGGTTGAAAGAATGAACGATAGTATTCTTTGGCTCATCTTCCTGACCTTCACGATTCCACTGACCAATACAAGGGCCACAAGCATTAGTAAATATAGTAGCTCCAAGATCTTCAAAAATCTCTAGCAAACCATCGCGAGCAGCAGTATAACGTACCTGCTCCGAACCTGGGTTGATACCCAAATCAGCTTTTACCTTAAGACCTTTAGCAACCGCTTGTTTTGCAACAGAAGCAGCACGAGCTAAATCCTCATACGAAGAGTTCGTACAAGATCCGATAAGACCCCACTCTACTTTTTGTGGCCAATCATTTTTAGTCATTTCATCAGTCATATCAGCAACCGAAGTAGCACGATCTGGAGTGAAAGGACCATTAAGGTGAGGAACTAATTCATCAAGATTAATTTCCACAACCTCATCATAATATTTTTCTGGATTAGCATAAACCTCATCATCAGCACGTAGGTGATGCGCAACTTTATCAGCCTCAGCAACAACCTCAGAGCGGTTAGTAGCGTTTAAGTAATCTGCCATGTTTTTATCATAAGCAAAAACAGAATTTGTAGCTCCTATTTCAGCTCCCATATTACAGATAGTAGCTTTACCAGTAGCAGAAAGAGACTCAGCACCATCGCCAAAATACTCAACAATAGCACCAGTACCACCTTTTACAGTTAGGATACCCGCAACTTTAAGGATAATATCCTTAGCAGCAGTCCACTCATTAAGCTTACCAGTAAGTTTTATACCAATAAGTTTTGGGAATTTTAGCTCCCAAGGCATATCGGCCATTACATCTACAGCATCAGCTCCACCAACACCAACAGCAACCATTCCTAGTCCACCAGCATTAACAGTATGTGAGTCTGTACCAATCATCAATCCACCAGGGAAAGCATAATTCTCAAGTACCACTTGGTGAATAATTCCAGCACCTGGCTTCCAGAAACCTATACCATATTTATTAGAAACTGACTCAAGGAAGTTATAAACCTCTTTATTTGTAATTACAGCATCCGAAAGATCATCTTTTGCTCCTTTATAAGCAATAATAAGGTGATCGCAGTGTACCGATGAAGGTACTGCTACCTTTGCTTTACCTGCATTCATAAACTGTAATAAAGCCATTTGTGCAGTTGCATCTTGCATTGCCACACGGTCAACTTTAAAGTCTACATAGCTCTCGCTACGCTTAAAAACAGTATTCTCTTTATTATAAAGGTGAGAGTATAATATCTTCTCAGCTAAAGTCATCGGATGACCCAAACGCTCTCTTGTCGCGTCAACATTCTCTTCCATTTTCTTATAAACGGAACGAACTAAATTCATATCTACTAACATGTGTTTGTGTTTATTTGTTTATTCGCCTGCCGTAAGGCGGGCGGTTTAATCGTTTATTTGTCTTATTCAATCAATCTTAGTTTTCAATGGATAATAATTAACCATTAATAATTAAGTA
>NIUZ01000146.1 GCA_002254285.1 Bacteroidetes bacterium 4572_112 | reverse complement strand
GTGGTTGATGATTCGAATATGCGTCGTGGATTTTTCTCCATAAATGCTCTTTGGAAAAATAAAGCTTCAGTATTGGTGGGAGATTTCTTGCTTTCTAAAGGAATGCTTTTGGCACTTGAGAATAAAGAATATGAGCTGCTTGAGATTGTTTCGTATGCCACAAAGCAGATGAGTGAAGGTGAGCTGCTTCAAATAGAAAAAGCTCGTAAACTCGATATTACTGAGGAGGTTTATTTCGAAGTAATAAAGATGAAAACAGCATCACTTATTGCAAGCTGTTGTGCTGCAGGTGCCGCATCTGCTGGAGCAAGTGAAAATGATATTCTGCGATTACGAAACTTTGGTGAGCATGTAGGTATCGCCTTCCAAATTCGTGATGATTTATTCGATTTTGATAGAAATACCAAGAGCGGAAAGCCTGTAGGTGGTGATATTAAAGAAAAAAAAATGACCCTTCCTCTTATTTATACCCTTAATAATATGGGAGTTATAGATAAGAAGAAAATTATTTTGGATATTAAATACCGATCTAATAATAATAAGACCATTAATAGAGTTATTGATTTAGTGAATAATTCGGGAGGAATAGAATATGCTCAACAAAAAATGGATGAGCACCTCGATAAAGCTATGGAGTTGATTAAGGATTTTGATGATTCTGAAGCAAAGAGAGCATTAATAGGTCTTGTAGAATATTCAATTAAGAGAACAAAATAAACACAAAAATATGTATAGATTTTACCTTTTATTTTTATTGTCAATTATTACAATAGTATCAGTTGCACAAGAAACTAGGACAACTTTTTATAAAGAAAAGATGCCACATTATACTGCCACATATATCAATGATACTATATTGGATGGCCCTTATGTTGAGTATTATTTCTCAGGAAAGAAGCGACAGGAGGGAACATATACTAATGGCAAAATGTCGGGTTTATGGGTTCAGTTTTATGCCAATGGCGATACACTTAGTACTATTAATTATACCGACGGGCCTTTTATTATTTGGTTTGACAATAGACAAATACAAGTTATTGGGCAAGTAAAAGATGGAGAGAAATCTGGTGCTTGGAAAGAGTTTTATCCAAATGGAATCCTTAAAAACACAGAGTTTTACAAAGAAGGAAAACTTGATAGTGTTTGTAAATATTATCGATCGGACAAAAGCTTAATTGATATTAGGCGATATAATAAAGGCCTGATGCAGGGCGAATGGCAATCTTTTTACCCTAATGGCAAACAACGAATTATTGGAAATTATGAAAATAATCTTAAAGTTGGTGATTGGAAAGAATATTATCTTACTGGCGAGCTATTAGCTGTTGTTCCATCGGTAAATGGCGAATATATTAGCTATTATCGAGATGGAAAAGTGAAATCGAAAGGTAAAATAGCAAATAGACTTGCTGATGGTAAATGGGTTTTATTTCACGAAAACGGAAATGTAAAAGAGTTTTATTCATTCATAAGTGGTTTGCGTGAAGGTGCAACTGCCAAGTTCTATTTTAATAATAGTAAAGAATTTGAAGGAAATTTTGTGAATGATAGCCTTAATGGAGCTGCCAAATGGTGGTACGAAAACGGTAATATAGAGATGGAGGGTTTTCTTAAAGATGAATTGCAGGACTCTGCATGGATATTCTATTATGAAAATGGACAAAAGGGTAGTGCTGGAAATTTTGTTAAAGGTGAGATGAATGGTGAATGGGATTATTGGTATGAAAAAGCTGGTGAGTTATGGAAAAAAGGAAACTATAAATTAGGTATTAAAAATGGCCTATGGTCCACTTGGTTCGAAAATGGTCAGAAGCTACAAGAAGGAAATTACGATAACGGAAGTGAAAATGGCCTTTGGCATAGTTGGTACGAAAACGGCCAAGCCCTTGCTGTGGGTAGTTTCAAACATGGATTGATGGATGGTAAATGGGAATCATGGTTTAAGGATGGCACAAATAATTACATTTTTAATTATACCGATAATCTTCGTAATGGACCTGCTGTTCAGTATTATACTAGTGGAAGAAAGAAATATGATGGCGCTTTTAAAATGGGTGATCGTGATGGTAAATTTACCGAATGGTATACCACTGGAAACCTTATGGAAAAAGGTAAATATAAGCTTGGTAAAAAAGAAGGTAAATGGGAATTTTACGATAATAGAGGACGTTTATATAAGAAACAAAGCTTTGTAGATGGTAAACCTAATGGCAAGTGGGTAGAATATTATGTGCGAGGAAATAAGAAAGCTGAAGGTGAATATAAAGGTGTACTTAAGCATGGAGTATGGTCTTATTGGGATAAGAAAGGTAATCTTGTGTTGAAGCAGAAGTATGTAAATGGTAAAAAAGCAGAAGTTCTTTTTGATGTAAAATCAGGTGGTGCTTTTCCTAAACACTAAGAATATATATCTATAAATGAAACTCTTATTAACCATATTTGTTAGCCTAATTACGCTTTCTATTTTTGCTCAAAAAGCAGAGATATACGGTAGTGTGCACGACGAAAAAGGAAGAGTTTTTAATCCTGCAGCTAATGTTGCTTTAAAAGGGTATTCTGGTGGAGCAGCCACTGATGGTAAAGGTGAATACAGAATTAAAATTCCTGCCAATCAGAATATAGTGATACAGTATTCTCATGTTACTCATAAATCTAAGTATAGAACAGTAAACCTTAAAAGTGGAGAGCAATTAAAGATTGATATTGTACTCGATCAATTAATTCAGTTCGATACAGTAAATATTACGGCAAAACGTCATGAATACTCAGGTGTAACTCATATTGATCCCCGAGAGATTGAATCTATTCCTTCGCCGTCGGGTGATGCAATTAGTGCTTTTATAAAACAAATTCCTGGAGTATACTCTAATAATGAGATGAGCTCTCAATACTCTGTTCGTGGTGGTAATTTTGATGAGAATCTCGTTTATGTAAATGGAATTGAAATTCAACGGCCAATGCTTATAAAATCGGGGCAGCAAGAGGGTTTAAACTTTGCTAATGCTGACTTAGTTGATAATATAGAATTTTCGGCAGGTGGTTTTTCGGCCTATTATGGAGATAAAATGTCCTCGGTAATGGATGTAACTTATAAGCGTCCAAATGAATTCAAGGGTTCGGTCTCAGGGAGTCTTCTGGGTGGTAGCATACATCTCGAAGGCACAGCTATGAAACAACGACTAAGGTATTTAACAGGTGTGCGTTATAAAACTAATCAGTACATTCTTAGTGGACTTGATACCAAAGGTGATTATCACCCTAGTTTTACCGATTTTCAATTGTTTACGGCTTACGATATTACTGATGAATGGGAGCTTAGCTTCTTGGGTAATATCGCAATCAATAATTATGAAATCATTCCTCAAACTAGAGAAACAAATTTTGGAACCATTAAGGAAGCCCTACGATTTACTGTTTATTTTGATGGTAAAGAGGTAGATAGGTTTGAGAATTATATGGGAGCTTTGAATCTTAAATATCATAATAATGAAACGGAGCTTGATTTCACATCTTCATTATATAGGTCAATAGAGAGTGAGACCTACGATATTCAAGGGCAATATTGGTTGGATGTTTTGCAGAATGACCTTGGTAAAGATGACTTTGGTGAAATTGCTTTTAATAAAGGAGTGGGAACATACCTTAATCATGCTCGTAATAAGTTGGATACTTGGGTAATAAGTGCTCAGCATCGTGGTAGTAGAAAAAACCTACATTGGGGAGCAAATATTCGCCGCGATATAATAAATGATCGCCTTTCGGAATGGAAAATGGTTGATTCTGCAGGTTTTAGTATTCCTCATCCTTCTGATAATATTGGGGGAAGTATTCCGAATTATACTAGGCCAAACGAAATTGTTTTAAATGATGTTATTAAGGGTAGCCAAAGCCTAAATACAAATAGATATACAGCATATGTTATGCACGACTGGGTGTTTCAGAAATCTGATTCATCAAATTTTTATAGATTAAATGCTGGTTTGAGGGCTAATTATTGGGATTTTAGCAATGAGCTCTTATTTAGCCCTAGATTTTCTCTATTATTAAAGCCTGCTGCTAATAAAAATATTTCCTATAGAATAGCAACTGGTATTTAT
The DNA here is from genome assembly GCA_002254285.1 of Bacteroidetes bacterium 4572_112. Lineage (GTDB taxonomy): Bacteria > Bacteroidota > Bacteroidia > Bacteroidales > UBA1556 > UBA6267. Next base: position 1,200 of record NIUZ01000146.1, on the reverse strand, counting down.
TCTCAGCCTCCTTTCTATCGTGAAATGAGATACCACAATGGAGATATAAATTATGATATTAAGGCGCAAAAATCAGCGCATATAGTTATTGGTGCCGATTATGTTTTTAACGCATGGAATAGGCCATTTAAATTTACGGCTGAAGCATATGGTAAATATATGTGGGATCTTATTCCATATGAGATGGAAGATGTACGATTACGATATTTTGCTGAGAATAATGCCATTGGTTATGCTGCAGGAATTGATTTTAAGCTCCATGGCGAAATTGTTGAGAATGCCGAGAGTTGGGTAGGGGTGTCATTTATGCAAACCCAAGAGGATATTAAGGATGATTACTATTTTGAATATTATAATGCTGCTGGCGAAAAGATTAATTCTGCCATAACTATGGATACCAAAGTTGCTGATAGCACAAAGGTAGAGCCTGGCTTTATTCCTCGTCCCACAGATCAACGTATTGTCTTCAATTTATTCTTTCAAGATTATATTCCTGGTTATGAAATGTTTAAAGTGCATCTAAATTTGGTGTATGCCACAGGTCTTCCTTTCGGTCCACCAACTCATTTGCGATATCAGCAGACTAGGCGAATGCCATCCTACCGTAGGGTAGATATAGGCTTCTCGTGGCAGATAATGGGAGAGCATACAGTATTGAAGGCTAAAAACCCTATGCGACATCTAAAATCAGCTTGGCTTAGCCTCGAAGTTTTTAACCTACTTGAAATTAATAATACACTATCTTATATGTGGATTACTGATGTGAGTGGCAATTATTACTCTATTCCAAATTATCTTACTTCACGCCAAATTAACTTACGCCTTAAGGTTAAGTTTTAATTAGGTAATCCATACTTAAATTCAACTATTTTATATTTTCAGTACTACACCTTATATATAAAGAAATAAATCTGGAGTATATATTCTAAGTTTTTTCCTTTTAATTTATTGTTTTGCTCTATTTAGGAGTAGAATTATCAATGCTTTTATGGGATATTATATTAAAATGCTTCAGATATATGCTGAAACTAGAAATATTTATTATCCATAATTAGAATAATTACGTTTATTCTTCATTCCCCAAGCCCCAGAACCGATATTTCCTCCAAAATAATGGATAAAAGTATCCAAAACAAGAAGCTTTTCCAATCAAAAAAAACAAAAAGCGCTATAATAATCTCTAAATTCTTCACAAAAGGC
>NIUZ01000145.1 GCA_002254285.1 Bacteroidetes bacterium 4572_112 | reverse complement strand
ACCTGCTACTATAGAGTGGGAATAAAATATATCAATATTTGTGAAATGCACGAAAGTTATACTTTCGTGCGTTTAGCATTTAGTATATTATTAATTACCATATAATCTTATTACTATATCGAGATTAAAAGGAAATCATCATTGTATTTTGTCCTTTTTTTTCAATATTTTCGATATAATTAAATATTATTACTTTTATTGATTATTATATATTTATTTTTTTATAAATAATAATATTATTAACTCATATTTTCAAACAAAGAAATATATATGCAAAATATAGTAGCAACAGTACTTACTCTATTAATTTTACTTACATACAGTGGCAGTTTTGCTCAGGCAACACAAGTCCCAATTTCAACTGAGAAAGTTCAAGATTCTGCGGGTAATTATTTCTATATACACAATGTACGTAAGGGAGAAACCTTATATGCTATTTCTAAAGCATACAGTATTTCAATAGGCGAAATTGAAGAAAATAATCCTAAAATAACTGAAGGATTACAAATTGGTCAAGAATTAAGAATACCAATATTAAAGGGAAATAAAAAAACTAACTTAATGCCAAAAGATACTATTGCTCCTGAAGGCTTTACTTATCATAAGGTACTTAAAGGCGAAACTTTATATAGAATTTCTTTTAATTATCAAGTAAAAGTTGAAGAATTGAAAAAGCATAACCCTAGCTTAACAACAAATATTCACCCAGGAGATTGGTTATTAATTCCCAACAAAGATTATCAGAAATTAGAAATTGCACAATCGAAATACGACTCTTTGGTAGATTACAAAATTGGTTGGTTTGACAACTATTATCGCTTAGAGAATAAATATAAGTTAAACCAACAACAGCTTGAACAAATTAATCCTGAATTAATTACCGAAGGAGTACGCAGAGGTTTAATTATTAAGGTTCCTGTTATTATAAATAAAAGCGACACCATGCCTCATTATCAAGAAGTTGTTCTTGACACTATTCACAAAGAAGCCGATATTATTATTACTGATACTACATTAAATTGTCAACAAATTGAGTTCAATAGACATACATATAAAATAGGCTTATTAATACCATTTTTCTCGAATTTAGAGAAGGATATTAGAGTTGATAATGACTATATGATTAAAGAGATTGATGATTATCCTTCTTTCCGATTTATTGAATTTTATCAAGGTGCGTTACTAGCTATCGACAGTCTTAAAAAGCAAGGATTTAAAGCTGAACTTTATGTGTGGGACACTAGAGCTAACGAAAAAACAACCGATTCTATTTGCCAGCTCGACGAGTTTAAGGATTTAGAAATAGTAATTGGTCCTTTTTACTCTAAAAATGCAGAAATTGTAAGAAACAACATTAAAGAGCACTCCATAAAAATGGTTGACATATTTAACCTCAATGATTTACCAAAGGACACAATTACTCAACATTTTGAGATGAGGTCATCTAAAGATAGCAAGTATAAAGCTATTATTAAATATGTGAATGACAGCCTAAGCAATATAAGAATAGTGATAATGCATGCTGGGCGACCAAGCGAAGTTGCTTTATATAATCTTATTGATAGCACCATATTTCTTCCTGAATTTAATATTGATAGCTCGCAGGTAGAGTTATTTGAATATAAGAATAATGGACTTGAGAAAATGCTTAATAGTTTATCAGCAGAGCAAACCACAGTTATTATCAATTTAGTTGATAATGAAGCTATTATTAGTGATTTCCTTCGTCAATTAAGCAATAAGAAAAACAAGGATAAAGATATTGATTATGATATTATTGTAATGGCAAGAAATGAAGTGTGGTCTAAATATAAAACACTAGAGCTAACCTATCTAAATACATTACGATATACTTATTCATCGGATTATTATATCAATTATAGTGATAGCAGCACTATAATTCCTTACGAACTAAAATTCTATAATGAATATAAGCGAATTCCTTCAAAACTAGGTTTTATAGGACATGATATAATGTGGTACTTTGGAAATGTGCTATACCATTATGGCATTAACTTTTCGGAATGCATGCATGATTTAGATTACGGCACAATGAATAATCGTATTTATTTCGAAAAAACTAAACAAGGTATTTATCGAAATAAAAGTACCAATATTTTGCAATATAATGATTATTTTATTGAAAAGAAAAACTAAAAATGGGTAGCGACAATACACTAATATATATTATCGTAACTGTTGTAGCAGCACATTTTATTATAGGAATTGCCTATTTAATATATAAAATACACGGCGGAAATAAAGGGAAATAATGTAATTTATATATCGTTTTATTACTAACAAATAGTTAAATAAAACTTACCTTTGCCAACTAAATAATACAAATTATGATTATAAATACTATACTATTAGGAATGTTTGGAGGATCTGAAATAATGGTCGTTCTTGTATTAGTAGTTCTTCTTTTTGGAGGCAAAAAAATTCCTGAATTGATGCGTGGACTTGGAAAAGGCATGAAAGAATTTAAGGATGCAACAAAAGATATTAAAGAAGAGATTAATGACGCTACTGGTGATATTAAGAAAGAGATTAAAGATATTGACCCTATTGGCGAACTAAGAAAATAGCAGACATAACCTACATGAGTAACAACGAATTAATTAAGACTGACGACCAAAGCTTAGCCGAAGTCCGTAAAGACGTAGACATGAGTTTCTGGGAACACCTTGATATACTTAGGTTTGCAATGATGCGCTCTTTTGCAGTGGTTTTTGTTCTTGCAATAGTCGCATTTTATTTTACTGACTTTGTATATACACAAGTTATACTTGGACCCAAAAGCCCCGATTTTATCACCAATAGACTATTTTGTCAATTAGGCGATTTAATAGGTGCTCCTAGTTTACATATAAACCAAGGAACATTTAAGCTCAACAACTTTGAAATGGCAGGACAATTCAAAAGTAATCTTATGATTTCTTTTGTTGCTGGAATTATAGTTGCAATGCCATATATATTAACCGAAATGTGGTACTTTATAAGACCAGCATTGTCAATAAAAGAGCGTAAAGGTGTTAGAGGCTTTGTATTTGTTACTAACTTTTTATTCATATCCGGAATTTCTTTCGGTTACTTCCTTGTAGCTCCTTTAGCAGTAAACTTCTTAGTATCATGGACATTAAGTCCTGATATTGAAAACACTTTGAGATTAGGCTCATACATTAGTATGGTAGTTATGATATCACTTTCCACAGGAATTGTTTTTCAATTACCAGTATTAATATATTTTCTTGCTCGTATGGGAATTGTATCCGTTGCTCTTCTAAAAACTTATAGAAAGCATGCAATTGTAGCTTTTTTCCTTTTATCTGCATTAATTACACCACCAGATATTTTTAGCCAAATATTAGTTGCTTTTCCATTAATTTTTCTTTACGAAATAAGTATAAAAATTGCCAAGCGGGTTGAGAAGAACAAAATCATGGAATTATAATTAGTATAATACCTTTAGTTTTCATTATTTTTATTAATTAATAAATAATAAAATGCAAGATAATACTCAAACAACAAAGCAAAAAGCTGTACATATAAATATTGTTGATAATGTTTATGGTAGCATTGCTGAAATTGGTGGTGGCCAAGAAGTGGCTAGAGCATTCTTTCAAGCAGGTGGTGCATCAGGCACTGTTGCAAAAAGTATTTCTGCATACGACAAAACATTTTCCGACTACTATTATAATTCAAATAAACCAGGTAGATACGTTGCTGAAGATAGAGTAATAAAAATGCTTCATAAGGAGTATACTGATTTGCTAAACGTAATATCTGAAAGTAAAGATTGCGAAACGAAATTCTTTTCTTTTGCGGACACTGTGGAAACACTTAACTATCACAAAAACAATAAGCCACATGGTTGGATGGGAATCCGATTCCAAGGAAGTGATAGGTCTAAACCCAATGAAGTTAAGCTTCATTTCAACCTTTTGGAAAACGATGGCAATTTGCAACAATATACATTAGGTGCTCTTGGAGTAAACCTTATATATGCTTGTTTCCATCATCATACTACCCCAAATACATTTTTAATTTCATTGATGGATAACCTTGATACTGATCGAATAGAAATAGATTTAGTAAGCATGGAAGGTCCAGATTTAGATTACGTTGACAATCGACTACTTGGCGTTCAGATGGTTAAAAATGGAATGACTCACGCTGTAATGTTTGATAAGGATGGCAATCTAAACCGTCCTGGAGATATGTTATACAAAAAAGATATTGTTGCTATCAGAGGAAGCTTCCGCCCTATTACCTATGTTGGTTTTGATATGATAAAAACCGCCATAAGAATGATTAAGCGTGAAGGTGATTATAATAAAGAGAAGTCAATAGTATTGTGCGAGATTACAATGCGCAACCTTATGGCTAGTGGCGAATTAGATGAAAGAGATTTTCTTGCTCGTGTAGATATACTAAACGGAATGAATCAGAATGTGATGATTTCTAATTATAGCTATTTCTATCGTCTGTCAGAGTATTTCAATCAATTTAGCATTAATAAACTTCGATTAGTAATAGGAATACCAACCCTCGAAAACCTTGTTCAAGATAAGTATTATTCTGATCTTGGTGGTGGCGTTTTAGAAGCCTTTGGAAGACTATTTAATAAAAATGTAAAGCTTTACGTTTACCCATTAATAAAAAACAAAAGGCTCAAAACTGGTCGACTATTAAATGTTGACGAAAACATATTCTACCTATATCAACACTTATTGAATAATGATAAAATTGTAGATATGGAAGATATGAATAGAGCATGGCAAGGAATATTTGCCCGTGATGTATTAAATATGATAAAAACAGGAGAAGCTGGTTGGGAAGAAAAGACACCTCGTTTCGTTTCAAACTACATAATTAAGAATGGCCTGTTTGGATACAAAAAACCTAAAGAGCTATAATTGTATTCGCATCATATTAATAATTAGAACATTACAGCTACCGTTAACTCAATAGGTATATTTTTTTCGCTTTCAACAATACCTAATTTATACCTAATATATTCTCATAAAATACCTAAGTAAAAATCTATCTTTGAGGTATCGAAAATAAAAAATACCGCAAATACTAAATATAAAACTCAGTTCAAATGAACTGAGTTTTTATTAAAAAAAACCAGACTGAGGAATCAGATAATTTATCACTAATAAATTAACAAAAAAAGCTAAGAACAATGTTCTTAGCTTTTATTTTTTATACAGTAATCACAACAATTATACATTTATACCAAATTAATACCAAAACACGCCATATAAATCCATTGGAAAAAATATCTCTGCTGTTAATTCCCCCTCTTGCCTATC
>NIUZ01000144.1 GCA_002254285.1 Bacteroidetes bacterium 4572_112 | reverse complement strand
CCGATTTATGCTCTTAATCCAAATACCGGAGACTCTATTTGGGCTTCTCCTTTAGTGGATACAAGCTATGTTGTAAGAGGTTTCAGTAGTAATAATTGCTATAATTACGATACTGTAAATATTATTGTTCATCCAGAATTTACACCAATAATCAGCCCCAAAGATAGCATCTGCTTTGGCGACTCAACATTGATAATTGCTGGCGGTGGTATTACTTATTTATGGTCGCCAGCTACTAGTCTTTCGGTAGATAATAACGACAGCGTAATTGCTTCGCCTTTGGCAGATGAGAATTACCTAGTAAAAGTTTATGATGCCTTTGGTTGCATGGATAGTATTGATGTGGATATAACTGTATTGGCACTGCCTAATGTGCAGATAAATCCGTCACCAACATGGATTTGTATTAATGATACTACCTCACTTATTGCATCAGGAGCATTGACATATGCATGGAATACTAGCCCAACAATAAACACATTAATTGGTGATTCGGTAAATGTATTTCCAATTATTCCAACATCTTATATTGTAGAAGGAACCGATAGTTTGGGTTGTATAAATAACGATACTTCGCTTGTCAGTATTAGGCAATTGCCTAATGTAGTTCTATCTGCAAATGACACAACAATATGCTATGGCGACTCAACCACACTATTTGCCAATGGCGCATATACTTATTCATGGTGGCCTAATAACAGCATTTCTGATACTGTAGGCAATAGTGTAATCTGCACCACTTTAGATACAATTACCTATTATATTGAAGGAATTGATACCAACTTATGTAAGAATACCGACACTTTAGAAATAATTGTAAATCCGCTTCCAATACTGTCAATTTCGTCATCAGATAGTTTATTCTGTTCGAATCACCTAGTCACATTAACAGGACATAGCAATTTTAGTTCAACAATAATGACATGGGGAGATGGAACAATTGCACAAAGTGTAAGTGATAATCCGGCTAATGACACTACTTACACAATGATTGGAGAAAATATTTACGGATGTATTGACAGTACCGATTTATTTATACAAGTAAACCCATTTCCACAGTTAAATATATCAACCATTGACACGGTAATATGCTATAATGATACAGCACATTTAGTATCATCTAGCCCATTATCTAATATTAACTATTTATGGAGCAATGGACAAACAAGTCCTAATATAACAGTCCACCCTCTAAATAATAGCACATATACACTTATTGCCACCGACTCAATTGGCTGCTCCGATACAATTACTGCTTTTGTGAGAGTTCAGCCCATAGTTCCGCTCAATATTATCGCTCTCGATACTCATATTTGTATTGGCGACACTATTGATATTAGCTCAATAACAGGCTTCCCTGTGGTTACATACAATTGGAATACAGGAAGTACAATAAGCACTATTAGCGAATGGCCAGAGCATGATACTACATATTATTTAACAGTAGTCGATAGTATTGGTTGTATAAATCACGATAGCGTAGATATATTGGTGAATGATTTACCAAATTTAAGTGCATTTGCAGTTCCGCAAACAATATGTATTGGCGACACTTCTGCATTAAGCGTAATAGCTACAAGCAATCCATTGAGTTTTCTTTGGTCTACTGGTGAAAATGCACAGAATATAAATGTAACGCCAATTACAACTACAACTTATACTGTTTCAGCAACAGATAGCATAGGATGTGTAGGAGAAAGCAATACCATTGTATTTGTAAACGATTTACCGATAATAAGTATAGATCCCAATCCGGCAAAAATCTGTATAGGCGATAATATTACATTGAGTTTGAATAGCAATATTAATATTAGCACGTATAATTGGAGCAATAATTCTAGTCAAAACACCATAAATGTATCACCTATAACTATAAGCTCATACTCAATAACTGCTACTGATATTAATGGTTGTATAAATGATGCTCAGAGACTTGTTACAGTATTCGAAAACCCAATATTAAATATTACTCCGAGTATTGACACTATTTGTACTGATGATTCCATACAATTATTTGCAACATATAATCATCCTTTTCAATCAATTATATGGTCAAATGGGGCAACAATAGTTGATCCTTTTGTTTCACCAATGACATTTCAGCAATATTCTGCTATATATACTGACGATAAAGGATGTAAAGGCTATGATACTTCTAATATTTTTGTAAATCTTCGCCCAACATGCACTTTAGTTTCCGAATCTCCAATATGTAGTTCAGATAGTTCTAAGATAGATTACTTTGGTAATGCCTCATTAAATGCTATCACTAATTGGAACTTTGGCTCTGCACATGTATTATCAGGAGCAGGAATACAGACTCATTATCTAAAATGGGACAATAGCGGCGTATATGATATTACATTAGATATTACAGAAAATGGCTGCACCTCATACCCCGACACCACACAAATTACTGTATATCAAAATCCTGAACCAACTATATTCTCATTAGACACAAACACTTGTGACTCGCTGCCAGTACAGTTCGAGGGTATGCCTAATGGAATGGCATATTATAAATGGAATTTTGGCGACCCTTTGGCCATGGGTAGTGATACCTCAAATTTACAAAACCCTATTTACATATATTTAGTTCCTGGTTCTTTTAGTGTTTCGTTGAATGTGATAAGTAACGAAGGTTGCCCAGGGTCAACTGTTGTAAATTCAATGCTTAATGTTTGGCCAAAACCAACTGCTGATTTCTTTGTAAATCGTCCAGTATCACATTACGACAATCCTGAAATAGATTTTGTAGATCGTTCGGCAGGAGCTGTAGATTGGGAATGGGATTTCGGTGATCCAAATAGTGGTGGATTAAATTATTCTACAGATCAATATCCATTTCACACTTTCCTAGACAGAGGATATTATAGAGTATTACAAACAGTTATTAATGAACATAGCTGTACTGATACCACATCAAGAATAGTTGAAATTGACAACAGCCCGGGGTTTTATGTACCAACAGGATTTAGCCCAAATGGTGATGGTGTTAATGATGTATTTATCCCAATTGGCGAAGATTTCATTCAAGAAACCTATGAAATTATTATTTACGAACGCTGGGGAAGTATTGTTTATACATCAACTGTATATGCTAATCATTGGGACGGAAACCACTATCTTACAGGCAAAGAGCTTTACCCTGCAGTATTTACCTATATCATTAGATATAACGATAAGTACAATGTTCACAAAATAATTACAGGCAATGTTACTTTATTGCGATAACAAAAATATTCTTAACTTTGTAATGCCGTAAAAATATGACGAATGTTCACTTTATTAAAATTGAATATTAGTACGCACGCATACCTTTTTTTCTTAACTTAGCGGCTCAATTAACACAAATCAATTACATAAAGAAAGCGATAGTTATACCTATCCAATAACGTTCACTTAAAAACTTAAGAATAATGATTTCAAGTATTATTTTCATCATTGTATTTGCTGCAACAGTTTTCATGTTTGCAAAAAGCATTAAAAAAATACGTTTCCACATAAATTTGGGAAAAGACATTGATCGAACAGATAACTCTTCCGAAAGATGGAAGAAAATGTTCTTTGTGGCCATTGGTCAATCTAAAATGATCAAGAAACCAGTAGCAGGAATTCTACATATAATGGTTTACGTGGGCTTTATCCTTGTAAATATTGAAATGCTTGAGATATTTATTGATGGTATATTCGGCACCCATAGAGCATTGAGCTTTTTGCCATTTTATCATTACCTAGCATCAATGGTAGAGATATTTGCACTTATGGTAATTATTGCATGTATCACCTTTCTTATTCGAAGAAATATTATTCAAGTAAAGCGTTTCAAAAGTGCTGAGATGACTAGCTGGCCTACACTTGATGCAAATATTATTCTTATTTCAGAGATTTTATTAATGTTTGCTTTCTTAAGCATGAATGCCAGCGATCAAATTCTTCAAGGTCGCGAATACGGACATTATGCCGAAGCACTAACAGGAGCTTTACCAATAAGCTCATTCCTTATTCCACTTTATAGCGGATTAGCTGATTCAAGCCTTGTTCTAATTGAACGATTCACATGGTGGTTTCATATTGTAGGAATATTTGCTTTTCTTAATTATATTCCATTTTCAAAGCATTTCCACGTATTTCTTGCTTTCCCAAATGTATTTTACTCAAAACTTAAGCCACGCACATATATTAGTAATATGAGCGCTGTAACTCAAGAGGTAAAAATAGCCATGGGACTTATTCAGGATGACGGAGGAGCAGAAGGCGAAATTGCAACATTTGGAGCAAAGGATGTTAGAGATCTGAATTGGAAAAGCCTGATGGATTCGTATACTTGTACAGAGTGTGGTCGTTGTACTGCGGTCTGTCCAGCAAATCTTACAGGAAAGAAATTATCGCCTCGTAAAGTAATAATGGATACTCGCGACAGATTAGAGCTTGTGGGCAACAAAATCCTTAAAGAAGGAGACCAAGCACAAATAGAGGGAAGTTTATTACACGATTATATTACCGACGAAGAACTTTGGGCTTGTACTAGCTGTAATGCTTGTACCGAGGCTTGCCCTGTGGAAATTGACCAGCCTGCAATTATTACAGAATTACGCCGCTTCCTTTATATGGAAGAATCATCAGTACCAGGTCCTTTGGCTGCTGCAAATACCAATATTGAGAATAACGGAGCACCTTGGCAGTTCCCTGCTGACGACCGTGGAAATTGGGCAATGGAAGTAGAGTCTAAAGGCGAAAAAATTGATGTACCTATGTATGGCGATTTATTTGCTCAAGGCAAAAAGCCAGAATATCTTTTCTGGGTTGGCTCGGCAGGTAGTTTTGACCGTAGAGCTAAGAATATTAGTATAGAATTTACCAAAGTGCTTAATCACCTAGGTATTGATTATGCCATACTTGGAGCTGAAGAAAGCGACACTGGAGATATTGCAAAACGCTCAGGTAATGAGTTTACTTATCAGATGCAAGCAATGATGAATATTGAGGTAATGAACGCATACGAAGTGAAGAAGATAATCACTTGCGACCCTCACGATTTCAATATAATAAAGAACGAATATCCTGAACTTGGTGGTAATTATGAAGTTGAGCATCATACTCAATTCCTTGCTCGCATGATGAAGGATGGCAAGCTTAACTTAGGAAAGAAATTAGCAGGCAAAACCATAACTTACCACGATCCTTGTTACCTTGGCAGAGGAAATGGCGAATATGAAGCACCTCGTGAATTATTGACTAATATGGGAGCTATTATTAAGGAAATGCCTCGCAATAAAGATAATGCACTTTGCTGTGGAGCTGGTGGTGGACAAATGTTTAA
>NIUZ01000143.1 GCA_002254285.1 Bacteroidetes bacterium 4572_112 | reverse complement strand
GAGCAGGAATGATTACTTCTGTCAAATCGAAGAGATATAGAATAGCTGCCGAAGTTTTATATAACTATAGAGCCGAAGAGTTTAGTGATCGTCTCTTACTTAAAACTTTATTTGGATTAACATCCGTAGAAAATACTGAACTGCAAATGCTAATAAAATATGCTTTCTGTTTAGAAGATTATAAACCTGAATATCTATTCAATCCTCGACAAGAAATATTTTGGTCCAATAATTTAGATTTTGGTTTTAATTTTAATATGAGATTCCTTGAGCAGTTTGAAGCAAATGCTGGATATACTCTCAGCATTTGGGGAGATAATAGCTGGAACTATGGTATTTTTAATATGAAAATGAGCTACCATTTCTAAGCAAAACAAATCAGATAACAAAAAAAAATCCCGCCATTAAGACGGGATTTTTTTGTATCTAAATATTAGTAGATTATTATTTTTTCTCTTTTAGAGCTTCTTGATAATCTTTAATAATATCTTCTTGAATTCCTTTTGGAACTTGGATGTATTTTTCAAATTCCATAGTAAATTCGCCTTTACCTTGAGTTACCGAACGAATATCAGAAGAGTAACCAAACATTTCTTTCAGCGGTACTTCTGCTTCTACAGTAACGTACCCAGTTTCAACTTGAGTATTTTGAATAATACCACGACGTTGATTCAATTGACCGATTACTACACCTTGGAATTCTTCTGGAGCTGAAACTTCTAATTTCATTATTGGTTCCAAAACAATAGGTTTTGCTTGTGCAATTGATTTTTTCATAGCTTGGCGACCAGCTAACTGGAATGCCATATCAGATGAATCGACTGCGTGAGTAGCACCATCATTCAAGTGAGCTTTGATACCAACGATTGGTTGTCCGATTAATACACCTTCCGCTAACTGAGCTTTAAAGCCTTTATCAACAGCAGGGATGTATTCTTTAGGAATAACACCACCAACGATTTTATTAATGAATTCGTAAGTGCTATCACCAGTTGCTTCCATTGGTTCAATGAACCCAGCAATACGAGCGTATTGACCAGAACCACCAGATTGTTTTTTGTGAGTATGGTCAAATTCAATAGTTTGAGTAATTGCTTCACGGTAAGCAACCTTCGGTTGTCCAACAATAACTTCGCAATTATATTCACGTCTGATACGTTCGATATATACCTCTAAATGAAGCTCGCCCATACCACACATGATTGTTTCACCAGATTCATCATCTCTATAGATACGGAAAGTAGGATCTTCTTTTTGGAAGCGGTTCATAGCTTTAGAGAAATTCACCTGTCCCGATTTTTCTTTAGGTTGTACTGATAATTCAATTACTGGACTTGCCACAAACATAGATGTCATGGAATAATTTAAGTCACCATTAGTAAATGTATCGCCAGATGAACAATCTACACCAAACATAGCAACGATATCGCCTGCTTTCGCTTCATCAATCTCGTGCATATCTGAGGCATGCATTCTTACTAAACGCGGAATTTTAATTCTTTTCTTAGTCGCGATGTTGGTAATAAAGTCACCTTTCTTTATCGTGCCTTGATATATTCTCATATATGTTAGCTGTCCATATCGACCATCTTCTAATTTGAAAGCAAGAGCAACTAGAGATTTAGAATCATCATTAACTAACTCAACTCTTTCTTCATTATTATCTAAATCTAAAGCTTCGTTTTTCACTTCACCTGGATTTGGTAAATAATCTATTACTGCATCTAATAAAGTTTGGATACCTTTATTCATCTTAGCTGTACCGACTAATACAGGAGTGATGTGCATATTTGTTGTTTGTTCTTTAATTGCAGCTTTGATTTCTTCATTAGAGCATTCTTCACCCTCTAGAAATTTCTCAGCCAATTCGTCGTTATGATCAGCTAAGCGCTCGACCATTATATCGCGACGTTTTTTTGCTTCATCTACTAAATGAGCTGGGATTTCTTCCTCTACAATCTCCACGCCTTGGTCACCACGATAGTATATCGCTTTCATTTCTATTAAATCTACCACACCTTCAAAATTATCTTCAATACCGATAGGCATTGTAATCAAGACAGGTTTATGGTATAGTTTATCTTCTAATTGAGCGACTACTCTATCAGGGTTTGCACCTGATCTATCCACTTTATTGATGAATGCTATACGAGGCACACCATAACGCTTCATTTGTCTATCTACAGTAATAGATTGTGATTGAACACCACCAACACCACAAAGCACTAATACAGCGCCATCTAATACGCGTAAGGCACGTTCTACTTCTACAGTAAAATCAATATGACCAGGGGTATCGATCAAATTAATTGAGTGATCTTTCCATTCAGCATAAGTTGCTGCTGACTGGATAGTAATTCCTTTTTCTCTTTCCAAATCCATTGAATCCATTGTAGGACCATCGCCAGTCTTAGAACGAACTTCGACGATTTTATGAATTTTACCAGTGTAGAATAAGATGCGCTCACTCAGGGTTGTCTTCCCTGAGTCAATATGCGCGGCAATACCTATATTGCGGATCTTGCTTAATTCCATTTTTCAAACCAAATATAAAAAATTATTAATTTATTGTCCTTTTAAATCATACTCTTAACAAATAATAGGAAACACTATTTCCAATTTTGTTAATTTTACGAATACAAAATTAAACTTTTTTAATATAATAGAGTTAGATTTTCTTCTTTTTTATGAAAAAAAACTTTAAATTTCTATTGTTATTTAGTAAAAATATTGTAATTTTGTATTAATTAACAGTAAGTAGTGCTATTTTTTTAGTACATATTGTCTGTAGTACTTATTTTTCGGGGGAAACTATAGTATATGCTTTATCATCTATTTGAATTATTACAAAATTACGACATTCCCGGTTTGGGATTATTCCAGTATATTACTTTTAGAGCTGCAGGTGCTGCTATTACAGCTTTGCTCATTAGCTTTGTCTTTGGTCCTAAAATAATAAAAATAATGAAAGTCAAACAAATTGGAGAATTAGCAAAAAACGAATTGCAGAATGTTGGTAACCATTCTACTAAAGCTGGTACTCCAACTATGGGTGGCTTTATTGTACTCGCTTCCATTATAATCCCAGCTTTACTCTGGGCACCTTTAAATAATATTTTCATTCAATTGATTTTATTTACCACCGTATTTTTAGGGTTGGTAGGTTTTATTGATGATTATCTTAAAGTAATCAAGAAAAAGCAAAAAGGATTGATCGGAAAATATAAATTAGTGGGACAAATACTCGTCGGCTTAGTTGTAGCTTGTGTAATTTATTTCTTCCCTAATTTATTTTACGATGGATTTGAAGAAGTCAAGTCCTTAACCCAAGTACCATTTGTCAAAAACATTTCTATAGATTTCGGCTTATTATATATTCCACTTGTAATATTTGTAATGGCTGCTACCTCAAATGCAGTCAATCTTACTGATGGTTTAGATGGTCTATCTATTGGTACTGTTGGTATAGCAACTCTTGCAATAAGTGTAATTGCTTATGTAACTGGTAATGCTAATTTTGCAGAATATTTGAATATTATATATATGCCGGGAGCAGGAGAGCTTACCGTATTTACAGCGGCTATGCTCGGTGCGGCTTTAGGTTTCTTATGGTATAATTCACACCCAGCACAGATTTTCATGGGAGATACAGGAAGCTTGGCACTTGGTGGTGCTATTGGCTGCTTGATGATCTTACTTAAAAAAGAATTATTGCTTCCAATAGTTGGCGGTGTTTTCTTTGCAGAAACTCTATCCGTGATTTTGCAAGTATTGTATTTCAAATATACTAGGAAAAAATATGGAGAAGGAAGACGTATTTTCAAAATGTCTCCTATACATCACCATTTTGAGAAATCTGGTTGGCATGAATCCAAAATCGTTATCCGATTTTATATTATGGCTATAATGCTTGCAATTATTTCTATGGCTTCCTTTAAAATTAGATAAACTCTTTTTTATAGAGAATTTCTACAAACATGGCATCCCTAACGGAATTTCGATGTAAATAAAATATCGGAGGTTTTGTGTGTGTTGAAAATGCTTTTGGATATGCAACGTAGGGATACGGCACTGCCGTGTCCGCAATACACCTACCTAATTATCAGTATCAATACATTAAATCATCATGGTAAGGCGGGCAAGGCAGTGCCTTGTCCCTACAGTTCATAAATATCATTATGTCCATATAGTTACAAAACCTCCAAGGTGTTGAATTTCTTGGAGGTTTCATTCATTAGATTTCTATCAGCTGCAAAAACAATCAGCAGCTGAAAATATAATCATCTAAAAATTAGTAATTAAACTGCAAACCAATAGCAACCCCGAAATTGTTAGGAGAATAAAGTGTATTTTCAACTTTGTAGAACATCGTTCTATATTCCATTGAGGCATTGAGGTAGAAGTTTTGGATAAATCGGTATGATAGTCCTAACTGCCCTTTTAATATAACTCCACTGCTAGCTCCACCAGCAAACAATGTTGAATATGGGAATAGTCTATCTGCAATCACTATTTTTTGTGGGGAGAATCTCCAAAAGCCACCATAATAGAAAAATACGGGTGCTTGAGAATATAATGAGTTATTTGAATGAAACTCTTGTGAGTAGTTCTCAAAACCACATTCAATCCCCAAACTATTACTTGGAGAAAAACGATAAGCACCACTAAAAGAAGTATTAGTATAAGCTCTTTCTTCTATGATCTCGCTTAATTGGGGAGTCATTACTGGCAAATAGCTAAAGGTAAATTGCCATTTTGTATTATCAATAAATGCTTGACTAGAGTTACTTATAGCCTGATTTCTATTTGCTGTGAGTATATTCTCCTTTCCAAGCTGAGGAATATTCGCAGCAGATTCATTAGTAGCAGCATCCATTTGGCTATTTGCAATTGGATTATTAGTTATCTGATTAGTAATTTGATTATCATTAATACTACTCTCTTCATCACTAATATTTCTGCTTGCATCAGCTAATAAATCATTTTGAATAGGTGGTGTTTGGCTGTTTAAGGGACTTACATCATTGCTAGCACTTGAAATAGCAATATTTTCAGATGTTCTTTCTCTCTTTTTACTTGCATAGGCACTAAAATTTCTATTCTTTGAGATATAGTTTGTTTCTTCTGATGAACTAACATAATTTGAGCTATTCTTAGTATTGATTGAGCTTTGACTAAGAGTAGCGTCATTATTATTGTTATTTGAAGAACTGGACTCAACAATGCTTTCAGATAGATTATTCATATTTGCTTTATCTACATTTTCCAGGGAATTATTAAAATTAAAAATGCTTGCACCAACAATCCCGACAGCAATAACAACAACAACAA
>NIUZ01000142.1 GCA_002254285.1 Bacteroidetes bacterium 4572_112 | reverse complement strand
AGCAAATGCGCAGACGAATAAAAGAGATAGTGTATTAAACGAAAAGCGTGTTGATTTTGCATTTATTCCTATAGTATCATACAATCGATCGTTCGGCGCCCAAATTGGGTTTATGGCAAATGCCTATTTCAAAATAAAAAAAGAAGACAATATCTCCCCTCCTTCGATGATAGGAACAATGGGAACCTATTTTTATAATAAAACCTATTTTGCTGGAGTATTCAATAAAAAGTAATATAGTATCACCAGCATCGATATAACCAGTTAACTCAATATTACCAGCATCACTCATTATGTATGCAAATATTTCTGCTCGATCTTCTTCAATACCACATTTTTATGGAGGAGCACAAATAGTGTTTTCTCATTCCAAAACTGAATTTTCTTCAGTCATTATTCCAACTCAAGATGATAATCTATTTGGCTTTGGCCTGGCTAGCGAATTCGACAATAGGGATAATGTTATGAACCCTCATAATGGCATGAATATTAAACTTCATTCGTTCTCTTTTCTAGAATCGCTAGGCTCCACTTCCGAATATCACAAAATACTCTTTGAAATAAATAAGTATTTTGAACTAAATGAGCACAGTGTTGTATTGGCTAGAGCAAATGCTGTAACCTCATTTGGAGATGTACCTTTCAGTGGACAGAATGTAATTGGGCGCGACGATTTAAGAGGCTATAGCAAGGGTGAACATAGAGGAAATCAAAGTTATAATATACAAAGTGAGTATCGGTGGAACTTTTATAAGAAATGGGGAATGGTTGCTTTTGGTGGATTAGCAATGGCTGTTGATGATTTTAAAGGCAAAAATTTTAGTGGAATTCTTCCTGCTGCAGGTGTAGGAATAAGATATATGGCAATAAAATCGCATAAAATAAATATTGGTATTGATATAGCTAAAGGAGTAAATGACTGGGGGCTTTATTTCAGAGTTGGTGAGGCTTTTGCACGATAGTATAATATCATCGCTACTTTTTTATTAATAATCAATTCTATATCGTAATAATTATACTGTTTTCTGAAAAACAGAGCCAAAAATATTTTATTTTCGCAAAGTATTTAAAAGTAAATATTGCGTTATTTATTTAACAAGAACTTATTATGGAAAACAACAAAGAACATAAAAAGCTGTTTAATGAATTTCCTCCAGTTTCGACAGAAACATGGATGGATAGAGTAAAAGCAGACTATAAAACTGACGACCCTTTGTCAAAGATCAACTGGAAAACAGGTGAAGGCATTGATATAAAAGGAGTTTTCAGACAAGAAGATATAGAAAACCTAGATTATTTAAATAGTAAGCCAGGAGAATTCCCTTTTACAAGAGGAATTAAAACTCATAACGACTGGATTATAAATGCAAATATCACAGAATCTGATATAAGTATTGCACATACTACTGCTCTAAAAGCCATTAGCCGTGGTGCTACTTCTGTGGAATTTAATTTCGAAAATGCTAATTCATTTGCAGATGTATCCTCACTTTTAAATGGAATAAATATTGAAGAAATTCAGATTATTATTTCTAAGGCTGATGACATTAACCTTTGCCTCGAATATGTGATGCAATACGTTACAGAAAACAAAATCGATAAATCTAAGATTAATATTATTTTTAATGTCGATTTTCTGGAAACAAGACTTACTACTGGCAATTACAATAATAATAATGAGCAAGAGAGTTTCAAGAGCAAAATACTATTCGTAAAGCGAGTTATTGAAAACAATATTAATATTAAAGCCATTAGCATTAAAGGTAACCTATACCACGATGCAGGCTCAACAGTAGTGCAAGAATTAGCATTCACTTTATCATCTGCTATTGAGCAGATAAACATATTACAGGAAGCTGGCATTAGGATAAAAGATATTCTTAATACCATAAGTTTCCGCATGGCAATAGGATCATCATATTTTATAGAAATAGCTAAATTCAGAGCTCTTCGTCATCTTTTTGCAAAAGCTGTTGAGGCTTTTGATAACGGTAATAAAAACAGTGCTAAAGCATATATTCTTGCACAGAGTAGCAAGTGGAATAAGTCTATTTACGACCCATATGTAAATATGCTACGTACTACGACCGAAACAATGTCGGCAGCCATATCAGGAGTTGATATTATTAGTGTTAATAATTTTGATAACGCTTACGACAACGACAGTATTTTTGCTCGTAGAATATCTCAAAACCAACAGATAGTTATTAAAGAGGAAGCTCACTTCGACAAAGTTGTGGACGCTGCTGGCGGCTCATACTATATCGAAAATCTTACTGATGAACTAATAAATAATGTATGGAAGCTTTTCTTGGAAATTGAAGATGAAGGCGGATATAAAGTTTATTTGGATGCTGATAAAATAAAGAATGAGATAGAAAAATCTGCTGAGAAAAAGCTTCTTAATGTAGCAACTCGCCGATTAAATATTCTTGGTACAAATCAATTTCCTAATCAAGAGGAATTTATGATTGACGATATCAAAAAAGAAATAAAGGATGATGCTGCAGGGCTTCAGATGCGAAGAGCTACGGAAGAATTTGATGCTTTACGCCTTGAGACCGAGAAGTTTGAAAAAGAGAACGGTAAGCGGCCTTTGGTTCAGCTAATCTCTTTCGGAAATATGGCTATGCGAAAAGCAAGAGCTGGATTCATTTCTAACTTTTTCGCCTGTGCAGCATACGATATTGTTGAAGCAGAAAACTGTCAGTCAGCAAGCGAAGCTACAGAGCTTATTAAAAAGGCTGACCTTACAATACTTTGCAGCTCCGATGATGAATATTTAGATTTCATAACAGAGGTATCTTCACTATTAGCAAATAACGACAATATAATACTAATTGCCGGAAATCCTAAAAATACAGAAGAACTTAAAACCGCAGGAGCAACTGATTTTATTCATGTAAGAACAAATGTTCTTGAATGTTTGAAATCTTATAACAACAGATTTTACAAAAGAAAATAGGACAATATGAGACCAGATTTTAGTAAAATAGACATAAAGAAAAAAGCCGATTCAGCATCAAATGTTGAAACAGCAGAACAAAATATTTGGAAAACGGCGGAGCAAATTGATGTAAAGCCAATTTACAATAAGGATGATTTATCCAAAATGGAGCATCTGAATTATGCAGCAGGAGTAGTACCTTATTTACGAGGACCATATTCCACAATGTATATTTCGCGCCCTTGGACCATCCGACAGTATGCAGGATTTTCCACAGCAGAAGAGTCTAATGCATTTTATCGCAGAAACTTAGCCGCAGGACAAAAAGGACTTTCTGTAGCATTTGACCTTGCTACTCACCGTGGTTACGATAGTGACCATGAGCGTGTAACAGGCGATGTGGGAAAAGCCGGTGTTGCCATCGATTCCATATTGGATATGAAGGTACTTTTCGACCAAATTCCTTTGGACAAAATGTCGGTATCGATGACCATGAATGGAGCAGTACTTCCTGTTTTGGCTTTCTATATTGTTGCTGCTGAGGAGCAAGGAGTTTCAATGGAAAAGCTTAGTGGTACAATTCAGAACGATATTCTTAAGGAATTTATGGTGCGTAATACTTATATATACCCACCATTGCCTTCAATGCGAATTATTGCTGATATATTTGAGTTCACTTCGCAAAATATGCCAAAGTTCAACAGCATTAGTATCAGTGGATACCACATGCAAGAGGCTGGAGCTACCAACGATATTGAGCTAGCTTATACCATTGCCGACGGCTTAGAATATCTTAGAGCAGGAATTAATGCAGGAATGGATATTGATTCTTTCGCCCCTCGCCTATCATTCTTTTGGGCAGCAGGCATGAATCACTTTATGGAAATTGCAAAAATGCGTGCCGCACGTATGATTTGGGCAAAAATTGTGAAACAGTTCAACCCAAAGAATCCAAAATCGATGGCATTGCGTACTCATACTCAAACTTCAGGTTGGAGCTTGACAGAGCAAGATCCATTTAATAATGTGGCACGTACTTGTGTTGAAGCAATGAGTGCAGCACTTGGTCATACGCAGTCACTGCACACTAATGCCCTTGACGAAGCTATTGCTTTGCCAACAGATTTCTCGGCACGAATTGCACGTAATACACAAATTTACATTCAGCAAGAAACACAAATAACACGTGCCGTTGACCCTTGGGCTGGCTCGTATTATGTGGAAAGCCTTACCAACGATATTGCTCAAAAAGCTTGGGCACTTATTGAGGAAGTAGAGGAATTAGGCGGAATGGCAAAAGCCATTGAAACCGGAATCCCTAAAATGCGTATAGAAGAAGCTGCTGCTCGTAAGCAAGCTCGCATTGACTCTGGAAAAGAAACCATTGTAGGAATTAATAAATACCGTCTTGAGAAAGAAGACCCTATTGAAACCCTTGAGGTTGATAATACTGCAGTACGAATTTCGCAGATAAAGCGATTGGAGAAATTAAGAGCAGAGCGTAATCAAGAAGAAGTAACAGAAGCATTAGCAAAGATTACCGAAAGTATGAAAACTGGCAAAGGCAACCTTTTGGAGCTAGCAGTAGATGCAGCACGAAAGAGAGCTTCACTAGGCGAAATTTCGGATGCTATTGAGGATGTTTCAGGAAGATATAAAGCCGTGATAAGATCAATAACAGGAGTATATTCAGCAGAATCGGGTGATAATGAACTTTATCAGCAGGCAGTAAAAAAAGCTGAGGAATTTGCAAAAATTGATGGCCGTCAGCCACGAATTATGATTG
Organism: Bacteroidetes bacterium 4572_112; assembly: GCA_002254285.1. GTDB lineage: Bacteria > Bacteroidota > Bacteroidia > Bacteroidales > UBA1556 > UBA6267. Next base: position 883 of record NIUZ01000142.1, on the reverse strand, counting down.
CAAAAATGGGGCAAGATGGCCACGATAGAGGTGCTAAGGTTGTAGCTACAGGTTATGCCGATATAGGATTTGATGTGGACATTGGACCATTATTCCAAACCCCAGCAGAGTCCGCACGACAAGCCATAGAAAACGATGTGCATATTCTAGGAGTAAGCTCATTGGCTGCAGGACATAAAACTCTTGTGCCAGAGGTTATTAAAGAGTTAGAAAAGCAAGGTCGTGGTGATATTATGGTTATTGTTGGTGGTGTAATACCTCCACAAGACTATGATTTCCTATACGAAGCTGGTGCCGCAGCTATCTTCGGACCAGGTACTGTTATTGCTGATGCTGCAATTAAGATGTTAGATATTTTGATTGAAATGAAGAAGTAGGCTTCGGCTCCGCTCAGCCTCCTTGTTCGGCTCCGCTCAGCCTCCTATATGGAAACTGAGCGGAGCCGAAGTCGGAGTGCTGAGCCAAAGTCGTAGCCTACATAAACTAATCTGACTTAAATCTATAATGAGTTTCATTAATGCATTCAGCCAGCTCATGTAGTTTTTCTGGAAATCCTTTAATAAGAGCTTCTTTTTTTACTCTTGACCAACCTTGAATCTGTTTTTCTCTATAAAATGCTTCATCAATCCTAGAATACTCTTCAAAATAAACTAGTTTTACCGGCAAATGTTTTCTCGTATGATTCGCTCCCTGACCAGATTGATGCTGTGCAATACGCTTTTCTAAATACTTGGTACTACCAGTTTAGTAACTACCATCAGCACATTCCAAAATATATGTAATACCAATTTGGTATCAAAATACGCTATAAATAAATTGGAATATATTTTCCTATTAGAAGACAAAAATTATTTGCATAAAAGCCTGTACTGAGCATGTCGAA
>NIUZ01000141.1 GCA_002254285.1 Bacteroidetes bacterium 4572_112 | reverse complement strand
AGGGCTACGGAATTATTTACGAAGGGCGCCTAGTTTGTTTTTATGATTACGAATGCGACCTCGGCGATGGCTGGGAGGATGCAGATGTGCATAACGACTCAAATGTAAAGCGTCTGAAAGCTCTTCAAATGGGAGCAAATATAATTTCATATGTGTTTTTGGAAGATTAGTTAATTCGTCAATAATCTAATATTTAATAAGAGAGTAATAAACCTGATAGATTAGGTTCTCCTTTGGAGAAGGAGGTGGACAAATTGAAGGTTTATTTTTGAATTTTTCTGAAGATTTTATTCAATTTGTTCGGAGGATTGGAGCTTTACAGATATCAATCCCCCGCCACGCATTTACCCATGCTGCCCCCTTTTCTAAGGGGGATTATTCAAATGCAATTCTTATAATTTTATTATTCTATCTATTTCTCTTAAGTCCTCCAATGACTTCAACCTAGCCAATATCACATTGTCGGCATCAAGCACATAAACCAAGCAATAGTCAGCTTTAGGATTTATCTGCTCCTCGGTATTTGCTTCAGCAATTAGGTGTGTCCATTCGCCCATTCGTTCCATACGAATATAATTGCGCCATGCAAGCATATCCTTTTCAAAAGCTATGGCAATAATATCAACTTCTTTTTTATCATAGTTTTCAGATATTTTCCTAAACACCTTATTAAACTCATAAAAGCTCTTCTTATTTGGCTTCCATAAGTATACAATTTTGTACTTAGCACTATTTTCTTCAATATTAATTAGTGCATTATCATTATTCTTTAGCGTTAAGCTTGGAAACTTATTTCCTTTACCCAAGCTATTATATTTCTTCTCTGTTAATTGAATCTTTTCGTCATGCTTGCTCACCCTATCAAATAATGCAACGGCATGAGTATTAGTTGGATAGCTAGCAATTAATGAATCTGATAAAACCTTAAACAATTCAAAATCGAGGTCAAAATCAAGGATTGATGTTTTACCAAATTTACTATAAATACCCAGTAAAGAAGCTAAGTTATTTGGATTTGCAAGCACCATTTTCTTCAAATCATTATAAGAATTTACATAATTTGTTTTCAATAGAGAATCGGTTGTACGACGAATATCGTCCATATCATTATCACCCATATGATTGCGATAATTTCTATAAACGCTATCGTGATAGTTCATATGCTTTTGAATTAAATTGCTATAATCCAAAACCAATTGTGAAGCTTCTGAGCCTTCCACAGCATAAGAAATGCCATTTGGTGAGCCAGTAATTTTTACACTTATATTATCTTTATCCTCCACAATAATTTTTCACCAATAGCGAATCCACTATAGTGTTTTGTTTAGCACCCATATTTATCACATACAATCGGGCATCAAAATCAAAATTGGATAAATCTATATTGATATTAGCAGTGCTTTTATCATGCTTTTCCGTAGAATTATTTTCACATGAAAACAAAAATAAAAGGCTGAAAAGAGATGCTATAAAAAATAATTTATTCATTTTCTAGGTATTTGAAAGTTCAAGATTTGCGTTAGCCAGTTCCTCTAAAATTTGATGAACCTCCTCCACGCTATTTGAGGTAACAAGGCGCAAACGAAAGGGCTTAATATTTCTGTAGCCACGGAAATAATTAGAATAATGCTTCCTCATCTCACGGATAGATAACTGCTCACCTTTCCATTTTAATGAAAGCTGAAGATGATTCTTGCAAACCTCTATTCGCTCATCCATACTTGGAGCTTCAAGCTCATTACCAGTGGCAATAAGGTGTTTTATCTGCTTAAAAATCCACGGATTGCCAATTGTAGCTCTACCAACCATAAGTCCGTCAACTCCATATCTGTTCATATAATCCACCGCCACGGCAGCAGAGCTAATATCGCCATTGCCAATAATAGGAATATGCAGGCGAGGGTTATTCTTTGCCTCTCCTATCAATGTCCAATCGGCTACACCTTTATACATTTGATTACGAGTACGCCCATGAATTGTAAGAGCTTCTACTCCCACATCTTGCAATTGCTCAGCAAGTTGCACAATGGGTTTATCATCATCATTCCAGCCAAGGCGGGTTTTTACTGTAACAGGTATATCCACAGCCTTTACCACCGCTTCGGTGATTTTAAGCATTTGTGGAATATCCTTTAGCAGTGCAGCGCCAGCGCCTTTGCCAACAACTTTTTTCACTGGACAGCCGAAGTTAATATCTATAACATCAGGATTTGCCTGAGCAGAAACCTTAGCAGCCTCCACCATGCTATCCACTGCATGACCAAATATTTGAATACCCACAGGGCGCTCACTTTCTTCAAACTTAAGCTTACGAAGGCTCTTCTGTGCATCGCGGATAAGTCCCTCACTACTAATAAACTCAGTATACATCATATCCACACCAAAGGGTTTGCAAACTGCCCGAAACGATGGGTCAGTAACATCCTCCATTGGAGCTAAAAAAAGCGGCATTTCGCCCAAATCTATATCTCGTATTTTCAATGTATTTGGCTTTATTGATTCTATTAAATTTGCACCTATTATTAGGCTTTAATCTAGCGCAAAAATAATCATTTTATGATAGACAAGATAAAAGAGAATACCTATATGCAATTGGTATTTGTAGGAGTAATATTAATGCTAGCAACCATTATATTATCGGGTGTTGCATTTGGCATTTCGGCAATGATTTGGGGCATGGACACTACTCAAAATGCATTGGCAGGAATGACTGATACCGCAACTCATATCAATATTTTAAAGATTATTCAGTTTGCTAATCAATTGGGGATGTTTATAGTACCTCCACTAGCACTATGGTTTATTATGCGCAAAGACAACCCTAATTTTTTCGGTTTGGAGCATAAACCTAGCATGAAGCAATTGCTATTGGTGTTGGCTATTTTTATGGCATCAATTCCATTTTTACAATGGATAATTATGGCCAACGAATCCATGTCATTAGGCGAAAGTTTGCGAGGTGTAGAAGAATGGATGCGCGATATGCAAGACAAAAACGACCTTATAACTACCAAATTTCTTCAAGGAACTACCATTACTTCACTACTGATAAATCTTACAATAATGGCAATAATGCCTGCCATTGGCGAAGAGCTATTTTTCAGAGGAGTACTTATGAATTGGTTTGGAAAGGCATTCTCTAATATTCACGTAAATATTATCATTACATCAGTAATATTCAGCGCAATACATATGCAGTTTTTTGGATTTATTCCACGTTTCTTATTAGGAATGGCGCTGGGATACACATATTATTGGACCGCTAGCCTTTGGGCACCGATATTGCTCCATTTTGTAAATAATGCAATTACTGTATTTGTATATTTTAGAATAAACTCTCAAGGATTGGATATTGACCCACAAGATGTTGGCACTTCAGATTCTACTATATTAGTGATTATTTCTGCAGTGGCCGTTGGAGGATTTATGTATTTATTGAGGAAAACTAAAAAAAAGGAAAAAGGACTAGGATAGAGGAGGAGGGGAATTGAGAATTAGGAATTCGTCAGACTGAGTGATTTTTGGAATGCAATGGAAAAAATTGTACCGAAGGCTGGGGAATTAGGAATTGAGATTAACGATTGCAGAGCTTGAGTTTACAATACTTTACAACTCTTTACCAAACCTTACAATTCTTTACCATCCAAAGGAGGAAAAAGGACTAGGATAGAGGAAAAGGTGATAGGAGAAGTAATTTAAACTTCACCCTTCACTATTCACTATTAATTACTTATAATTTAGCCGCAATAAATCCACCCGCGATAACATCATCACCTTCGAAGAAAACTGCTGATTGTCCTGGGGTAATTGCCGATACTTTTTCAATAAATTCAACTCTGATAGAGCCATTGGCATCATTATATAATTTTGCAGGAGCTCCTGGATCGTGGTGGCGGATTTGTACATCTACCAACATACCATCTTCAATTTTATCGTACTTCTGCCAGTTGATTTTTCCCACAACCATTTTATCGCCCCAAAGCTCGTCCATAGGACCAATTACCACGCGATTATTTTTGGCATCAATATTATTTACATAATATGGCTTGCCCATTGCTACCAAGCCTTTGCGCTGACCAATGGTATAAAATGGAAATCCTTGGTGCTTACCAACAACTTTGCCATCAGAGGTCACAAATTCACCATCTTTTACTCTCTCTTCAAGACCTTCAACTTTATTCTTCAGAAAACCACGATAATCATTATCAGGGATAAAGCAAATTTCGTAACTCTCGCTCTTTTTGGCAAGATTGTCATAGCCATGCTTTATGGCAAGTTCTTTAATTTCCGACTTATGGTAATTTCCCAAAGGAAATAATGTGCGCGATATATTTTCCTGGCTAACACCCCAAAGCACATAGCTTTGATCCTTGCCACCATCAATTCCTTTGGTAACATAATATCTACCATCTTGCTCTTTCATCTGGGCATAATGGCCAGTTGCAATATAGTAGCAATTAAGCTCATCGGCACGTTTTAGCAGGGCTTCCCATTTCATAAAAGTATTGCATAGAATACACGGATTTGGCGTTCTACCAATCATATATTCTGATACAAAATCGCTAACAATACTTTCTTCAAAATCCTTACGGATATCAATTATATAATGAGGAAAGCCTTTTTGTACAGCAAGCTGACGGGCATCATTTATGGAATCGAGGCTACAACAGCCCGTTTCTTTAGATGAACTTCCTGCGGTAGAATAATCCCATGTTTTCATGGTCATTCCCACAAGTTCGTAACCCTCATCAGCAAGCAATAGCGCAGCAATAGAACTATCAATTCCACCACTCATTGCCACCAAAACTCTATTATTCTTCTCCACCATCTTCGTTATTTCTATAATCTATTACCTTATTATTTTTATTATCAATAGACAATATCATCTTACCATCTTCGTAGCGAGTTTCCTTCTCGACATAACCCATATAAAACACATAAATACTTTTGTATCCACCCTTATCATCATAAGATATCCATGTTCCATCTTGCTTACCAGCAACATATTTACCCTTACGAGCTAGTTTTTTATTTAGGAAATAAGAGCGGTAATCACCATCCAATTTACCATTTACAAAAGTAGCCGTTAGTTTCAGCTGACCATTCTCAAAATACTCTTTCCAATCGCCATCCTTCATTCCATTTTTCCACGAAATTTCTGACGCAACAGTATTGCTTTCAGCATAATATACTACCCATACTCCATCTTTCTTACCTTTTGAGAAACGCTCCTTCTTTACCAATTTCTCTTCAATATTGTAGAAATTCCAAACACCATCTTTCTTTTTATTAAAATAGGCACCTGTTGATAATTTTTTACCTGTTTTAAAAAAATTAACAACCTCAGCTTTAGCACCTTTATCCGAAAAAGTCATAATACTTTTCACATTTCCGTTTGGAAAATAATAAGTGAATTTACCAATTTCGTAACCCTTTTCGAACTGCCCTTGATAACGCGTTTTGCCATTATCATACTTCTTCTCCCAATGCCCAGTTTTCTCACCATCGGAATCGAATCTGTTCTGTGCATGACTTGCGAAACCAAGTAAAATTGCTATTACTAATACTAATAATTTTTTCATGACAATATTTTAAGATTAATATCTACTATCCAACCACAATATTCACAATACGCTTAGGTACAACAATTACCTTACGAATTGTTTTGCCATCTATCCATTTCTGTGCATCCTTAGATTCCAAAACTGACTTCTCAATATCCTCTTTCGACATATCAATAGGCAACTCTATCATAAAGCGCATCTTACCATTAAACGACACAGGGTATTTGAAATTGTTCTCTTTCACAAATTTCTCTTCAAAAATTGGGAATGTAGCTTCAGTAACACTATTAGCATTCCCCAACAGCGACCATATTTCCTCAGCAATATGTGGCGCATAAGGTGCTAGTAATACTGAAAGTGGCTCTAAAATTTCACGCTTATTACACTTTTGTTCTGCAAGCTCATTCACACAAATCATAAATGCACTAACTCCGGTATTGAAACTAAAACGCTCAATATCGTCCTCAATTTTCTTTATGGTTTTATGAAGAGTTTTAAGCTCATCGGCATTTGCTTTTTCGTCGCTAATGCTAAAATTATTATCAGCATCATGCGATAGGTTCCAAAACTTACGTAAGAAACGGAAAACGCCTTCAATACCTTTAGTATCCCAAGGTTTTGCTTGCTCTATAGGTCCCAAAAACATTTCGTAAAGACGAAGAGTATCAGCACCGTATTTCTCTATTAAATCATCAGGATTTTGAACATTATAAAGGCTCTTCGACATTTTTTCCACCTCATGACCACAGATATATTTTCCATCTTCGAGCTCAAACTCAGCATCAGCAAATTCTGCCTGCCATGTTTTAAAAGCCTCCAAATCCAATACATCATTATTCACAAAGTTGATATCGACATGTATGCGTTGAGTTTCGTACTGCTTGCGCAAGCCAAAGCTCACAAACTTATTTGTGCCTTTCACTCTATAAACAAAACTCGAGCGACCCTGAATCATTCCTTGGTTCACCAATTTCTTAAAAGGCTCCTCTTTAACAACCATTCCCAAATCAAATAAGAATTTGTTCCAAAAGCGGCTATAAATCAGGTGACCTGTAGCATGCTCAGCACCACCGATATATAAATCAAATATTGACTATCGTTATTAGGATCCATATAGCGAAGGTAATATCCGCTACTACCAGCAAAACCAGGCATAGTATCATACTCTAGAGTATAGCCATCTTTGGTTTTCCAGTTTTTGGCACGGGCCAAAGGCGGCTCACCACTTTCGGTAGGCAAATATTTATCCACTGCTGGCAATTCCAAAGGTAGATCCTTAAGAGGAAGCATATTTGGCATTCCCTCCTTATAGTAAACAGGGAAAGGCTCTCCCCAATATCTTTGTCGTGAAAAAGTAGCATCACGAAGGCGGAAATTCACCTTCTTCTCTCCTATTCCCAACTTTTTTATTCTTTTTATAGCTTCACCTATGGCTTGCTTTACCGACATTCCGTTTAGGAAATCAGAATTCATCATTTCGCCATCCTTAGCATCGTAAGACTCTTCGGAAATATCACCTCCAGAAACCACCTGTACTATAGGAATATCGAAATGCTTAGCAAAAGCATAATCGCGACTATCGTGAGCAGGCACAGCCATTATAGCTCCAGTGCCATAGCCCATTAGTACATAATCAGCAATCCAAATTGCCACTTGCTTACCAGAGAATGGATGTATAGCATAAGAGCCTGTGAAAACACCACTAATCTTTTTAACCTCAGTCATTCTTTGACGCTCGGTACGATTCTTAGCAATGGTTACATAGCTCTCAACATTAGTCTTTTGCTCAGCTTTAGTAAGTTTATCAACCCAAGGATGCTCAGGAGCAATTACCATAAAAGTAGAGCCAAATAAAGTATCGGGTCTTGTGGTAAAAACTTCCAATGTTTCCTCATGCTCTTCAAGCTTGAAATGCACTGTGGCACCAACAGATTTTCCAATCCAGTTGCGCTGCATTTCCTTAAGAGCATCGCTCCAATCTACTTTGTCTAATCCATCAAGTAAGCGCTGAACATAAGCAGTAACCCTAAGGCTCCACTGCTTCATCATGCGTTTTTCCACAGGATGACCACCACG
>NIUZ01000140.1 GCA_002254285.1 Bacteroidetes bacterium 4572_112 | reverse complement strand
TTATTGATCTGACTTTGTAATTTTAATTCTTTATGAAAATATATGTAAAAATTGTAACCCCCATATTCAATTTTCTGGTAAATGAGTTGAGCATCTTCAATATCACTTTTCGAAATAAATAGCTTATCACTCAATAAAAAAGAATCCAATTCGGCCATTGACATAGCAATAACTTTTTCGGCTCCCAAACTAGTTTTGAATTTCAGGATTACCTCTTGATTTACCACATCATAATTCAGCAATAAGTCTTCAAAACCTTCGCCATTTTTCCAAACTGTAGCAATTGAGTATTCTTTTGATTCCAAAAACTGATGACCATTAACGCTACTGGGAAGAAAATAAGAATAATATTTTCCATTATACAGATTACTATTAAGCCCCAATTTTGAATTTGAGTTGGGCTGAGCAAAAGCTATATTTCCTAAAAAAATAATGCTCGATAATAATAAACTGATTTTTATAATTAACATCTGATTTTATATGATTTAAGTACTCCCTTCTTAACCTATTACAATGGTAAATAGATTGAAGAGCGAAAGTAGTATAAGTATATTTAGTTATAACAAAATAATAGACACATATAAATCATTTTCAGTTGCATGCATCAAATAGCAAGCACTACACCACATCCCACAATTACAACAAGCACATAAACTACTGATATACTGCATATAAAAAATAAATGTAACCTTTTGTATTAACAATAGTATACAAGTTTTCAACAAAGTGGGATAAAGTGGAGTTTAGTGGGAAAATTTGCAGTAAATTAGCACTTTGAAATTACAGTCTATGGTAAACATTATCGGTTCATACGAATGCAAATTAGACTCGAAGGGTAGATTATCACTCCCATCGGGGCTAAAGAAGCAGCTACAAACTATTGTAGCTGAAGGCTTTGTATTGAAAAGATCTGTCTTCCATAAGTGTTTAGAATTATACCCTATGAGTGAGTGGAATCACGAAATTTCGGGGGTAAATAAGCTAAACAGATTCGTTAAAAAGAACAACGATTTCATCAGAATGTTCATGGCGGGCGTCAAAATGCTCGAAATGGACTCATCTGGTCGACTACAAATTTCGAAGGACCTGATTAATTTTTCAGGTATAGAGAAAGAGGTGGTACTATCATCTTCGGTTAATAGAATTGAAATTTGGGACAAGCAGGCTTATGAAAATACTGTGAATAGTCCGGATGTAGATTTTGCTCAGCTAGCCGAGGAAGTGATGGGAAGCATCAAGCTCGAAGAATAGAATAGCTAATCTGCATAAAAATAAATATGTCACATTATCACACTCCAGTAATGCTGGACCAATGTATTGAAGCCATGAATCTTTCCCAAGGGAAGATTTTTGTTGATGTTACCTACGGTGGAGGTGGACATTCTGCTGCTATTCTCAAAAATCTTTCAGAGGATGCCAAGTTATATGCTTTTGATCAAGACGCGGAGGCTCATGCCAACAAAATTGACGACAAAAGACTAACTCTTATTGGTCAAAATTTCAAGTATTTAAAGAATTATATAAGCCTATACCGCGCAACACCAGTAGATGCAATCCTTGCTGATTTGGGGGTTTCCTCACATCAGTTTGACAAAGGCGAAAGAGGCTTCTCTACCCGCTTTGATGGCCCTTTGGATATGCGTATGGATAGTAGCAAAGGACAAACTGCTGCCGACCTTCTCAACAATATCGAAACCCAAGACTTAATCGATATTTTCAGGAATTATGGTGAGCTACGCAATGCTTTTAAATCGGCAAATGCCATAATTGAGTTTCGCAAAAGCAATGAGCTTAAAACCACTGCCGACTTAAAAGTAGCACTTCAATCATGTGCTCCACGAGGCAAAGAGAACAGGTATTACGCACAAATATTTCAAGCAATACGCATAGAGCTTAATCAGGAATTAGAGGCCTTAAAAAGCATGCTAGAGCAATCATTAAAAGTATTGCGCCCAGGAGGTAGATTAGTGGTTATGTCGTACCATTCGCTAGAAGACAGATTGGTAAAAAACTTTATCAAATCAGGGAATTTTGAAGGCAAAATAGAAAAAGATTTTTTCGGAAAGCCTATAGTTCCTTTCAAATTGATTAGCAGAAAACCTATTACAGCTGATGAGCAAGAATTAGAAATTAACTCTCGCTCACGAAGTGCTAAATTACGAATTGCAGAAAAACTTTAGCGCTATGTTTGGAAAAAAGAAAATCATAGAGAACCCATCTAAGAATAGTCCTATTCGCGAGACTAATGAGGAAGCAACAGCTCCAAAAAAGTCAATAAAAGTACCTAGCATTAAGCTTGGGTCTTTTCGCAATATATCTTCTATTATTGATGGTAGAGTTTTTAGCTCGGAGCTAATAACTCGCAATGTTCCATATATCTTTTTTCTAATTTTTCTTGCAATGCTTTATATCGCAAACAATTACGGCGTGCAAGCAAAGGTACGCAAGATTGACACTATCACTAGGGAATTGAAAGATTTACGTGACGAGCACATTAGCATAAAATCGAATTTAATGTTTCGCACAAAGAAATCAGAAGTTGCTAATCAACTAAAAGACAAAGGCATAAAAGAGGCTACAAAACCTCCTTATAAAATATACATCAAAAAAGAGGACTTAAAATAATGGCTAGGGCTCTACAAAAAGATAGTGTGGTAAGAATTTATTTGCTTTATGCCGGAATGGTGTTGGCCGCATTTATCATTGCCGGTAGAATTGTGCAGCTACAATACTTCGAAAACGAAAAATGGGAAGAGAAATTAGGCCTTGAAGGCGCTTTTGATGATAAGCTAAAAGGAACTGACGGTATTAGACTAAAGCAGAAAACATCTGGCGGATGGCGTCCAACATACGAATTTAACGAAACGCTGAAAGAGCCAGTAGATGGACTCGATATTATTACAACTATTGATGTAAATCTACAGGATGTTGCAGAAACATCACTATATGCTGAGCTAATGAAGCATAAGGCTGATTGGGGTTGCGTTATACTTATGGAAGTAAAAACTGGCCGCATAAAAGCCATTGCAAACCTAAAGCACGACACAGCTAATAATACTTATTACGAAGGTTTTAACTACGCAATAGGAACAGCAATGGAGCCTGGTTCAACTTTCAAACTTGCTACCATGATAGTTGCTCTTGAGAATAATATTGTAAAGCCTGACGAAATTATAGAAACTGGTAATGGAGCATATACATACTACGATAAAACTATTCACGATTCGCATGGCTATGGTAGTATAACCGTGAGCCAAGTGCTAGAGAAAAGTTCTAATGTGGGAATCTTTAAAATTGCACTTAAAGGATTTGAAAACAATCCTCAAACTTTTATCGATGGCATATACTCCATGAATTTGAATCAGCCAATAGGACTTCAAATAAAAGGCGAAGCAATACCATATATAAAAACTACTACAGATAAAAGCTGGTCTAAACTATCGCTTCCATGGATGTCGATTGGTTATGAGCTTCAGCTTACTCCTATGCAGGTTTTAAACTTTTATAATGCTGTTGCAAATAATGGAGTAATGGTAAAACCTTCTTTTGTAAAGGAAATACAAAAAACCGGTAAAGCCAAAGAGGTGTTTGAAACGGAGATTATTAACCCTCAAATATGCAGCAAAGAAACTATTGGTAAAGTTCAGAAAATGCTTGAAGGCGTTGTACAAAACGGAACAGCAAAATACCTAAACAAATCGCCATACCCAATAGCAGGAAAAACAGGAACTGCGCAGATATACTCTCGCACAAGCTATAATAAACGAAATTATCAGGCTTCATTTGTGGGGTATTTCCCAGCAGATAACCCTAAGTACTCATGCATAGTGGTGGTTAATAACCCAAGCCGTGGGTCTTATTACGCAAGTACTGTAGCGGTGCCTGTGTTTAAAGAAATTGCGGATAAAATTTATGCCAACGACCTAAATATACAAGCGCACTCAATTCAAGATACAATATTCATAGCTCCCAACTCTAAAGTTGGCGCCAATAAAGATATTGCTGGAATTTATAAGTATTTGGGATTTGAAGTTAAAAACACAACTATAGAAAGTAGTTATATAGCAGGATACAGCAGCAACGACACCATAAAATTACATAAGCGCAAATTGATACATAACAAAATGCCTAATGTAAAATATATGACTGCTCAGGATGCAATATTCCTAATTGAAGAATTGGGATTAACAGCAAAAATAAGTGGTTCGGGTAGAGTTGTAAGTCAATCAATACAAAGAGGAAGCCGCATCAATGGTGGCGAAATAGTAAACTTAACATTGAGATATTAAGCATGAGAAACATAAACGATATATTAGAAGGTATTGATACTATTGAGTTCCGCAAAGGGAAAACAACAGATGTTAATGCAATACAATTTGACTCGAGAAAAGTTAGTTCATCTGATATTTTTGTTGCTATTGAAGGCACACAAGTCGATGGACATAAATACATTAATAGCTGTATTGAACAAGGTGCAACAACTATTATTTGCCAAATACTACCACAAAACATTAATAGAGAAGTAAACTACATTCTAGTAAACGACTCCGCTAAAGCATTGGGAATATTAGCATCAAACTATTATAACAAACCATCATCAAAGTTAAAACTAGTTGGCATTACAGGTACTAATGGCAAAACTTCCACAGTAACTATGCTTTATAACCTATTCCGCAAATTGGGATATAAAGTTGGCATGCTTTCAACTGTAAGCAATTGGATAAATGATGTAGAAATAATTGCAACACATACTACACCTGACGCCATTCAGCTAAATTCATTATTAGACGATATGGTGGAAGACGGCTGCGAGTACTGCTTCATGGAAGTAAGCTCACATGCTATTGTGCAAGAGCGTATTAGTGGTCTAGAATTTACTGGTGCTATCTTCTCAAATATTACTCACGATCATCTCGATTTTCATAAAACATTTAAGGAATACATAAAAGCAAAGAAAAAATTCTTTGATGAGCTAAGTAGTACAGCTTTTGCCTTGGTAAATACCGATGACAGAAATGGAATGATAATGTTACAGAATTCAAAAGCTCAAAAGCGCACTTATGCAGTTAAATCAATGGCTGACTATAAAGCTAAAATTATTGAAAACTCATTCACAGGACTGCACTTAGAAATAAATCATAAAGAAATTTGGCTTCCACTCATTGGCGAATTCAATGCTTATAATATTATGAGTGTATATGCCACAGCAATGGAATTGGGCGCTGACGAAATGGAGGTTTTGCAAGAGCTTAGCACCATAGAAACTGCTGAAGGTAGGTTTGAATTTATAAATGGCAACGATGGCGTAAATGCAATTGTTGATTACGCACATACTCCTGATGCTTTGCAGAATGTAATAAACACCATTAACGAAATTAGAGGTGGCAACGGAAAACTAATAACTGTAGTTGGTACTGGTGGCGATAGAGATAAGAGCAAGAGACCAATTATGGCACAAATAGCTGCCGACAATTCGGATCAATTGATTCTTACTTCTGACAACCCACGCACTGAAGATCCTGAGCAAATACTTAACGATATGCAGGTGGGAGTTGGTGCCGACAGGAAAAGAATAACACTAAGAATTAGCAACAGAAAAGAAGCTATACGTACAGCTTTTGCTTTGGCAACAGCAGGCGACATTGTACTAGTAGCAGGCAAGGGACACGAAAAATATCAGGAGATTGATGGCGTAAGACATCATTTTGATGATAAAGAAATAATCACAGAAATAATTAAAAACTAATATTATGCTATACTATTTATTCGAATATCTGCATGAGCTAGGCATACCAGGAGCGGGAGTATTTCAATACATTTCCTTTAGGGCGGCAATGGCTGTTTTTACTTCACTACTTATTTCTTTAATATTTGGTAAAAGCATAATTCGCCTTTTACAGAAGCAACAAATTGGCGAAACCGTAAGAGATTTGGGTCTTCAAGGACAAATAGAAAAACAAGGAACTCCAACAATGGGAGGTCTTATTATACTTTCAGCAATTGTGGTTCCAACATTACTATTTGCTAAGCTTGATAATGTATATATCATACTTATGCTAATATCTACTGTATGGCTTGGTGCAATAGGTTTTACTGATGATTATATAAAGGTTTTTAAGAAGAATAAGGATGGCTTAGCAGGCAAATTCAAGATTATAGGTCAAGTAGGTTTAGGGCTAATTGTAGGACTAACAATGTACTTTAATAGCGATGTTGTAATCCGCGAAAAGTATGATACGCAAACTGTTATTGAGAATAAAGCAGCAAATTGCGAAACCGGATCAAACGATATTTTTAAGCCAGAGGAAAGAAATTTTAAAACTACAATTCCTTTTGTAAAGAATAATCAATTTGACTATTCATGGTTACTATCATGGATGGGCGATGGATACGAAAAGTACACATGGATAATTTTTATCCCTTTCGTAATAATAATAATCACAGCAGTATCAAATGGGGCAAACCTCACCGATGGACTTGATGGGCTCGCAACGAGTACCTCGGCAGTTATTGCGGCCACATTGGGAGTATTGGCATGGATATCAGGCAACTTCATCTTTGCCGACTACCTCAATATAATGTACATACCGCACACAGGAGAGCTCGCAATTTTCATGAGTGCTTTCATAGGAGCAGCAATTGGTTTCCTCTGGTATAACTCATACCCAGCGCAAGTGTTTATGGGAGATACAGGAAGTTTAGCATTGGGAGGAATAATAGCAGTATTTGCAATTATCATTCGCAAAGAGCTTCTTATTCCATTATTATGCGGAGTTTTTCTTGTGGAAAATCTATCGGTAATAATTCAGGTATCATATTTTAAATATACCAAAAAGAAAACCGGCGTGGGACAGAGAGTATTCCTAATGGCGCCACTTCATCACCATTTTCAGAAAAAAGGATTTCATGAAGCAAAAATAGTTCAACGATTTTTTATCGTAGGAATCATGCTAGCAGTACTCACTATAGCAACACTAAAATTAAGATAATAAAGAAACAATAATTACAGATACATACTATGGATATTGAAAAATTAGCACAACAAGGACGTTATACCACTTATGGGACTATGGCTGGCGGAATAGCAGCCAAATTGCAAGGAATAAGAAATGAGTCTATCAAAGATTGCTTTTGTAATCACCAAGGCAACTCGCATCGACTTGAAAAAGTTACTACAGTAAGAGGCGTAAAATTTATTAACGACAGCAAGGCTACAAAGGTAAATGCAGCTTGGTATGCATTAGAGAGCATGAATCGGCCAACTGTATTGATAATGGGTGGACAAGATAATGGTAACGATTATAGCGACCTTTTGGAATTAGCAGCCGAAAAAGTAAAGGCTATCGTTTGCATCGGGCTTGATAATCAAAATATTATTGACAACTTTACCGGTGTAGTACCTGAAATTATAGAGACTCAAACAATGAATGACGCTGTATTAAGCGCTTTCTATTTAGCAGAAGTTGACGATGTGGTTTTACTTTCTCCTGCTTGCCCAAGTTTCGATCTTTTTGAAGACTATAAGGAAAGAGGCGATAAATTTATCCGTGCAGTACAAGATTTATAAATAAATAATTAGCAAATCATAATGTTTGATTTTAAAGACATAAAGGCGAAATTTTTGAACAACGAATATGGTGACAAAGTTATATGGATAGTGGTATTTGGGCTATCTTTACTTTCTTTGCTTACTGTTTGGAGTTCAACAGGCTCTCTTGCATACCGTATGCAGGGTGGCAATACTACCTACTATATTATAAAGCATGGTAGCCTTATGTTCTTTGGATTATTTATTATGTATTTAGCACACTTAACTCCTTACAAATATTACTCGCGCATATCGCAATTAATGCTTTTTATATCAGTACCATTATTATTATTTACCCTAGTATTAGGGACAAATCTTAATGAGGCTAGTCGATGGATAGTTATACCTGTAATTAATTTAAGTTTCCAAACATCCGACTTAGCAAAACTAGCATTGATAATGTATTTGGCACGTATGCTTAGCAAAAAAGAGAATGATATTAAGGATTTTCGCAATGGATTTGTACCACTGATAGTACCTATATTATTAACTGTAGGTTTGATTTTTCCTGCAAACTTTTCCACTGCAGCAATACTATTTACTACAAGTATAATTCTATTAATTATCGGTAGAATTAATTTCAAATATATTGCTGCATT
>NIUZ01000017.1 GCA_002254285.1 Bacteroidetes bacterium 4572_112 | reverse complement strand
TTAGATTTTGCCAAAACTTTGGTTAAAAATGAAGAAATTGGAAAAGACGAAATCACAGACTTCTTAGCAATAAGTTTCTCTTCTACTGATTATGTTGGTCACCTATTTGGCCCCTCGAGTTTAGAGGCCGAAGATAATATGCTAAGATTAGATAAAACATTAGCCAATTTATTTGCTTTTATTGATAAAGAAGTTGGTTTAGAAAATACTTTGATTATTCTATCTGCCGATCATGGCGGGCCTGAAGCTCCTGGATATTTAAAATCAAAAGGAATGGAATCAGGATTTGTTTCACCGGGCAAATGGGATAAAGAACCTGCTATTAAAGCTTTAAAAAAGAAATTTGGTATTGGGCAAGAATTAATACAAGAATTCTTTCCACCATATTTATACCTAAACGAAAAAATTATTGATGAAAAAGGCTTGAGTTTAGAAGAAGTTGAAAAAGCAGTAGCTTTTGAGTTAATGACAATAAAAGGTATAGCACTTGCTGTATCAAGTTATTCTCTACAAAAAAATGAATTGCCTGATACTTATCTAAACAGAAAAGCATTAAGAAATTTTAATGCTACTCGCTCAGGTAATTTATTGATTCTGTTTCAACCACAATATTCTATAAATGATTATATGGGAGAAAAGACCTCGGCAAATCATGGCGGACCATGGGTATACGACTCTTATGTACCAGTAATTTTTGCAGGTATGAATATTAAAGGTCAGAAAGTAAGTAGAAAAATTGAGCCAAAAGATATTGCTTCAACTTTGGCAAACCTTTTAGGAACAAAACCTCCTTCTGGTGCCGATGGTGAAGTCCTAAAAGAAATAGTAGAGTAAAAATTAGCTAAGGAAATTTGTTTAAGTTAAGTAATAATCAATAACCTTAGGGCATATTTCACCTTATAGGAACTATATGCCCTTTTTAAAATTAAAAAAATGTATTTAAAAAAAATTATTTTATTAGTAGCAATAACTGTAAGTTTTACAAACACTTTTGCGCAAGAAAAAACAGCTGAAGAATTAGCAAAAATGTCACAAAACCCATTAGCAAATATGATGAGTTTTCCATTCCAGAATAATACTACATTTGGTAATGGTCCAAATTCGGATAGAACTTCGAATGTATTGAACTTTCAACCAGTATTACCATTCTTTAATGGTCATTTAATTACAAGAACTATTATACCCTTAGTAAGTAGTCCTGATTATAGTTCAGAAAGTGGTTCAAATACAGGCTTTGGAGATATTAACTTTTCTGCATTTTATTCTCCAACATCGAAGAATGGTTTAACATGGGGCATTGGTCCAACGTTAGTAATACCTACATTTACGGACTTCTCGTCTCATAAATTTAGCATGGGTGCTTCATTTTTAATCTTAAAAATGAACAAGAAATTTGTTTATGGTTTTCTATTAAGTAATTCTTGGTCGGTAGCGGGTAGTGAAGATTATTCTGATGTAAATTCATTTATGGGACAATATTTTATTAATATGAACTTCCCTAAAGGCTGGTATATTTCATCTGCACCAATTATTACTGCTAATTGGAAAGCACCAAAAGGACAACAATGGACTGTACCATTTGGCGGTGGAGCAGGAAAAATTGTAAGAATAGGTAAATTACCTGTAAACATTCAAGCTCAAGCATTTTACAATGCTGTTAGACCAGATAATTATGGCGGTTTTAGTACAAGATTTCAAATACAAATAATGTTACCTAAATAAAATTACTTGGTACTATAATGCTGATTCTAATACTTAAAAAATATAATATATTAAATAGTGTCAAATCACTAATTAATATATTTATTTTTTTAGTATTATTTTCTTATTTTAACGTATCAGCTCAGTCAGAAAATGAGGAAATAGATAAAGTAATAAACCAACAAATATGGCTAGATTTTTATTCGCATTATAAAATAAATGACAAAATTGAATATTATGGTGATTTTGGTTATAGAACAATAATAACTAAGCAAAGTTGGAACAGAATATATATTCGACCTTCAATTAAATATATTATTAGCAAAAGCTGGGAATTACATACAGGAATAGGGTTATTTTATATTTTTGATAAGTACGATTACAATACTTTAGAGATAAGCCCTTGGCAAGGAGTTCAATTTAATTGGCCTATTGGAAAACGAATTAGTTTTAAGCATCTGGCTAAAATAGAAGAACGTTTTAATTATGTAACTGATGATTGGACATATAGTTTAGAATTTAGGTTTAGATATAAACTATCGACCCAAATTAAACTTAAAGGTAAATTATATATACCTGCATATTTAGAATATTTTTTACCAATGCCTTTAGATAAAACAAAAGAAATATACCAAAACAAAGGAAGAGCTGGAGCAGGATTAGGTTACAGCTTTCTTAATGATTTAAAAATTGCTTTTTTATTTAACTGGCAAACTTCAAGATCTGGAGCGAATGAGGACTTAAACATTTCTGATTTTGCTTATCAAATAAAAATAATAAAAGTTTGGAATGGCAAATACTTGTTTAATAAAGAACCTGAAAATGACACTTATTATTAACCATAAAAAATAAATGTAATGAAAAATACTTATATCTTAGTATTCATATTTATGTTTTTAAGTTCTCTTATTTTTGCACAAGAAGAAGAAAAAGAAACCAAACATCTAATCACTGCAGCCATAGGGTATTCTTATATTCCTGAGGGGTCATCGCATGGAGAAGGAGCAGCCGATGGTGTTTTTATTCCATCATTAGGCTTAGACTATTTCTACAGAATATCCCATAAATGGGAGATTGGACTGATGACAGACTTCGAATTTGGAGAATATATAGTTTTCAAAAAAGATCTGAATAGAAAAAATGCCATTGTTGTAACAGCTATAGGTTCTTATGCTTTAACTAAATCAATAAACTTATTTGCAGGTGGAGGTTTAGAATTTGAAGAAAGTCATAACCTTGGAATTATAAGATTTGGAGGAGAATATGGTTTTAAATTTAATAAGGGATGGATTATTTCTCCAGGCTTTTTCTACGATTTTAAGGAGGGCTATGACTCTTGGTCTCTATCTTTAGCATTCGGTAAGGAATTTTAATAATAAACACCTAATCACAATTATTAATTGTTGTACTCCACCAGTATGTATAGGTAGTATATCCGTTTATGTGTTTCAATAAAAATTAGTTTTAAAGTATTATGGAAAAGACAATTTACAAGTGCAATAAGGAAAATATTGAAGTGATAGAAAATTTCGATAATTTGGTAGCAGAGAAAAATAAATCTGATGTTTTTGTTGTAAATATATTGACAGAAAATAGAAAAGAAGTTTTCGGCGACTTGAAAGATTTAGGAATACCCGAATCAATCTCCGAGAAAATGTTAACTCCTACTGATGGAATAAGGTTTAAACATACTAAAGGAACTCTTTATGGTGAGGTGGCACATTTCTCTTCAAAAGATTATACCTCAGATTATAGTGCTGTAATAATTAAAGACAATATCTTAATTATTGTACACAGAAGAGATGAAGTAAATGCTTTAGAGTTTATAGAAACACTTCCTGGCTTATCAGAAAAGATAGAAGGAGACCTTGTTCCCGAATATATTTTGTATTGGCTAATCCTAGAAATTATATCAGAATATGGCAAATTGATAATGCAATCCAGGGAAGAGATAGAAAGTATTGCATTTAATATGGATAAAGAATATGAAAAACATTCAGTGGCAGAAATTTCGCAATCTAAACTAGAGTTAGCTTCTTTAGAGATGGTGCTTGATAAGCTATATTTTACATTAAGCTTTCCTCCTGCAAAAAATATTATGACCTCGGAAAGTCCGTTTGCTAATACTTTTAATTATCTACTTAAAAATGTAGGTATGTTGAAATCGTATGTAGATCAAACTCAAGACAGGCTAGATTCTTTAAACGACCATTATCAATAGTAATGCACGACAAGGCCAACAAACGATTGAATTTTTTAACAATCACTCAGGCAATATTTGTTCCGCTAACTCTTGTTGTTGGTATTTATGGAATGAATTTTTCAAATATGCCAGAACTTGGATACAAATACGGATATTTTATAACTATAGGGGGTATGTTGTTTATTGCAACTCTATTCCTTACTTATTTCAAAAAAAAGGGTTGGTTTAATTAATCAAAACCTATTTTACAAAAACAACAACAACAAATGACTCCTAAATCAGTTTTTAAATAATTTTTTTGGTTCAATCAAGAACTATTATTAGGTATATTTGTCATCTAAAATCTAAACAATAAAATTATGAACAATACAGAAGATTATTTTAATAGAAACATGTATAGTGCATTAAGAATAGGGTTTATTGCTTTACTTTTAGTTTGGTCTTTTCAAATTATTAAGCCATTTATTATGCCTGTTTTATGGGGAATAATAATTGCTGTGGCAATATTTCCAATGTATAATAAGCTATCAAATATACTTGGCAATAGAAATAAACTTGCCTCAATACTGATAACGTTAATAGCTTTAACCCTATTGATTATACCATCTATCCTTTTCATTGAATCAACAATCATAGGCGTACAAAATATTGCTTCTCAAATGCAAGATGGCACATTGAGTATACATACTCCAGACAAATCTGTTGCCGATTGGCCTATTATAGGATCTAAACTTTATGATATTTGGCTTTTAGGATCTGAAAACTTAGAATCACTAATTACAAAATTCAGCCCTCAACTTCAGAAATTTGCACCAAAGTTATTGTCAATGGCATCAAGCTTTGGTTCAACAATTATTCTTTTCATTATCTCAATAATAATATCTGGAGCATTACTTACCAAAGCAGATTCTTCAGAAAAGGCTGCAAAATCAATATTCAACACATTGATTGGCACACATGGCGAAGGTTTTGTTGAATTATCAGTATCCGTAATCCGAAGTGTAGTACAAGGAGTACTTGGCATAGCAATAATTCAATCAATTATGGGAGGAATAGGAATATGGGCAATAGGAATTCCAGCTCCAGGCTTATGGGCATTAATAATTCTTTTTCTGGCAATATTACAGTTACCTCCACTATTGATATTAGGTCCTTTAGCAGTATATGTATTCTCAATTGCGGAAACTACTCCTGCTATAATATTCCTAATTTGGAGTATAATAGTAAGTGCTAGCGATGCTTTTCTTAAACCGCTATTATTAGGTAGAGGTGTGGATGTGCCAATGTTGGCAATATTGCTTGGTGCAATTGGTGGCATGATGATGTCGGGCATAATTGGCTTATTTGTAGGCTCGGTTGTATTAGCATTAAGCTATAAATTATTTCAAGCTTTATTAGTAAATGACATACTTGAATCTGACAATAAATAATAATCAATGTATAATAAATATAGCAAATACATATTGATAATACTGCTTATTATTGTACAATTAAGCTCAACTTTATTCGCACAGAAAAAACAAAGTGCTTTTATTGATAGCACCGATAATGCATTAGATATAAGCCATTACTTATACAATTTGCATGGTCTATTACCTATAATATCACCAATTACGGAGCCTGCTGTAGGCTTTGGTGCTGCTGCCGTAGGAGTGTTTTTTATTCCAAAAAAGGACGATGGTAGCCATAAATTTAAAATGCCCGATATTGTAGGTATTGGTGGTGGATATACAGAAAACACTACTTGGTTCGTTGGAGGAGGTTATATTGGTTTTTGGAATAATGATAAAATTCGATATCGTGGTGTTACTGGTTATGGCGATGTGAAATTAAGATACTATAAGGATGATGGATATATTACTGGCTATCTTAACTTCAGATTACAAAGCTTTCTGATTTTACAGCAAGCTCTTTTCAGAATAGGCAATAGTGGATTTATGATTGGTGGTAAATATCAATTCAGCAAAACTACTGTAGGATTTTACGAAAACATTCCCATTCCAGATATTAAGATCGAAGATTTAGAAATGAATAATAGTGGTATTGCTATTATTACAGAATACGAAAACTATGACAATATATTCTCCCCATCAAAAGGATTAAGGGCAAATATCACCTACGATCAGTACTTAGAGGTATTGGGCGGAGATAGAAATTTTGGACTATTATCAGCATTTGTACACAACTACTATCCTGTGATTAAGGATAGGTGGACAGCCGGTATTAGATTCGAATCAAAACTTTCTGTTGGAGAAGTGCCATTTTATAAGAATCCTTTTGTACATTTGCGCGGTGTAGCAGCAATGCGTTATCAGGGAGAACTTACCGCTCTTATAGAAACCGAACAAGAACTTATGCTATCGAAACGATGGAGTATAGTAGGTTTTGGAGGCTTTGGAAAGGCTTATTCATCTCTTGATGATTTAAGTAAAAATGTTAATGCATGGAACGTTGGTACAGGATTTAGATACCTAATAGCACGACAATTTGGGTTAAAAATGGGCTTAGATATAGCTCGCGGACCCGAACAGTATGCAATTTACATTGTTTTCGGAAATTCTTGGCTTAAATAATTATTAATAAACAATACATACATGAGAAAATACTTACTAATTACATTTTTTGTAGCAATTGCTGGAATAGCACAATCACAAATTCTTATAACCCTACTTTTGGGAGATAAACTTAATCAACCTGGTTTAGAGTTCGGTTTGGAAGGCGGTGCAAATTGGTCGCAAATAGCCGGTTTAGATTCTAAAGATTTTCTTACTACTTTTAATATGGGTTTCTATTTTGATATCCGATTAAAAAATCAGTTATCCCTTTATACTGGTCTTCTAGTAAAAGCAAATTTAGGAACGGATAAGCTCTCTGATAACGACCTTACCAAAATGAATGCATACTTTTATAAAGATCAAACGGGTACTCGCCTTGTTGGAGATTATCGACATAGAATGAACTACTTTCTTGTACCCATAATGTTAAAATACAAATTCAAGAATCAAATTCATATTGCAGCAGGCCCTCAATTGGGGCTTATGTACAAATCGTGGATTGAGTTCAACTCTGATATTGATGGACACGACGCTACAATAAAAGATTATAATAGAGAAGATATTAATAAAATTGATGCTGGAATAGCTCTTGGGCTTGGCTACAGACTTTTCAAAGGAGCAGGTTGGACTATTAGTGCAAAATATTATTATGGTTTTGTTGATGTATATAAAAATATCTCAGGAACAAAAAATAGTTCAATATTTATGGAACTTTGCATTCCTGTAGGTGCAGGAAAAAAAGCTCCTAAGAAAGAGGTGAAGTAACAATATTGATCTTAAAAATTAAGATAAACCCATTAAAAACTCACTAATTTTACATAAAATTAGTGAGTTTTTTTATACCCATTTATCCATAAAATCCATCGTCAAAACAAGCACAGAAATGAGTAATTTTGCAGCGATTTTTTTATAGCAAATTATATTATGGATATAGCAAGTAAGTACAACGCAAAAGAGATAGAAGAAAAATGGTATCAGCATTGGCTGGATAAAGACTATTTTCATTCAGAAGTAGATGATAGAGAAGCATATACCATTGTGATACCTCCACCAAATGTTACGGGAGTATTGCATATGGGACATATGTTAAATAATACTTTGCAGGATGTGCTTGTGCGCCGTGCTCGTATGCAAGGCAAAAATGCTTGCTGGGTACCTGGTACCGACCATGCTAGTATTGCTACCGAAGCTAAAGTTGTTGCTAAGTTAAAGGACGAAGGAATTAAGAAAAGCGATTTATCACGTGACGAATTTCTTGGCCATGCTTGGGATTGGACTCATAAACATGGTGGAATTATTCTTGAGCAATTGAAGAAATTAGGTGCTAGCTGCGATTGGGATCGTACAAAGTTCACCATGGACGACGATATGTCGGAGTCGGTGCAGCAGGTATTTATCGACCTTCATAATAAAGGACTTATTTACCGTGGTTTTCGTATGGTAAACTGGGATCCTGAGGCCAAAACTACTGTTTCGGACGAAGAGGTTATCTATAAAGAGAAGAATGGTAAGCTGTATTATATGCAGTATAAAATTGAAGGCGAAGAAAATTTCGTAACAATTGCTACCACTCGCCCAGAGACTATCTTAGGTGACACTGCTGTTTGTTATAATCCAAATGATGAACGCTTTACTCACCTAAAAGGTAAAAGAGTAATTGTGCCTATCGCAAATCGCTCAATCCCATTGATTGCTGACGATTATGTGGATATGGAATTTGGTACTGGTTGCCTAAAAATCACTCCTGCTCACGATCCTAATGATAAGGAAATTGGCGAACGCCATAAGCTTGATGTTATCGATATATTTAACGATGACGCCACTCTTAATGAGCACGGAATGCATTATAAAGGCATGGATAGATTTGCCTGTCGCAAAGCCATTGTTAAGGAATTAGAAGAAAACGGAAGTCTTATAAAAACTGAGGACTATCAAAATAAAGTAGGAACTAGTGAGCGTACAGGCGCAGTTATTGAGCCTAAACTATCGTATCAATGGTTTCTATCAATGGAAAAACTTGCCGAGCCAGCACTTAAAGCAGTGATGGAAGATGTGGTAGAGCTTGTTCCTAAAAAATTCAAGAATACTTATCGCCACTGGATGGAGAATGTTCGTGATTGGAATATATCGCGTCAACTTTGGTGGGGACACCGAATTCCTGCTTGGTTTTATGGTGATGGCATGAACGACTTTGTAGTTGCCAACAACGAAACCGAAGCTTTGGAATTGGCAAAAGAAAAACTTGGTAAGGCTGATTTAACAATTAGCGACCTACGTCAAGAGAGTGATGTGCTTGACACATGGTTCTCAAGCTGGTTGTGGCCAATATCTGTTTTTGACGGTATTCGTAATCCTGATAATAAGGAGATAAATTATTATTACCCAACAAACGACCTTGTTACTGCGCCAGAAATTATTTTCTTTTGGGTAGCACGAATGATTGTTGCAGGATATGAGTGGAGAGGCGAAAAACCTTTCAATGCTGTTTACCTAACAGGAATTGTACGAGATAAGCAAGGACGTAAAATGTCGAAGAGTCTTGGTAATTCACCTGACCCTATAAAACTTATGAATAAGTATGGTGCCGATGGCGTGCGTGTGGGAATGCTCCTCACCTCTCCTGCTGGCAATGACCTACCTTTTGATGAGTCACTTTGTGAGCAAGGACGTAATTTTAGCAATAAAATATGGAATGCCCTTCGTCTTGTGAAAAGTTGGGAAGTGGTTGATGCTAAGCCAAAAGCTGCATCAGTAGCTGGTATGCAATGGCTCGATGCTCGCATAAATCAAACTTTAGAAAGTATTGAGAATAATTTCTCAAAATACAGAATTTCTGATGCTTTGATGTCGAGTTATAAGCTTGTTTGGGATGATTTCTGCTCCAATTATTTGGAGATAATAAAGCCAGAATATCAAAAGCCAATCGATAGCGAAACTTATAATCAAACTATATTATACTTTGAGAAATTGATGAAAATTCTTCACCCATTTATGCCTTTCCTTACTGAGGAAATCTGGCATATACTTACTGAGCGTGAAGAGGATATTATCATTAGCGAAATGCCAAAATCAAAATCTTTTGATGCTAACACAATCAATGCTTTCGATTTTGCAATTGAGGCAGTAGGAAGCATTCGTAATATCAGAAACAAAAAGCAGATTCCTATGAAGGAGAAGCTTGAACTTTCTGTAAAAATGAATAAAGAAGCTAATCTTACTACAGAATTTGAAGCAGTAATTTCTAAACTTGCAAATGTATCGGAGCTTAATAAGGTTGAAAATGATGTGGAAGGAGCCAACAGATTTATGATTAAGTCGGCAGAATTCTTCATCCCTATGAGCGAAAATATTGATGCCGAAGCAGAGCTAGAAAAACTTAAAGAAGAGCTTAAATATAACGAAGGATTCTTAATTTCGGTAAGCAAGAAACTTAGCAACGAGCGTTTTGTAAATAATGCACCCGAGAAGGTTGTAGCTATGGAGAAGCAAAAAGCTGCTGATGCTGAAAATAAGATTAAGGTTATTAAGGAGCAGATTGAAAAATTAGGATAGAGGACTAGGAAAAGGATAAAGGACTAGGACGAGATTTTTAGTACTTTTGTAATATAATTATTAAACTATGGAACAGAATATATCAGTAAATTACCCAGAATCGTTAGCCTCTTCATTAAAAATGAATAGCTCTGAGTTTTCTAATGAGATGAAAAATATTTCTTTAGTAAAATTATATGAAATTGGTAGAATATCATCAACATTAGCCTCCAAGGTATTAAAAATAACTAGATTAGATTTCTTGGACTTATTACAGAAGTATAAAGTATCTTATTTTGCGAACGGTCTTGAGTCTGAATTAGAGAATGATTTTGCAAATGCGTAAAGTCATTTCAAATACTACTCCTATATTATCTTTATTAAAGATTAATAAACTTAATATCCTAAAGGAATTATATGGTGAAATAATTGTGCCTAATGCTGTATTTTTAGAAATTGAAGAAGGGAAGAATAAGCCATATTATACTGATTTAAAAAGTATTAGTTGGATAAATATTCTTAGTATTCAAGATTCTAAATCTCTAGATAGATTTGAAGACTTAGATGCTGGAGAAGCAGAAGTGATAATTTTAGCAAATGAAATTAATGCTGATTTAATTATTATTGATGAAATATTAGGTCGAAAACATGCTAATATACTAGGGCTTCGTTTAACAGGAACATTAGGCATTCTTTTAAAAGCGAAAGAAGAAGGTCATATTAATTCATTAAAATATTTATTAGATAAACTTCAGGAAAAAGGAACTTGGTTAAATCCTAAACTTATAAAATCGGTATTAAAATTAGCTAAAGAAAATTAGTAATCTAATGATAATAATTATAGCTGATAAAATAAAAGCCTGTAAATAACTTATTAAACACAAATAAAAAGTTGAATTTTGGAGACTTCACTATTCATCTTTCTCCCGATAGCTATCGGGAATTAAAAACTTAATATAATGTTACGAACAAACAATTGCGGAGAATTAAATATTAGTAATGTTGAGCAGATAGTAACGCTTAGCGGATGGGTACAGAAAAATCGTGATATGGGAGGAATGACTTTCATTGACCTAAGAGATAGATATGGAATTACGCAGCTGGTTTTCAATATGGAAACCAATGCAGAACTTTGTGAGCAGGCACGTAAACTTGGTCGTGAGTTTGTAATTCAAGTTCGAGGCTTGGTAATAGAACGTGAAAGTAAGAATAAGAAAATTTCTACTGGCGAGATTGAGATTATTGTTGATAGCTTAACAATCCTCAATAAATCAAAGACTCCTCCATTTACCATTGAGGATGATACAGATGGTGGCGAAGAAATTAGAATGAAATATCGCTATTTGGACTTAAGACGTAATCCTCTTAAGGAAAATCTAATGCTTAGAAATAAGGTTGGTTTTGCGGTACGTTCTTACCTTAATAAAATGGAATTTATGGAGGTAGAAACTCCGTACTTAATAAAGTCTACTCCTGAGGGAGCAAGAGATTTCGTTGTTCCTTCACGAATGAATCCAGGTACTTTCTACGCATTGCCACAGTCGCCACAAACATTTAAGCAGTTATTGATGATTTCGGGATATGACCGTTATTATCAAATGGTAAAATGTTTCCGTGATGAGGACCTTCGTGCCGATCGCCAGCCAGAGTTCACTCAAATTGACTGCGAAATGTCGTTTGTAGAGCAGAATGATATTATTGAAATATTTGAAGGCATGGCAAAATATGTTTTCAAAGAGATTAAGAATATTGACTTTAAAGAGGATTTCCCTCGTATAAAGTATGATGATGCAATGCGTCTTTATGGTAGCGATAAGCCTGATATCCGCTTCGGAATGCAGTTTGTAGAACTTAATGATGTTACGCAAAACAAAGGATTCAAAGTATTTGATGATGCTGAGCTTGTGGTAGGAATTTGTGCTACAGGTGCTGCTACTTATAGCCGTAAGGTACTCGACAAATTGGTAAAATTTGTTCAGAAACCACAGATTGGCGCCAAAGGTCTTGTTTATGTGAAATGTAATGAGGATGGAAGTTTTAAATCTTCGGTAGATAAGTTTTACTCACAAGAAGACCTTAAAGCATGGGCTGATAAAGTTGATGCCAAAGCAGGTGATTTAATTCTTGTACTTTCTGGCGATACTGACCATACTCGCAATGCCATGAACGAACTACGTTTGGAAATGGGTGAGCGCCTAGGACTTCGCGATAGAAATAATTATGCACCTTTATGGGTTGTGGATTTCCCTCTATTGGAATGGGATGCTGACAATGAACGTTTTCATGCTATGCACCACCCATTTACATCACCTAAGATTGACGAGATGCACCTTTTGGAAACTGATCCAGGAAAGGTTCACGCCAACGCTTACGACCTTGTAATCAACGGAGTTGAGATTGGCGGAGGAAGTATCCGTATTTACGATAAAGATATGCAATCGCAAATGTTTACTCACCTAGGATTCACCAAGGAAGAAGCTCAGGAGCAATTTGGCTTCCTAATGAGTGCTTTTGAATATGGTGCACCTCCTCACGGTGGTATTGCTCTTGGATTCGATAGACTTGTTGCTATGTTTGGTGGCACGGATTCTATCCGCGATTATATCGCATTCCCGAAGAACAACAGCGGACAAGATGTTATGATTTCATCTCCAGCAGGTATTGCTGATGGACAGCTTGAGGAGTTGGGATTGACAGTTAATGCTCCAGAAGAAAAATAGAGATAGGCTTTAAAAAACGTCAATCTTTTCGTTGAACTTGCAATGCTAATTAGTCATTTACTAAAGTAAACTCCTAATTATCATCACTACGTTCATCTCAACCTTGACGATTTTTATACACCTGAATTTAGATATAATTGAAAAAGGCTTCGAATTTCTTCGAAGCCTTTTTTATTGTGACACGCCCCCCTTCGGTACGTTTTTGGAGAAAAGCTTGCGCTTTTATCTGCAAAACACTCAGGAGGACGTTGAAGAAATATACATTTTTGGTGTAACACGGGCATCCCTGCCCGTAGTTTTTTTATAAATATATCATCGGGCAAGATGCCCGAGATACACCAAATTATCGACCTTGATAAATATTTAGTAGCGTCGGTGTCGCTTGGAGCGACGCCGACGCTTTAAGTAAAATTATCCTAGATATATTAGAACAACAAATAATCAAAAGAGATATAACCGCTCTCGCCCATATCGTTATAATAATCTGTAAGCATTATTTTTGCATATTTACCCTCTCTTGTTCTAAAAATATATACATTTTTGTTAGCATTATAGGTTGGAGGATGAGTATTAGCATCGAAATCAAAAGCGTTTTCGAAAACCATATTCAAATCCGTACCTACCATAATTGGACCAGTTGGACCATTACCTGCATAAAGAATATCATCTTCAAATACATCTTTTGTATATCCGTTTTCCACTTCCTTTGTTATAGATTCCCAATCTACAACTCCAGCATCAAATGCCTCTGCAAGACCAATACCTGATGTACCACCGTTAAGGCGAACGTGACGACTATGGAATGCTATATCCCATTTATCTGATGTTTGAAAATTTGAAGAATCAATACCGCTTACTTCTGCTTTTGTATCAAAAGAGTAATAAACCCAATGATCTACTTTTTCATTGTTTTTGCTAGTCAAGCTTACTTTAATTGTATTGTCTGTTACTGTTTCGTCATCCTTACTATCTTCTTTTTTGCATGATGCAAAAAATAGAATAATTACTGATAAAATTAATGTTACGTTTTTCATGTTTTAAATTGTTGAATTATTAAATTGTTAAATTGTTATATTACTAAATTATTAAAATGTTAAATGTTGTGTGTTGTGTGCTTGCATTAAAATTATAAATCATTAGTTCTTACCACTGCTTACTGAAGACTGAAGACTAAAAACTATAATTAAGACTCGCAAATGCTCTTCTGCCAGGACTAGTTGATGTATTGAAACTAACTATATCGGCTCTGAAATCAAATAGATTGTCTATACCAATAATCACATTAATTCCATTGCTAAAATTCTGACTAATGGATAAATTCCAGATACTATAAGCATCGAAATGCACAGGATAAACACCTTCTACATTTTCACCTCGGTAGTATATTTGCTCACTCACTTGATAGTCTTTTGCTCCTATAATATTTGCCGAGAGGTTTACTTGGAAATTATATTTCTTTCTAAAAAACTTATAACTAAGCTTGCCGCTACCCGAATGAGGACTTGCCGAAGAAACCAATTCTCCTTGTGGGCGTTTATCACGCAAATAACTATACGAACCACTGAAAACTAGAGGCCTAAGAATTCTAACTTTCATCATAAGTTCTAAACCACTAAGCTCCGATTTGCTCACATTTATATATTGATATATTGTTTGCCCTTGCTGCCATACTCCATCAATTTTATTATGCAATCGATTATGATACAGCGTTGCAGAAGTATTAATAATACCCTTGGTAAATTCTGCCGAAGCTGAGAAATAGTTATTAGTTTCGGGGAGCAAACTCTCATCACCACGAATTGTAAACCATGCAATGGGCCAATCCATATACAGCTCCTTTAAAGATGGAGAACGGAATCCCTTGGCATAATTTCCACGAAAAACCCATGATTGATGCTTATACATAAGCGATGCTTTTGGCGAGAAATGCCCTCCAAATGCATCATGATAATCCATTCGTCCACCAAGAATAAAATTCCATTTGGGGCTGAGAGTAATATCATCTTGTATAAAAGCAATTGCTGTGGAGCTGCTCTTCTCAGTAGAAATATCCTTTACAAACTTATCGCTAAGCAAAGCATCAGAAAGATACTCAGCTCCCAAAGTTAAACTCTGATATTCGCCTACCTCTGCAGAAAATATTAAACGAGGATTTATAAATACATTCCTATAATTCTCTTCCTTGCTACCTAGCTTTTCGTAATAATCGAATTTTCTATAATTATCGTAATGATAGCTTGCAAGCAAATTATACTTAGACGATATATTATAATTAAGCTTTACACCATAAGAAAAATCTTCAAAATTTTGATACACATTATCAGGAACAAAATCATACTCATCATGATTATAATATGAAGCTTTAAGTCCAAGTTTAAGTTTTTTTGATAGTTGAAAATCTAATTTCTGCTGTATCGAAAAATCCTTATAACCATTTATTCCTGTTGGAAAAGGATTAAGAGCATCCTCTATAATGGTATCAATATTAATAAACTCTTTGGTGGTTGGGTTGCTATCATAAAGTTGGTATGCATCAAAAGTTTTGGCAGTAAAATCCGTGCGCCCACTTATAACCTTAAACTTAAATCCCAAAGA
>NIUZ01000139.1 GCA_002254285.1 Bacteroidetes bacterium 4572_112 | reverse complement strand
ATTCTTGGCAAAACAAAAACTATTACTGGTGATGAGCTTGATGTAATTGGTCTTTCTGCTACAGAAATTAAATCTTATACAAACTCTATTTTCAACCCAAATTATAAGGCTGCAATTCAGCAATTATTTTTACCAAACACCACAAGCGATACAATGTTTACAGAGGAAGAAATGCCACGTTTAGGAATAATAAACCTTACTCCAGAAATGGCTGAGAAAGTAAGAAACCACCCTGAAGTAGCAAAATTAGTAAAGCTTACATATCGCAAAGGTGTAGTATATCCTAAGGATGAGATTTTTCCTCACGACCCTGCAAATTACAAATGGAATCAAGATAATTTTGGACCATTATATATTCCTAAAAAAGGTGCTACTGTTGAACTAAACTCAACAAACATTGTTCTTTACGATAGAGTAATTGAGGTTTACGAAGGCAATAAGCTAAAGGTAAAAGGAGATAAGATTTATATTAACGACAAAATTGCTACTTCTTATACATTCAAGCTTGATTATTATTGGATGATGGGAGATAACAGACATAATTCTGCCGATTCACGTTTCTGGGGTTTTGTTCCTGAGGACCATATTGTTGGTACACCTTCTTTTATATGGCTATCACGCAATCTTGATAAAGGTGGTATTCGTTGGGATAGAGTTTTTAGTATTCCTAAATAGTATTATAATTCAATAGAATATGAACTACCAAATTACATTAGGAATATTTGAAATAGTGAATATATCACTCATTGCAATATTCCTTGTTATTGGTGCTTTATACTTTGGTAATTTCTGGAATAATAAAATCAGTAAACCATACAAATGGGATGAGGTTGTAAAAAACAAGCTCATTTCAAAAGATCTAATTAGCTTTGAGAAAACATATTATGATAAGGTAAGACTTTATAATATATGGTTTCAAATTGAAAGAATAAAACGAGATAATATAGAAGGAAGCTTTGCTGAATTAGGAGTTTATAAGGGCGAAACAGCAAAAATAATTCACCTATCAGCAAAAGAAAAACAACTATTTCTATTTGATACTTTTGATGGATTTAATGCCAAAGATTTGGATGTTGAAAATAGTAGTGACACTAAATTTAGCACCAAAAACTTCTCAGACATCACTCTTGATGATGTGAAACTATTTGTTGGTAATTCCCCTAATATTAAGTATATAAAAGGCTATTTTCCAGAAAGTATTACAAAAGAGCATGATACAAAATACGCTTTTGTAAATTTAGATGCCGACCTTTATAAACCCACAAAAGCAGCTCTGGAATATTTTTATCCTCGCCTTTCCAAAGCTGGCGTAATTATTATCCACGACTATAATCATACTTGGCAAGGAAACAGAAAAGCTGTTGATGAATTTTTAAATACCATTCCCGAAACAATTATCGAAATTCCCGATTGGAAAGGTAGTGCTATGATTATAAAAAATAGCTAATATGTATAAACTTCTAATACTTATTTTTAGCATTATCACCCTTAGTTCTTTTGGTCAGCAAAATGATAAATCAGGTCAATTTGGAGGACCAATAAGTACTATCACTACTAATAAATTAGGTACAAGCATAAGCTTTGGCGGTTGGGGTACTTTTATTATGAAAGGTGATTTTCAAGCCGGAATTTATGGACAAATAAGCACATCAATAATATCAAAATCACCTGAGCATATCGATTATTCGCACTATCAAATTAAGAATAGGTTTACAGGTTTTTGGTTAGGTTATTATCAATCTTTTGAGGCCCATCCAAATATACACCTTTCATACTTTAGCAAATTTGGGTTTGGAAGTGTCTTTATTGACGATATTAATACTTCAACTACCATTTATGATAAGTCATTTTCAATAACTCCTAGTATTGAATCTGTTTTCAAAATATTTCCTTTTATGCATATTGGCCTTGGTGTATTTTACGAAATACATACTGGAGTTAACTTACTCGAATACAGCAGTAAAGACTTTAATACAATGGGACTTAGTATAAGCTTCAGGTTTTGCCCTAAAGGCTAAAAATTCACTATCTTTGTTATCTACTCTAATTTAAATTTATGAAATCAAGTGGTTTTACCATTCTTAGAATTGCACATAAGTATGATTAAGCTATTTTAGAGGAACTTAATTCCATTTTACCTTTATGTGACGAGGTGGTTGTTACTATGGATAATTCTGATAATTAGAACATTATCATTATATATTTTATTGATTCTGACAAAATCATAATTATAAAAACCACAAGCTCATTAAATAAGTATTATTAACATACACAGCAAACAAAGTCAATAATAAATACAGTTTTTTCTTACATTTGCATTGCACAATATTTCAGCAATTAGATTACAATTATGAAAGATTTTTTACGACTATTATCATTAGTAAAAGGCTATAAATCAAGCGTAATAATGAATATCACATTCAATATTACGACCATATTTTTCTCCATATTTTCAATAGGTATGATTATACCATTCTTGAAATTAATTTTCGGAATGGACACTCTCAAAACTGATGTTGTAGAATTCGCATTCAATAAGGATTCGATGCTCGACTATATGTATTATATGATGAGCAGCTCCATTGCTGAATATGGCACTGAAACTGTCCTTTTTTATATTTCTACAATCACGGCAATATCGTTTTTACTAAAAAACCTATTCCGCTATTTAGCGATGTGGTCAATTGCTCCACTTCGAAATGGAGTATTGAGAGATTTAAGAAATGCCATATTCCAAAAAATAATCATCCTTCCCCTATCCTATTTCTCTGAAAAAAAGAAAGGCGATATTATCTCCAGAGCAACCAACGATGTACAAGATATTGAGTGGACAATTATTGGAACTTTAGAAATTATTTTTCAGCATACAATTACACTTATAGTATTTATTGTTGTGCTATTGATGACAAATTACCAACTTACATTAATGATGTTCTTGGTAATGCCAATCTCAATTATCATTATTGGCTTATTGGGGAAAGTACTTCGTAAAGAGTCACTTATAGCTCAAACGCTAATGGGAAGCATCTTGTCTTTATTAGACGAAGGATTATCTGGACTAAGAATAATAAAAGGATTTAATGCTCAAAAAGTGGTGGTTGATCGTTTTGAAGAAACAAATAATAAATATATGCGCACTGCAACAACTGTAATGCGTAGAGGAGATTTATCAGCACCAATTAGCGAATTTTTTGGAATGCTTGTGGTATCACTAATACTTTGGTATGGTGGTAAATTAGTACTTGATCCTTCGAAAAGCCTAACTGGTGAGGAATTTATTTTCTTTATTCTTCTTTTCTCACAAATGATTCCATCGATAAAAGCACTATCTACAGGATACCAACGCATACAAAAAGGTATAGCTTCTGCGGAGCGTATTTATGGTTTCCTTGATGCTGACGAAAAGATTTTTGAATCCAAGGATGCTATTGTAAAATCAGATTTTGAGAAAGAAATTTCTTTTAATAATGTAGGTTTTAAATACGAGGAGGAACAGGTACTAAAGAATATTAATCTTAAAATTCCTAAAGGTAAAATGATTGCTTTGGTAGGCTCATCAGGAGCTGGAAAAACTACTATGGCTGATTTACTTCCAAGGTTTTATGATGTAATTGATGGTAATATATCCATTGATGGAACAGATATTAGAGAAATAAAAATTAATGATTTACGTGGTCTTATGGGTATAGTAACCCAAGAGGCAGTACTATTTCACGATAGTATAAGAGGCAATATAAAATTTGGCTCGGAGCTTAAATCTGATGAAGAAATGATTGAAGCTGCTAAGGCTGCAAATGCTCATAATTTTATTATGCAAATGCCTGCAGGTTATGATACTGTAATTGGAGACCGTGGCGACAAACTATCTGGTGGTCAACGACAAAGAGTCACTATTGCAAGGGCTATTCTTAAAAACCCTCCAATTCTAATTCTTGATGAGGCAACCTCTGCATTGGATACCGAAAGCGAGAAATTAGTGCAAGATGCTTTGCAAAAACTTATGGCAAACCGTACTTCTGTGGTAATTGCTCACCGACTTTCGACTATACATAATGCTGACCAAATAGTGGTTATGGACAAAGGCGAGATTGTACAGCAGGGATTACACTCGGAGCTAATTGAGCAAGATGGAATTTATAAGAGATTAAATTTACTGCAAAAAACCAGCTAATAATGGGAAAGTATATTATAAAAAATTATTTGAAGCAGTATTTGCTATTTATTTTAATCACTGCTTTCTTTAGATTATTATTCTTCACTTTTTATTTCGATAAAAGTAGTGCAGCAGGAATATCTGAGGTTCTAAATGCATTCGTTTATGCTTTTTGGCTGGATAATTCATCGGTGAATTATTTAATGATACTTCCGTTTTTTCTATACTTTTTCTATTCATTATTCCCAATTAGGGCATTCAATATTATCAATAAAATATACACTTATTTTATAATTATCTTATTGACTATTATTGAAATATCAAATATTGCTATTTATAATGAATGGGGAATTAAGCTTAACTATAAAGCTGTTACATATCTAAATAAACCTGATGAAGCTTTTCATTCGGCACAAAAATCAGTATTATTTATTGGGCTAATAAGTATGATTGCCATAGCCTTTGGAATATCATACTTATCAAAAAAAATACTTTGGAAAAAACCTGAAATTTATAAAAGAAACTTTTTATTCTCTGGATTATGGTTTCTTATAACACCATTAATTATTTTTGGATCAATGCGTGGTAGTTTGGAACAAATCCCTATTTCTCAAAGTCAATCTTACCATTCTAAAATAAATTTTATTAACCAAGCTAGTGTAAACACATCGTGGAATGTATTGCACAGTATATTGGCGAATAAAGATTATATGGATAAAAACCCTCTATTGTTTTATGATATTGATGAAGCAAAAAGCACAATAAAAGAACTTTATGATTTTCCAAAGTCTGACACTACAAAACTATTCAATATTGAGAACCCGAATATTGTATTTATATTTTTGGAAAGTTGGTCGGGAGATTTTATTGATGAATTAGGAGGTGATTTACATATCACTCCAGGTTTCTCAAAATTAATTGACGATGGAGTTTTATTTACCGAGCATTATGCTTCGGGAATGCTTTCGCATCAAGGAATATCAGCTGTATTTAGTGCAATACCAGCCACTCCCATTACATACATTATTGAGTTACCATCAAAGTATGCACAATTAAACTGCTTCCCCAAAGACCTACAAAAGCAAGGATATCATACATCATTTTTATTTGGAGGACAGCTTAATTATGGAAATATAAAGGCATATATCTACTTCAATGAGTTTGATAATATTACCGAAGGAAAAGATTTTGACAAAAGCGTACCTACTGGTAGCCTTGGCCATCACGACCAATTTATGCTCGACAAATTACTAGATGATATAGATACTTATCCACAACCATTTTT
>NIUZ01000138.1 GCA_002254285.1 Bacteroidetes bacterium 4572_112 | reverse complement strand
TTCTATCCGTAGATAATACCCATATAGTACCAATTAAATTAGTAGATTAAGAATATGAAAAATATAAAAATCCACGAAGTCGGTATGAGAGACGGACTTCAAAATGAAGAAAAGGTTGTTCCGTTTGATATAAAAGTAAAATGGATTGAGAAATTAATAGAAGCTGAAGTAGATATTCTACAAATTGGCTCTTTTGTACATCCGAAACGTATGCCTCAAATGGCGGATACAGATAAACTTTTCGAATACTTTGCCGGGAAAGCAGGGGAGACCATCTTATCTAGTTTGGTACTAAATTCTAAAGGATATGAACGAGCTTTGGCTTGTGGTTGCGATATGATTTGCTTCGGTGTTTCTGCAAGTGAAACCCATAGCCAGAAAAATACTGGCAAATCTACAGAAGATGCTCTAAATATGATTATTGAATCTGCGAAGCTTGCTATCAATGATGGGAAAAAAGTTCAGTGCTCAATTCAATCTGCCTTTGGTTGCGGTTTTGAAGGAAAAATTGATGAAGTCAAAGTTATCAATATAGCAAAAAAATATATAGATAATGGTATTAAAAATATCAGTCTTGCTGATACTGCTGGGCATGCTTATCCTGAGCAAGTAACAAGACTCATTGGAGCAATCAAAAAATATTATAGCGATACTGCAATCACTGTACATTTCCATAATACCTATGGCTTAGGCATTACAAATTGCTATTATGCTATTGAAGCTGGTGCTGAATATATTGAAACTGCATTTGCTGGACTTGGTGGCTGCCCATTCACAAAAGTTGCTGCTGGTAATGTCTGCACAGAAGATTTAATTTATTCATTGAATAGAGAAAATGAGATTATATCTATTGATAATTCAAAAATAATCGAAGTAACAAAAGAGGCTGAAAAATTCTTTGATAAAACTTTAGAAGGTTATATTTATAAAACTAAATAGAGATTTGTGCTTTATGGTTAGGTTAATTAATTAGATGATTTTGTAATATATCTACGATTTATTCGTAATAGTGGTTTGGTTATGACTAATGAATGTTTTGGGTTAATAAAGAGTTTTTTATGCAGGAGCGACATACAAATCGCAAATTATATTTTGATGAGCAGGATTATACTACTAAAAAATACGTAATTCCATTTATTGAAGATACAATGAAAATTGATACCAATACTTCCATTTTAGAAATCGGTTGTGGTGAAGGTGGTAACCTTAAGCCATTTGTGGATATGGGATTCAAAAGAGTTGTTGGCATTGATTTATCCGAACTGAAAATTGAAAACGCAAAAAATTTCTACGAGGAGCATGAATATA
This sequence comes from Bacteroidetes bacterium 4572_112, assembly GCA_002254285.1. Taxonomy (GTDB): domain Bacteria; phylum Bacteroidota; class Bacteroidia; order Bacteroidales; family UBA1556; genus UBA6267. The sequence continues at coordinate 4,722 of NIUZ01000138.1, read as the reverse complement.
AAGATAATATTGAATTCATAGCTCAAGATATATATGATATCACAGATTTTGAAAAGTTCGATATTATAATAATGAGAGACGTAATTGAGCATATCCATAATCAAGAAAGATTCATGAAGTTTGTAAAAAACTTCCTCAAACCAAGCAGCAAGTTTTTCCTCGCTTTTCCTCCATGGATGAATCCATTTGGAGGACATCAACAAGCATGTAAAAGCAGGGTTTTATCAAAGCTCCCATACTTTCATATTCTACCAAAACCGCTATTCAAATTGTTATTGAAAATAGCTGGTGAAGAGCAGTATATGATTGATGCCATGCTAGAAGTAAAAGAAACGGGGCTTACGATAGAGAGGTTTGAACGGATTTTGAAGAAAAATGATTATAAGATAGACAAAAGAATATACTATTTAATTAATCCAAACTATGAAGTAAAATTCAAGTTGAAGCTAAGGGAGCAATTTGCTTTAATAGCAGCAATTCCATATTTCAGAGATTTCTTTACTACCACAAGTTATTATGTGATTTCTGTGTAATGGAAAATTTGGAAAAAAAAATAAGCACGGAGCAAATTGATGCTTCGTGCTTTTTTTGTATTTAGGGGCGGACACTTTCCACCCTAAAGTATTTTAATTATAACTACTTAAATAAATATTTGCTATTAAAAAAATACTTTGCTCCTATCTCCCCAAAAAGTCGTATTTTTGCATAATTTGTGTTTACAGAATAATATGGTTGAAATATGAACTTATATGGTAATACAAAAAAAGCAAGACTTGTTTTAGAAAACATGCAGTCTTTTGAAGGAAAGTTAATAGGTTACCCCCATTCTTCATCTGGAGAAGTCGTCTTTAATACTGGCATGACCGGTTATCCAGAAACTATCTCAGACCCATCTTATAAAGGTCAAATCCAATGCATTACATATCCATTAGTTGGAAATTATGGCGTTCCCGTTTCTAAAAGCGACCCTCGAGAAACTCTGTTAGAATCTGATAAAATTCACCTACATGGTATTATTATTTCAGATTATTCTGTTGAATATAGCCATTCAACAGGTATCGAATCTCTCTCTTCTTGGCTCTATGCGAATAAAGTCCCTGGACTTTATGATATTGATACAAGGATGCTGACGAAAACTTTACGTGAAAACGGTACTATGCTTGGTAAAATTATTGTTGATGACAATGATTTAGAATTTTATGATCCTAATACTGACAATCTTGTTCAGCAGGTGAGTCATAAGGAAATAAAAACATTTGGGCAAGAAGGCAAGAATGTACTGTTGTATGATTGTGGCTGTAAAAACAGCATAATTACAAATTTATTAGATAGAGGTGTTAAAGTAACCCGCGTGCCTTGGGATTTTGATTTTAACAAGGTTGATTTTGATGCGGTATTATTTTCAAATGGTCCTGGGAACCCTGAAGTCTATACTTCACTTATTGAAAAAGCAAAAGAGCTAATCAAAACAGAAAAGCCAATTTTAGGTATCTGTCTCGGTCATCAAATTTTATCTATTGCAGCAGGAGCAACGACATATAAAATGCCGTATGGGCATAGAGGGCAAAACCAGCCCGTAATGGAAGGACAGAGCAATAAATGCTATATAACTTCCCAAAATCATGGTTTTGCAGTAAATGATGAGAATTTGTGCGAGGGATGGAGTACATGGTTTAAGAATCTGAATGATAATACTAACGAAGGGTTTCGTCATAAATCTAAAGATATACTAAGTGTACAATTTCACCCAGAAGCAAAGCCAGGTCCCGTAGATACAACATTTATTTTCGACGAATTTATTAATGCAATCAATAAAATTTCAAAATTAACAAGGTCATAATAATGAAAAAAATATTAATCTTAGGTAGCGGTGCTTTAAAAATTGGTGAAGCGGGAGAATTTGATTATTCCGGAAGCCAAGCTATTAAAGCTATTAAGGAAGAAGGAATTGAAACTATTCTCATCAATCCAAATATCGCGACTATTCAAACTTCAAAAGACCTTGCTGACAAGGTCTTTTTTTTACCTGTAAACCCAGAGTTTGTTGAAAGAGTTATAGCCAATGAAAAGCCAGATGGGATTTTACTTAGTTTTGGTGGACAGACTGCATTGAATTGCGGTTTGGCATTAGATGCCGCTGGAGTATTAAAAAAATATAATGTAAAAGTATTGGGAACACCTGTAGAAACAATTATTAATACTGAAGATAGAGATAAATTTACAGAAAAGCTTGCTGAAATCAATATAAAATATGCAAATAGTAAAGCTGTATCAAATATAGACGACGCAATAAAATTTGCAGAAAAAATTGCTTACCCTGTTTTAATTAGAATTGCTTATGCTCTTGGTGGATTAGGTTCAGGTATTTGCCGAAATAAAAATGAATTAGTTGAGTTATGTGAAAAATCTTTCGCTCATACTAATCAAATATTAATTGAGGAATACCTTGAAGGCTGGAAAGAAATTGAATATGAAGTGGTTAGAGATAAATATGATAATTGTATCGCTGTTTGTAATATGGAAAACTTTGACCCTATGGGAGTACACACTGGCGAAAGCATAGTTGTTGCCCCTAGTCAGACATTGAGCAATGATGAATACCATAAATTAAGGGCAGTGGCTCTAAAAGTTATTAGGCATTTAGGTGTGGTGGGAGAATGTAATATCCAATATGCCTTTAGTTCCTCAGATGATGATTACCGTGTGATAGAAGTAAATGCACGGTTGTCTCGTAGCTCTGCACTAGCGTCTAAGGCGACAGGATACCCACTTGCTCATGTAGCTGCTAAGCTTGCACTGGGATACGGTCTCTATGAAATACAAAACACAATAACTAAGACTACTAGTGCCTTTTTTGAACCAGCAATGGATTATTGTGTTGTGAAAATACCTCGTTGGGATTTGAAAAAATTTAATAGAGTTTCTACTACTTTAGGCTCTTCGATGAAATCTGTGGGTGAAGTAATGGCTATCGGTCGAAAATTTGAAGAAGCATTACAAAAAGCATTACGCATGTTGGAAATAGGTGTTGGGGGATTAGTTGCTAATAAGAATATTAGGTTTAATGATTTAGATGATTCTCTTTTAAAACCGAATGAAAACAGGGTTTTTGCTATTGCTCAAGCACTAAAAGGGGGTTATTCTATTGACTATATACATACTTTGACTTATATTAACAAATGGTTTTTGTATAAAATTCAAAATATTGTAGAGATACAGAGTAAACTATCAAAGATTGCTCAAGATATATCGCCAGATATGATATTACTTGCAAAACAATATGGATTCTCTGATGACCAAATAGGCAAAATTACAAACATTGATCCTTCACAAATTTTCAGTATTAGAAAAGCAAATAATATTAACCCCAAAGTATTGCAAATAGATACCTTAGCTGCCGAGTTCCCAGCACAAACCAACTATTTATATCTAACTTATAATGCTGCAATAGATGATATTATTTTTGCTGATTTATATGATAGTACTATTATTCTTGGTTCGGGACCATATAGAATCGGTAGTTCAGTCGAATTTGACTGGTGCTGTGTAAATGCAGCAAAGACATTAAAAAACATGGATCGTAAAACTGTCATGATAAACTGTAACCCAGAAACAGTATCAACAGATTATGACATGTATGATGCTTTATTTTTTGAAGAATTAACTCTGGAAACAATACGCGAAATATATGGGAAAATAAATCCGAAAGGTATCATTGTCGCGATGGGTGGGCAAGTTCCGAATAACTTATCATTAGCACTAGCAAAAAATAATATGAATATTTTAGGTACTGGTGTTGAAAATATTGACCGAGCAGAAGATAGAAGTAAATTCTCTGATTTATTAGATAAAATTGGCATTGAACAACCTGAATGGAAAGAACTTTCTACAAAAGAAGACGCTTTGATTTTTGCCAAGGATGTGGAGTATCCTGTTTTGATTAGACCTTCGTATGTTCTTAGTGGCGCGGCAATGTCAGTAGCGTTCACTCTGGTGATGCAACTTTGGTCTTTCCACCACAAAGAACATATCTTGAAACCATAAGGCAAATTAGAAATGCCTCAAAAAAAATAGCCAAAGAGTTAAATATCAATGGTCCTTTTAATATTCAGTATATTGCTAAAGATAATAAAGTAAAAGTAATCGAGTGTAACTTGAGAGCTGCTCGGAGCTTACCGTTTGTTTCCAAAACATTTGACGTTAATTTCATTGATATTGCAACTCAAATTATTGTGGGAGAAACACCCATAGTACCTAAAGTATCGATGTTTGACAAAGAGTATGTGGCAGTAAAAGCACCTCAATTTTCGTTTACACGCTTGGAAGGTGCAGACCCTACAACTGGTGTCGAAATGGCATCAACTGGTGAGGTTGCTTGCTTCGGTTGGAGTTTTAATCAGGCATTTATTAAATCCTTAATATCGGTAGGCTATCACTTCCCAATTAAAAAAGTATTAATTTCTGCAGGAAACGAAGTCTCTAAAATTGAATTGTTAGAAACTATACAAATGTTTTATAAAGCTGGGATTAAATTATATGCTTCCTATGGTACGGCACAATTTATTGAGAAATATAATATGGAAGTGAAATATGTCTATTATAGAGGAAAGGAAAAGACGAAAAGCCCAAATGCAATGTCCTTAATTAAATCGGGTGAATTAGATTTAATAATCAATATTCCTAAAAGTTATAAAGAAGAAGAAATTACAAATGATTATATGA
>NIUZ01000137.1 GCA_002254285.1 Bacteroidetes bacterium 4572_112 | reverse complement strand
TTTTCATTTGCACCAGCAAAACCATCAATTACATAAAGTTTCTTTCCACTAAGTTGCTTAGTTGTTGTTACTTCCAACTCATTCCAAACCTCAGTAGACAATGGTTTGTTATCATTTGGCGAATGAGGATTATTCCACCAAATAGTATTTTCTGTAGTATCGTCCTTAATAATATACTTATCCTTAGGAGAACGACCTGTGAAAATTCCTGTCATTACATTTACGGCATCTAATTCGGTCATATAGCCTTTTTCATAGCCTTCAAGCTCCGGATTTAACTCATCTTTTCGCAATTGTTCGTACGAAGGGTTATAAAAAACGTCACTTATTTCAGTAATTCCGTACCCGATTAACGATTCAATAATTCTTTCTTTTTGTGATTTCATATGCTTTATAAATTTAGAAATATGATTTTAACATTTCAATAAAACCTATAATAACAACGCCTGTGTGGGACATATGCTAATATATTTACCAGTGGCTTTATTCTTATCTAATAATTATATCAAATAACAAAACATTAGTTATTTGAGAACCCAAAGATATAAAACAACTTTTAATATTCTTAATAAATATTACACTGTTATTCAATAAACACATTGTTTTTTGTCAATTTTGCTAAAATTGAGTGGGTTTACTATATTAATTACGTATATATAAAGAGTATTTTTTATCATCTTTTAGCATGCTAGCTGTTAAAAATTAAAACTACTTTTGCCGCTGCGAAAAAACAAATATTACACCATGGCAACAACAGCAAAAGATATTGAGATAATGTCACCAGTAGGTTCTTACGAGATGCTTGCAGCAGCGATACAAGGAGGAGCAAATTCTGTCTATTTTGGAATAGAGAATCTTAATATGCGATCCAAATCATCAAAGAATTTCACAATTGAGGACTTGAAAAAGATTGTAGAAATTGCCAATGATGCCAATGTTCGCACATATATTACTCTAAACACTGTAATTTACGATCAAGAGCTCGACACCATGCGCCGCATCGTAAAAGCGGCCAAACAATATGGTGTTACTGCTATTATTGCTTCTGATGTTTCGGTAATTCAATACGCTCGCTCGCAAGGTGTTGAAGTACATATTTCTACACAGAGCAATGTTACAAACATTGAGGCTGTAAAGTTCTATGCGCATTTTGCTGATGTAATGGTTACAGCGCGAGAGCTTAATCTTACTCAAGTAAAGGAAATTACTGAGACTATTGAACGAGAGCAGATTAAAGGCCCTAGTGGTAGACTTATTGAAATAGAAATATTTGTGCATGGAGCGCTTTGCATGGCTGTTTCTGGCAAATGCTATATGAGCTTGGATCAAATGAATTCATCAGCAAACCGTGGTGCTTGCCTACAACCTTGCCGAAGAAAATATGAGGTTAAGGATAAAGAAAGTGATATAAAATTTGAGATTGATCAAGAGTATATTATGTCACCAGAAGATCTTAAAACTGTAGATTTTGTTGACAAAATGCTTTATGCAGGTGTTAGAGTTCTTAAGGTAGAAGGCCGTGGTAGAAATCCTGAATATGTAAAAACTGTAACTCAGGTTTACCGTGAGGCTGTGAATGCATATTTTGCTGGAGAATTTACCAAAGAGAACATTGCCCGTTGGAATACCAAATTGGGAAGCGTATATAATCGTGGTTTCTGGGATGGATATTACCTTGGTCGCAAAACTGGAGAGTGGACAAAAGTATATGGATCGCAAGCCACACAAAAGAAAATGTATGTAGGTAAAGTAACTAACTATTTCTCAAAATTAGGAGTTGCTGAAATCAAGCTCGAATCTCATGAACTAGAAGTAGGAGATAAGTTTTACATTCAAGGAGAAACTACAGGAGTATATGAAGGCAAAATTGCTGAAATGCGCCTCGACCTTGAACCTGTTCAGAAAGTAAATAAAGGAGACCTTTTCTCAATGGCTACCGAAGACCTCGTTCGTCGAAACGATAAGCTTTATAAGATTGTGGAAACGGTGCAACCTATACTTTAGAATAAGTATTTAACAGTGAAAGGTGAAGAGTGAAGGCTAAAGGCTAAAGGCTAAAGGTTAAAAAAATAAAGGCTAAAGGCTAAAGTAAACCAATAGACCTAGTACAATTTCTTTATAAGCCTTTTACCAATCTTTACAATTTCTTTCAAATAAAATCAGATTAAGGTTAAGTCGAACCTAGAACTTTACTTTACCATTTTAATAAGGCTAAAGTACCTGCTATCGGTCTTCTTTAATTGTTGATTTGTTTAGTTATGAAATTGTTTATTATAATTACAAATAGAAACCAAGGAGTTCATCCTATTATTAAACCAAAGCTTTTTCCTTTTTATTCTCCGAAGCTTTAGTGCAGGAGAACCCTCTATCCTTGTCCTTTATCCTTAAAAAGGATTAGAATATTCTTCCTTAGTCAATAGCGTTTCATCTGTAAGTGACAATAAAAACGCTTTAAGATCAGCTTTTTGTCCAGGGTTAAGTTCTGCACCTCGTCCATATGGTGGGCGTAGTTTTTCCATCAGTGGATGAGCATATTCTGAGTACACAAGACCTTCGCTATAAAAGTCAATTACCTCATCCAATGTTTTGAATCTGCCATCGTGCATATATGGTCCCGTAAGCTCAATATTACGAAGAGTTGTGGCTTTATAAGCACCGTGATCAATAGGATTTTTGGTAACACCATATCTATCACGTGGATCATCAAATACTGTATCCTTAGCGTTATTATAAAACTGATTTGTAGTCATAAGTGGATTACCTAACGAACCATGGCAGTGGAAACAATCAGCTCCCTCTTCAGTCTGAAACAACACATATCCACGGTTTTCTGCAGGGCTAAGATTTTCCTCTCCTCGCAAATACTTATCAAATTTTGAATCGCTAGAAGTAATTGTTCTAATAAACTGTGCTATTGATTTCGATATTCTATCGATATTAATCTGACGATCACCAAATGCTTTTTCAAAAAGCGGTGGATACATATCAATACTACGAATCATCCTCTCAGTCATTTCTATGGTACCATGAATTTCGTGCTTAGCAACAATTCCCATCCATACCAAAGACTCTATATTGGTAAGGTGATACTGAGGCTCAGCAGGAATTCCATAACTAGGGATTCCTAGTGCAGTATTCTCTTTTGAGATAAACCCATTCCAAAGATAACCTTCATTATTCCATACAAGATTAAAAAGTGGCAAAGGGAAGTGAGGCGTTTTTATTCCAGTAAGTCCATAGGGATGTCCATCAGTATATTTAGGGTGATTAGGTCCTATTTCAAAAGCAGCACTTTGCAAATGGCAAGTAGCACAACTCATTAGCGAATCAGCATCATCTCTTCCCGAAAGCCTTCCATCATAAAACAAATATCGACCTAATTCCACACCTTCCATAGTGATTGGATTATCAGTAGGAATATTAAGATTTGTAGGAAAACCTTGAGGAACTACAAAATTATAAGGCGTAGTTTCATGTACAGGAGGTGTATTATCTTCATCATCTTTTTTGCAAGAATAAAGCAGTGCAAAGGAGATTGCTATTGACAGTAATACTATATTTCTTATATATATTTTCATATGTTTTTATTTTTATTACCCATATGATACAGATATCCATAGGTACGTATAAAAATAGTTTAGTATTAATTTGCTATGCTAAAAACATCCCAACCATTCAGAACCACTTTTTCCATGGCTTCTTGATTTTCCATTATGCTACCACCATAGGTGTTATGATCATATACATAAGGACTTTCGAACCATTTAGCAATATCCATTCTTAGAGTCAAACTAGTAGTATTTTCTGCCGAAATATTAAAATCAGAAGATGGAATATTTACTATAAATGAATTATCAATAAAGCCAGTTATATTACCACTAGCATCGTATAATTGCCCTGGGCCTAAATGAAAATTATAACCTGTAAGAGTATCATTTGGCAATCTCCATTTTCCATCGAGCTGCATAGCGTGATATCCGCCACCTAAATCCTCTGGCCAAACCATATTAGCTTCGGGCTGATTCACAAACATAAATGATTGGTTATCCTCATCATTAAAGCCAAAAGTAAAAGCCAATGAGTCGTAATTTCCTTTTTCTATTTCATCAACCACTGTCCATTGCAAAGTATTTGATCTAGATGATTCTATATAATGCGAGTTGTGATATTGATTTAATACTTTAGCATTACCACCTTGGTATATAGTTAATCTACTAATAAAGAACTTCACATAATAAGCACTATACTCATTTCCTGCAGCATTTGTATATGCCTTTGTGCCCCATTCCATTGGAACGCCATCATTATAAAAATCGAAATTCAACTGAAGTTTCCCTTTTGTTGATGGAGGCACTGGATCTGGATCCTTTTCGCAAGAACTTGCCAAGGAAATAATTCCAACCAATAGTACCAATAGTAATGTTTTATATTTTATATAGCTCATAATTAATTATTTTTAAAAGGATTACTTAAGTCATTATTTTCGTCAATAAAATCATCGTCGGTAAGAGTAAGCAAAAATGCTTTCAAATCAGCTTTCTCTCCAGGATTTAGCTCAGCGCCTTTTCCGTATGGTGGACGTAGCTTTTCCATAAGTGGATGTGCATATTCAGAATAAACAAGTCCATCGCTATAGAAATCAATCACTTCGTCCAAAGTAGTATATCTACCATCATGCATATATGGTCCTGTAAGTTCAATATTACGTAATGTTGTAGCCTTATAAGCTCCTATATCCATTGCGTTTCCTGTAACAGAATACCTATCACTCTCACCTACAAACGTAGCATCTTTGGCATTATTATAAAACAAATGGGTAGTAAATAACGGGTTTCCTGCAGAGCCATGGCAGTGGAAACAATCAGCACCTTCTTCTGTTTGAAAAAGCACTAAACCTCTTTGTTCAGCAGGTGTATATTGATATTCCCCTCTTTGCATTTGATCAAATTTGCTATTGGAAGAAATTTGTGTTCGCATAAATTGCGCAATGGCCTTTGCTATTCTATCCATTGTAATTTGTGGAGTGCCAAAAGCGGCTTCAAACAAAGGAGGATACATATCCACGGCAGAAATTGCTGCTACAACCTTTTCTGGAGTTGATGCAAATTCGGCAGGAGAAAGAACTGTGCCAACAACATCCTCTTCAATGGTTTTTACACTACCATTCCAAAGATAGGTGCCTGGGTTCCATAATAAATTTATATGAGGCAGCATTACATTATCTGTTTGTATACCAATGGTTCCTGTACCTTTACCAATACCATTCTCAAAAGCATATTCCTGCAAATGACATGATGAACAGCTCATTGGCATATCTTCATCAGCCTTGCCCGACATACGCCCATCATAATATAAATAGCGTCCTAGAGCGACTCCTTCAACCGTCATCGGGTTATCCGAAGGAATATTTACATTAGTTGGAAAACCATGTGGTATATTGATCGAATACGGTGTTGCTGGTTTTACTGGCTCTGGTTCGGGGTCCTTTTCGCATGAGGTACTCATCAATAGCAAAGATACC
>NIUZ01000136.1 GCA_002254285.1 Bacteroidetes bacterium 4572_112 | reverse complement strand
GGTAGTTCTGCGTAGCGTTGAAACTAACCTCTACGAGAATTTTGAATATCTCATAAACTAGAGGTTTATGACGAAAACACAACACTTCCATGGAATTAGGAATTATCGTAGGTGTTAGGCGTTAGGCATTAGCCTACTTCTAATGCACAGCTTTAAAATTCTCCAAATTATCAAACAACTCTACGACTTCATCTCTTGCAACTAAAGTCTTTTGAGTAGAGCATATTGCGTTATAAGACGAGTATTTCCAATCGCCAATTTTGGATACTAAACCTGCACTTTTGGGATTATGATGTACGTATATTATTAGCCTTTTGAGATAATTTTCTGAATCTACATGTATTCTTTTAAACCGATTTACGAATAAACTACCCATTCTATTATTCTCTTTATTATACGCCTGAGCATAACTATTGAAATAATTGGAAAATGCTTGACTTAAAATATCGGGCACATTACTTTTAATAATCCTCTTGGATTGAAGTTCTCGTTTGTACTTATACGCAAAAAGAACCTCCTTTTCTGGCTTTACTTTAACCACAAAATGAAAATGATTTGACATTAGGCAATATGCATAAAGTTCGGCATAAGGGTGAACATGTTTTTTGAATCTCCTCAAAAAGAAATTATAGTTTTCATCAGATTTAAAGAACAACTCATTTCCAACAGCATGATTATAAATATGATAATAACGATCTTCCTCTAATGGTATTTTAGGATCTGCCATTTTTTCTTTGTTTTATTATGTTTTATTTCTAATAACCCCTACGAGAATCATATTACGCTAAAACTTAGATTGTTTTTGCATAGGTAATTCCTACTCCATAGGTTTAGGTATAATTCTCGAAAGAGTTAGTCACACCGCCCAACAAAGCCATCAACAAAACTCACCGTAGTTTCATAATTTTCCAAATATCCCATATGAGCAACATCTTGTAGTAGAAGCACTTCAGCATGCTTTGGCAATGCTATTTGTGGAAGCAATTTGTCTAAAGGTGTGCGTGGGTCTTGCTTGCCGATAATAAAAGCAATTGGGATTTCAATTGACTGTAATAATGTAAGTTTATCGGTACGATGGCGCATTCCTTCCAATGAAGCAATTACCGATTCCTGAGGAATTTCGCGAGCTGCTGTTTGTAATTCTTTAATCTCAGCTTCAAGTTTAATTTGATTTTCTTTGGTAAACAAATCGGGAATAAACATAGAAATAAAGCTCTTATGATTGTCGCGGACTACCTGTATTGCTCTGCCTCTATTGATTTTAGCCTCTGGAGTATCTGCCAATGCATGTGAATGAAAAATCCCAAGTCCGGTTAGCATTTGTGGATACATATCGGCAAAAGCCAAAGAAACATATCCACCCATACTATGACCAATCATTACAGTTTTTGTAATTTGCAAATGATCAAGCACGGCTTTCACCGATTCGGCAAAAAGCTCCATAGTATGTACTTCTGCCTGCATTTCGCTCTGACCGTGACCCGCCAAATCAATACTTATAACATGGTATTTTTGAGATAATTGCGCTGAGAATCTATTCCAAATATTGCTATTTTCGAGAAAGCCATGAAGAAGGACCAAACTTTTGCCCTTGCCTTCCATCTTATAGCTTACTCTCGCATTATTATACTTTATAAATCTTGTTTTGGCCATGATATAATATTTTAATTGATGAAACAAAGGTAAATCAAATAATACATTCCTTTAATCTTATGTAGATACTTATTTCATAGACTCGGAAGTCATTATTCTATTTGCTAAAACTAGCCAATTTGAATTATTTGTTGTTAAGAAACAAAAATACCTATATTTGCCCGAGCCATTCCTTGGTATATTATTTTATTAAAATCACATAATTATCACTAGTTAAGTATCCATTTTGAAGATTATAATTGTAATATTATTTATTTTTATATCATTATTTACTTTTTCGCAAAGTAATAATGCATACGATATTGCTATTAAAAAAAATCAGATTGGTGATTCCCTTTTCAGTCTTTCAGAATATAGCCAATCTCTTGGCCATTATAAAGAAGCTTATTCATTAATTGAAAGCTCTGACTCCATTTCTTTAATATCTGATGTGCTCAATAATATTGGTGTTGCCAACGACTATTTGGGGGTATATGATGATGCCATAAAACATTATAATATAGCCTTAGACATAAACACCAAGTACAATAATAAAGTTGGCATGGCAATGACCATAAATAATATTGGAGCGCTATACTTTTTTTGGGGGAAATATGACCTGGCTTTAGAAAATTATTTGGAATCTCTAAAATTTGACCACGAGCTTGGAAATATAGAAAGTGAAGCCGGCTCATACGAGAATATCGCAATTATTTATAAGCATGAAAATGATTTCAGTAAAGCATCAAATTATTTTAATAAGGCCTTGCAAATAAATAAGAAACTAGGAAACAAAAACAGCATTGCTCGCAATTATAATAATATTGGAAATTTGCAACTAGAGCTCAATGATTATCATAAAGCAATTGTGTATCACAAAAAAGCATTGGCGATGCAACTTAAACTGAACGATTTAGAAGGAATAATGTATTCTAATAATAACCTAGGTAGCTGCTATTTTAAACTAAAAGAATATAATAATGCTGAGCAGTATTTCATCGAAGGCTTAAGAATTTCTTCCAAGCAAAATTTAAAGGTTCAAATTCTATTTTCGCATAAATCTCTTGCAAATTTATATGCTGTTACTAATAACTATATGCAATCTAATAAGCATCTAATAAGCTATTATGAGCTTAAGGATTCTATTTTTACCGAAACCAAGCATCAGCAAATAATGAACTTGGAGGAGAAATATCAGTCTGAAAAACGAATTAGGGAAATAGAATTATTAAACACAAAAAACCAAAATCAGGATTTAGAAATAGAGTCAAAAAAATCGCAGCGCAACCTATGGTTTGGAATAAGCATATTAGCATTTATAATGGTAGTGATATCTATTTATCATTATCTAAAGATGAGGAAACTATCAGAAAAATTGCGACAAAAGAATGATTTAATAGAGAGAACATTGGGAGAGAAAGATGTTCTTTTACGAGAAATACACCATCGGGTAAAGAATAATCTTCAAATAATCACTTCATTATTGAATATGCAATCGAAATACCTAGAAGACAATAAGTCTAAGGCCATAATGGAGGAGAGTAAGGATAGAATAAAGTCGATGTCGCTAATACATCAGAAGCTTTATCAAGAGGAAAATATTACAGGAATTGAGTCTCGAGCTTATTTCCAAGACCTAATAAATAGCCTATGCCAAAGCTATGGTATTGATGAATCGGAGGTAGAGCTGAATATCAGTATTGATAGCATAATAATGGATGTGGATACAGCTATTCCTTTGGGGCTAATTTTAAATGAGGTTATAAGCAACGCATTTAAGTATGGTGTGGATAAATCAAAGGGTAAATTCGGCTTCACATTTATACATTCTGACGACAAAAAACTAATTATTAAGATTAAAGATAACGGTAGTGGTATTCCTGATGATTTTGATATTAAAAAATCCAAATCCTATGGCATGAAACTTATTCAATCATTGGGCAAAAAACTAAAGGCCGAAATAGAGTTCACAAATAATAATGGGCTAGAGGTTTCATTAATAATAAATAGATATAAAATAGCATCGTAAAAAACGTATGAGTAATAAGAAGATACTAATTGTAGAAGACGAGCCAATTATAGCTGCTGACTTGGAGCTAACATTGGAGAATATGGGTTATAATGTTGTTGGAATAGAAGATAATGCTGAGGATGCTTTGATATCGATTGAGGAAAATTCGCCAGATTTAATTCTATTGGACATAAACCTAGAAGGAGATATTGATGGGATAATGCTCGCTCAAGACATAAATAGCAGTTATAAAATCCCTTTTGTTTTTCTTACTTCAAATGCCGATAAGCTAACTATTAATAGAGTAAAGCGCACTCAGCCCGCAGGTTTTATTGTAAAACCATTCAACGAAAAAGATTTACTATCAAATATAGAGATTGCTTTGTTTTCAAGCAAGACCAATGATAAACAAGACAATATTACTGATTTTTTTGTAAAAGATGGTAATAGCCTAATTAAGCTTAATATATCGGATATATTATTTATTAGAGCAGATGATAATTACTCACGAGTATTTACCATTAAACGAAATTACATCCTTAGCAAAACTTTAAAATCTATTGAAGAAAAGCTTCCTAACTCAATGTTTATTAGAGTTCATCGTTCTTATATTGTTAACCTTAATTGCGTTGATAAGATTAAAGAAAACACATTATATATTGATAAGCATAGCCTACCAATTAGCAGAACTTATACTGATTTACTTTTTCAAAGAATAAATAAGCTATAAAAAAAGGAACCATTCCTAAGAACAGCTCCTTTGCCTCAATTATTAACTATTTAATGCATACTATACTACTTAAATTTCAATGGTTCAAAGTTTCTATAAATCATCGAGCATAATGATTGAGCACAATAGAAACCCATCATAGAACCATCTCTTAACTAACATACTAATTGTTTTAAGCAGATAGCATTATCGTTTAATCAGATTTGCAGGAGCAACCCACATATCCTTATATCTAAAATCATTGAGTTTTATTAAAAATTTAGAACCCGAGCTTTTAACTATTTTCCCATTCATATTGCCACTACGGGTTTTAACACTTACTTTATCACCCACAATAAAGCTTACTTTCTCACTCTTAACGGTACTACTAACTGTTCCCATTTTGCTAACAGTACTTTTTTCTTTTGCTGTAGAAGGCGACATCTCATCAGAGGTTTTCCAGTATCCTCTACCACCATCAATCAGTTTTACATAATATCTATTATCGAAATTATTATCTTTTTTCTCAACTTTTGCTGCAAACATTCCATTGGAAAACTTAATATCAACTATATCTCCAATTTCATATTTTATCACTTTTTCAACTGCTAAAGCTGGCTTATCTCCACAGCTTCCTGCTGAGTTTTCCATTCGCTTAACATCATCCTCTTTTGCAGGATAATATCTTATTGTTCGCAATTTCCATGTATTATCCTCTTCCACTCCCACAAAACCTACTCCTCTTCCTCTTTCCTTATCATAAAAAGCAATCATACCATACTGCTCCTCTTTTACTTTAGGATATTGGCAGTGTGTCTTTTGATATATAGTTGCATTATCTGTAATTTTATCATTATTAAAAGGACTCTGGTATTTTTCAGAGTAAAGATAAACTTCGTATGTATGCCTGGTTTTTGTTAACTCGGTATTTGAGCTTTTCTTGCTATACTCTACATCAGCGTAAAATTCTACAACATTTGGAGCTATCCATTTATATTTTGTATTTGGTGTAAGAGTAATTTCTGAAATATTGCCTACAATATAATCATAGTCGTATTTAATAAAATCTTTCAGATTAGAATTCAGGTAATTTTGAACAGTCTCCGTTTTGGGATCAGGAATTCCCTTATAAACACCTGCAGAAGTAAAGTGCTTTCGATAAGAGTAACTTCCACCACTTTTAAGATACTCAAAAGAGCCAGAGCCTTCATAAGTAACACCGCTAAATTTGGTTTTAGCGATATAATCATAACCTCTACGATAAACAATAATGCGACGTCCATTCTCCAATAACTCCTTAGTATAACCTTTTCTCAGTTTTACACTATTGATATTGTTGCCATATATATCGTTTATCAAGCCTTTGATTTTAGCATCACTAGGTTGAGCTATTATCCCAGTTGCTGCAATAACAAATGCTATAATTAGGTATAATTTATTCATAATCTGTATTTTTAGTTCAGGCAAACATAATACAAACCAGAACTTTATAAGTACAGAAAAGGGTAAACTGCAGATAAAACTATGTGAGTTGTAGTATTTTTTTAGTAAACAAAATATTATCTAACTTTGGATAAAACAAAAGAAAAGCACAGAATATACTAAACGAACTTAAAATAAGTTATAATTTATGTAAATATTAAAAGATGCATAGTATTAAAGGAATAAAACAATTACTTTTGCGTTTGTGAATATAAGTGTGTTAAATACAAATATTTTATATAGAATGTAAAACGCGACTATGGTGAGCTTAGTGAGCAGGCTGCTCAAAAGGATAGTATCATTGCCGCAAATGCAGTGGAGATTAAAAAGCTTATTGCTAAGTCTTCTGACTATCGCCGTATTAAACGCAAGCTTACCTATTTACGAAAAATTCACCAAAGCTATATCGATCAGTTAGACTCAATTTATACTGAAAACCATAAGCTTAAAGAAGATCTTGAAGTAGCTAATGCTACAATTAATAAGACTACAAAAAAGGCTCATCAATTAGAAGCTGAGAAAGAGCAATTATCACAGATAGTGGAAACTGGAGCTGTGCTAAGAGCTTATAACCTTAAAGGTGTAACATACCGATTAAGAGGTAAAACTAAGCGCGAAACTGAGACTTTCAAAGCTCGTAGAGTTGATAGAGTAAAGATTAGATTCAC
>NIUZ01000135.1 GCA_002254285.1 Bacteroidetes bacterium 4572_112 | reverse complement strand
AGTGTTTAAACCAAATATTAGTATTCCTCGCCCTCCAATGGTAAAGGATAAAAATAGAGTTGAAGGACTAAGAGCTGACACATTATATAAGTTAAGTATGAATAATGGTGAAAGTGGACCTTTGGAAATTAATGACCAAGGTTTTTATCATTTTTATACAGAAGGCTCTTCTTCTGCTGGATATACAGTATATAGGTTTACAAGCGATTATCCTTATATTACCACTGCTATGCAAATGATTATGCCACTACGCTATATATCAAGTGGCAGTGAGTTTAAAGCTTTATATAATGCCAAAAATAAGAAGAAGGCTGTTAATGACTTTTGGATAAAACTATCGGGTGATGAGCATAGGGCAAAAAATATGATTAAACTATTCTATAACCGTGTGCAGAATGCTAATATTAATTTTGCTGCTGATAGAGAGGGCTGGATGACTGATAGAGGGATGATATTTATAATATACGGAGCGCCAGATGTGGTATACCGAGATAGCGAAATGGAAACTTGGCAATATGGCAATTATAAAAACAATAAAGCTATGATATTCAATTTCTATAAGGTTAAAAATCCTTTCAGTAATAGCTATTATGTAATGCAACGCGACGAAAGCTATAGAATATCGTGGATAAAAGCAATTGAAGTTTGGCGGAAGTAGGTTAATGTGGAAATTAGGAAATGTGCAAATTAGCAAATTAGCAAATGTGGAAATGTGGAAATGTGGAAATGTGGAAATTATACAATTATCTAATTATTCAATGCATTACACCATTGTATAATTCCTAATTCTTAATTAATTCCTTTTCCTTTCTCCTTTCACCCTTCACCTACCCCCACTCATAAAAGAAAGCCAGACGTGGAACAAAAGCATTTGCAGGTTTCGAGAAATAATCAGTTTGCATGCGATTGAGGTAGAAATAGTATGCTGCACTAGCCTCTATGGACAAATGTTGTCCCAAATAGACTTTCATATTTGCTGATAAAGGAACGGCCAAAAGAACTCTTGTGAAATCCTTAGTTTGCCAATATTGCTCCGAAACAATAATTTTTCCATTATTATAATATTGAGTTTCTTGAGGTTTAAACCGCCAATCAGTTAATAATCCCGTTCCAAAACTAAGTTTCATCCAATTTAGATATAAAGCATTTATTCTAGCTTCCATAGGAATGCTTATATACTGCATTGTATATTCTGTACGTATCAGCACCTCTGGATCGTTGGGTCCCACACCAATATTTGGATAATGCCAATCAATGGCAAAATCGCGATTCGAATAATAAACTGATGCATGTAATTCGAACAGCCATGAAATGTAATATGCTCCTGATATACCTGCAGAATAATTTGTTTTCATATCAATACTGATATCCTTATCCTCATTCATGGTATATTTATAGTAATCTGGCCCCATTTTTATACCCACAGAGTAATAATTATAGCTATTATTAGTATATTGCGAATACGATATATTGAGCGTGAATAATAAAATAATTAAAATGGATAAAAATTTCATATTAATTGATTTTAAGATAATAAATTGTTTTAGCTTTAGTATTGACAAAGATACGTTATTATGGTTTGAAAGTAAATTGACAAAAGTCAAAACAAATTGATACTAAAATTAAGATTATTTTATAAATATTATTTTGTCTAAACCAAAAATAAGTTATCTTTGCAGTATTAATTACCATAAACTTGGTGGAAAATATAAATTCATTTTAATTTTACAACCACTTATCAAACAACAGGGGCCTTATTTCTAAGATCTCTATTTCCAATTATTGAAATATTATCAAACAAAATTATAACAATTTTAAATGTACGAATTAGAAAAACTCAAAGCAACTAAGCTTCCCGAGCTTAAAGAGATTGCGGCTGAATTAGACGTTAAACGCATTACAAATGTACGTAAAGAAGAGCTTATCTTAGCAATTCTTGATCAGCAAGCAGCTAATCCCAGTGCTGCAACCGCCAGAAAGCCAATTAGCGAAAGCCGTCCAGCACCTAGACCAAGAGATGCTCAAAGAGAGACTATTAGTAGCAATACAGAAAGTGCAGAAAGGCCAAGTCGACCAGCTTTAACTAAAGAAAAAAGCGAAGATAAAGAGCGTCAACCAATAAGTGCACGCCCAGAAAGAAAATATACTCCACGTCCTAGACCAGAGAATAGAGATAAAGATCGTAATGATCGCCCAGAGAGACCTGAACGTCCAAGCCCTAGGACAGAAAGACCTGAGCGTCCGAATCCTAGAGCTGAAAGACCTTTAGCTCCTTCTCAAGAAAAGCCTAAAGAAAGCCCTAAAGCAAAAGCCGTATCTTACTTAAGTGAGTACGAAGGTGTAAGCTCTAGTCATGGTGTTCTTGAAATGATGCCTGATGGTTATGGTTTCTTACGCTCTTCTGACTATAATTACTTAAATTCTCCTGACGATATATATGTATCACAATCACAAATCAAACTTTTTGGTTTGAAAACTGGAGATACTGTAAAAGGAACTATCCGTCCTCCTAAGGAAGACGAAAAATATTTCCCTCTAATTAAGGTGGACAAAATTAATGGTAAAAACCCTGAGGATGTTCGTGATAGAATTCCTTTTGATTTCTTAACACCATTATTCCCAGAAACAAAATTTAACCTTACAGGTCATAAAGATGAGTCAATTTCGACTCGCTTAATTGATATTTTTTCTCCTATTGGTAAAGGTCAGCGTGGACTTATTGTTGCGCAGCCAAAAACAGGTAAAACTGTATTACTAAAAGAGATTGCTAATGCTATTGCAGCAAATCACCCTGAGGTTTTCCTTATTATATTGCTTATTGACGAACGTCCTGAGGAGGTTACCGATATGCAAAGAAGTGTAAATGCAGAGGTTATTGCTTCTACATTTGATCAGCCTGCTGATAAGCACGTAAAAATTGCAAACCTTGTGCTTGAAAAAGCTAAGCGTATGACAGAGAGTGGACATGATGTTGTAATTCTATTGGATTCAATCACACGTCTTGCTCGTGCTTATAATACCGTTTCTCCTTCATCAGGAAAAGTACTTTCTGGTGGTGTTGAGGCTACAGCATTACAAAAGCCTAAGCGTTTCTTTGGTGCTGCTCGTCAGATTGAGAATGGTGGTTCGCTTACTATAATTGCTACTGCTCTTACTGAAACTGGATCAAAAATGGATGAGGTAATCTTTGAGGAATTTAAAGGTACTGGTAATATGGAGCTTCAATTGGATCGTAAGTTATCTAATAAGCGCATCTACCCTGCTATTGATATCGTAAACTCATCAACACGTCGTGATGACTTATTATTGAGTAAGGATAAAATTCAGCGACTATGGGTTCTTAGAAACCACCTTGCTGATATGACTCCTGTTGAATCTATGACTTTCTTAACTGATAAGATTAAGTATACTAGAGACAATGACGAATTCCTTAATACTATGAATGGATAATTAATCGTCAGACTGAGTAATTTACGTAGTATAACGGAGTAAATTGTACCGAAGTCGATGATTAATGGTTAATTTAGATATATAAATAGGCTGATTTGAAATATTTCAAATCAGCCTATTTTTTTAATACGAGTTTAGCTTATTTTCAATAATAAATCCTCATCTATCCTAAATGAAATTTCATCAATTGTGCTAACTGGCAAAATACCTGGTGATGTTCCTGTAATAAAGCAGTGAGTGTATTTACTTAAATCAGCAATATTTACAGCTTCATACTTTATATTACAATCTAGTTTAAATAAATTTTCGAGCAACTTCATTCGAGTAATTCCCGACAGTACAATACTATCATCTGCTGTATAGAAAGTATTCTCTTTCATAAAAAACACATTAGAACGGCTACCTTCAGTTATATCACCATCTTCGTTCACCAATAAAGTTTCGTATATATTATTACTATCAATAAGCCTATTTGCCTTATCTCTAATATCCCAGTTCGCTATTTTCGCTTTGGGATTTGCTCTTACGTCATACTGTAGCCTTACCTTCACACCTACCTTATATTGCGTAGCACTTGGATAGCGATGCGGTATAAAGAATAAATACACCATTGGTGTAGAATCCTGATACTTGATTACAATTTTAAGATTACCAACATTAATTCCATTAGCCAAAGCTAAATTTCTAGCATCAGTTTCTATATTTACAATATCCACCTCAGCTTTGTTAGCAATGCGTAATGAAGTTTGCATACGCTGCAAATGCTCTTTAAAATATAGATATGCGCCATCAGTATATTTTATTACCTCATAAATTAAGCCCGACGAACGAACAACACTCACCAGAAATTCACCAATATCAATTAGTTTACCGTTAAGAGAATAATACTTTACATCATGGCGATATTTCATTTAATATACCTTTAAAGTTGAGCTATTGTATTATTATAAATCGTAAGCTTCCATAAGTTCATCAGTAATTTCTAAATTATGATAAACCTCCTGCACATCATCATTATCCTCTAAGACTTCTATTAGCTTTAAAACGCTTTTTGCGCTATCAATGCTTAAGGTTTCAGTACTAAGAGGGATACGTTGTAGCTTAGCACTTTCTACTACAATATTTAAACTTTCTAGCTTTTTGCTCATTAGTCCAAAATCCTCAAGCGCAGTTGTTACTATAATTAAATTATCTTCTATTTCAATATTCTCTGCTCCGGCATCAATTATCTCTAGTTCGAGGTCTTCTATATCTATACCTTCTTCAGAAAAACTAAAAACACCTTTTCTTTCAAAAATAAAGTTCAAACTACCATTCTTTCCTAGCGAACCACTATACTTTGTAAAAGCTGCTCGTACACTGGAAACAGTGCGCTGCAGATTATCGGTTAAGCATTCTACAAATATTCCGATTCCATTAAGGCCATAACCTTCGTATGTAACTTCATCAAAATTATTCCCATCCTTATCATCAGCTTTTTTAATTGCTCTGGCAATATTATCCTTTGGCATATTAACGCCCTTAGCGTTAACTATAGCAACTCTTAGCCTTGGGTTTGACTCTTCATCGCCTCCGCCCTCTTTCACAGCTACGGATATTTCCTTTATAAGTTTTGAAAATATTTTTGAACGCTTTGCATCAGCAGCGCCTTTTTTTCTTTTTATGGTTGACCATTTACTATGTCCTGACATATTTTTAGTATTAAATAATAAAGTTAAGCAAATGTATAAATATTAATAATAGATTAAATATTTGCAATAAATAAAATTAATAAATTATTATTTTATAATATTCAGAATAACTGTTGATTAAAATAATACAAAAAAAGCTTACTGTTATTAAAAAAACATTTGAATATTGTTATTATTTTTCTTATCTTTGACATGTCGTATTAAAATAGACTTTCACATTATATATCACTTAAAAATAAATAATATGAGTAAAAACACATTAGAAAACACTCAAGCCAAAGGAGTGTTTGCCTCAGTGCAAGAATTAATGAGCCAAACACTCAACCCAAGTTATTTAAACCCTAAGAGAACCCTCCACGAACAATGTATTACCACTGGTTTTCATGCAATTGACAATATTACAAAAGGCTTTAAAGCTGGAGAATTAATTACAGTTGCTGTCCGTCCTGGAATTGGCAAAACATCTTTCCTTCTTTCAATGATAAATAACATTAGCCTATGCGAGAATCATAGTGTAGGTATATTTTCTGCAGAAAGAACAGGTAAGCAATTTATGAAACGACTGATACAAAGCACTTCAGGTATTTCTATGGCAAAAATTAATAAAGATGAATTAAGCGATTTAGAAAGAAACCACGTAAAATCAATCATCAATAGTATTGGACATTCGAACATTATTATTGACGATCAAGCAGGTATTAGTACTAATACAATTAGCGAAAAAGCTAAGCATATGGTTGAGCTAGGTGCTGAGCTTATTTTTGTTGATTTTCTAGAATTATTACACAGCAATAATACAAATAACGGATGCGAAGATGATGATTTATGCAATGTAGTTATTGATTTGAAAAATCTTGCAAAGGAACTTAATGTGCCTATAGTATTATTCTCGCAACTTAAAAAACCAATTAAGTACGATAATAAATATAAGTATACTCCTGACTATATCAATAATAATACTGATACCTTAATTTTCTTAAATCGCCCTAGCTATTATCACATAAATCAGATAGAGCATAAGGCTGATGATACTGCTGAAATTACTATCGCTAAGAACATTAATATTGGTGATATGCAAATGACTAAACTTCGTATTATCGAGAGCTTAGGTCAATTTAGAGATATGAACTAATTTATAGGTTTTTAAAATAGTTAAAGAGGCTGAATCGGAAATGATTAGCCTCTTTATTTTTGATTGAATATTTATACCATGGCAATAATAAACGAAGGTAATAATACACAAGAAAGCATTGAAGACATAGGTCGTAAAATGATGATTGCTGCTCGCACTGCGCCCAAAGGAAAAGGGCGTGATACAATTGAAATAATACTTATTACAGCAGATGATATTGATAAGCTTGCTAAAAGGATGCATGAAATTGGAGATGAATCTAATGCTTCATTTTTTCATCGTGATGCCAATAATCTTGAGCATTGTGGAGCAATATTATTAGTTGGCACCGAGATTAAAACCCTAGGTTTAAACGAAGTATGTCAGCTATGTGGCTTTGCAAATTGTGAACTTAAGGAAGAGCATCCCAATACACCATGCGTATTTAATACCGCAGATATGAATATTGCCATTGGCTCGGCTGTAAGTATTGCCGCCGACCATAGGGTTGATAATAGAATAATGTTTAGCATTGGTAAAGCCGCCATAGAAAACAAACTATTCAATAAGGATATTAAAATCGCCTTTGGTATTCCATTAAGTGCATTGAGTAAAAACCCATTTTTTGATAGAAGTAAAACTTAATTGCCTGCCTGCCGGTAGGCAGGTTAATACTTATATTATTAATTCAACCAACATAACGGCAGACGTTCAATAATTTAACATTCAACAATTTAGCAGTCAATAATTTACACCCATGAAAGACTTTATTATAATAAACGGACCCAATTTGAATCTATTGGGAATTAGAGAGCCAGAGATATATGGCAACGAAAAATTTGAAGATTTTGTAGAAAATCTAAACTCTAAACTGCGAGGCGTTAGTATTGACTACTTTCAGAGTAATATTGAAGGTGAAATAATTGACAAACTGCATGAAGTAGGATTTTCATATAAAGGAATTATTCTGAATGCTGGTGGATACACTCACACTTCCGTTGCCATTGCTGATGCCATTAGTGCAATTGAAACTCCTGTTATTGAGGTACATATATCAAATATTTATGCAAGGGAAGAGTATCGTCGCAATAGTATGAGTACTAAATAACTACATTTGCATTTCGAGAAAATATTAAAAATATTGAATAAATTAATAATACATAAGCTTTTTAATAAGCTGATAATAAGTATGCTATCGGTATTTATTCTATTGGTATCATTACCTGTATATGCTCATGCATATAGTAATAATTCAAATAATATATACGAATACAGTGATGTAAGTATTACATCTGATTTAATCATTGAGGAGTCGTTTTCCGAATCGGAAGATAATATAGTTCTTTACTATTTATTAAATGAGTGTAGAGCTAAAATCAATAAACAAGACATTGTTGTCAAAATTCAAAATGTAGAGCATAGAGTCTACGATATAATAATCCCTCCCCCAGACAATTAAAATTATTTTTAAGTATTATTCTCTTATTTCATATTAGAAATTAAAGGAGAATTTCATATTTCTACTAATAATTTTAAATCATAATATAATGCTAGACAATTTCTTAGGGAATAGTCCTAAATGGTATAAACTGACCATAATAGGATTCCTACTTTTCAATATAATATCGTATTTTACTCTTGGCCCAACAATCACATCGTGGTTAATAATTGGTGAGTTTATTTTCACATTAGCAATGGCGCTAAAAGTATACCCATTAGTATCGGGCGGACTGCTTGCTATTCAGGTAATGTTTCTTCAACTCACTACTGCCAAAAATGCCTATCATGAAGTAATGATGAATCTTGAGGTTATTCTTCTACTTATGTTCATGGTAGCAGCCATC
>NIUZ01000134.1 GCA_002254285.1 Bacteroidetes bacterium 4572_112 | reverse complement strand
GTGCTATTTGGTCACGAAAAAGGCTCTTTTACTTCTGCTCATAAACAAAAGAAAGGTGAGTTTGAGCTTGCCCATGGTGGTACAATCTTCCTTGATGAAATTGGTGATATGAGCCTTGCTGCTCAGGCAAAAGTGCTTAGGGCTTTGCAAGAGAATAAAATTACTAGAGTAGGGGGAGAGAAGGAGATTAAAGTGGAGGTAAGAGTTATTGCTGCCACAAATAAAGATTTGGCAAAAGAAATTGCTGATGGAAACTTCCGTGAGGATTTATACCATCGCCTTAGCGTAATTCCAATAAAAGTGCCTGCACTTCGCGAGCGGAAAGGTGATATTCCTATTCTTGCAAACTACTTTATGGAAGATATATCGCAAACCAATGGCAAGCTGCCTTTGGATTTTGATAAAGGAGTTTTGGAAGCCCTTAGCGATATGCCTTGGACAGGAAATATTCGTGAGTTAAGGAACGTAATTGAGCGACTGTCAATTCTTTGCGATGGCTCGGTAAGTATGGATGATTTGGAACTTTATGTGAAACCCTTGGGGAGCTAGATAAAGGAGAATAGTGAAGTAAATTGACAATAGAAGCATAATTTACTTCATCCTTCACCTTTCACTATTAAATACTTAAATATAAGGATAGAGGATCCCGATGGGAATCGGGAGGATAGAGGAGAAGGAAAAAGGATAGAGGATAGAGGATAGAGGATAGAGGACAAGGACCCCGATAGGAATCGGGAGGAGAAGGAAAAGTAAATTCAGAATAGAACGATAATTCACTTCTCCTTTCACTATTAAATACTTAAAATAAAGGTGAAGTGATTATAAATTTCTCCATCCTTTACAACTACTTACCACTCTTTACAATTCCTTACCATTCTTTACGATTTTTTACTACCCTTTAAACCTCTTACTACCCATAACCCCAAACAAAGAACCAAGAACCCCCAAACAATATAGTCGCATTTTTATAAAAATCTAAAGCAAAAAATCAGTACTTTTGCGCCCTCAAAAACCGTAAAATAAATACAAACACTATGTTTGATAATTTAAGTGATAAGTTAGAAAAATCCTTTAAGCTTTTAAAAGGCCAAGGAAGGATTACCGAAATAAATGTTGCAGAGACTCTTAAGGAGGTTCGTAAAGCATTACTTGATGCCGATGTTAGCTATAAAGTTGCCAAAACTTTTACTCAAACAGTAAAAGAAAAAGCAATGGGAGAGGATGTGCTTACAGCCGTTTCTCCTAGTCAGCTAATGATTAAGATTGTGCACGACGAACTTGCTGCTCTTATGGGCGGTGAGCAAGAGGATTTAGATTTGCAGTCTAATCCTTCTGTTATATTAATTGCTGGTTTGCAAGGTTCGGGTAAAACAACTTTCTCGGCTAAGCTTGCTAATTTTTTAAAGAACAAAAAAGGTAAAAAACCACTTTTGGTTGCTGGTGACGTTTATCGTCCTGCGGCTATCAATCAGCTGATGACTCTTGGAGAGCAAATTGGTGTGGAGGTTTTTCATCAAGATGATAATAAAAACCCTGTTGATATTGCCGATAAGGCAGTAAAACACGCTAAGGAAAATGGTTTCAATGTAGTTATTGTGGATACCGCTGGTCGTTTGGCTGTGGATGAAGTGATGATGAAAGAGATTAAGGCTGTTCATAGCAAAGTTAAACCTCAGGAAACACTTTTTGTTGTTGACTCAATGACTGGTCAGGATGCAGTGAATACTGCTAAGGCTTTCAATGATCTATTAGATTATACAGGAGTTGTACTTACCAAACTTGATGGTGATACACGAGGTGGAGCTGCTCTTACTATCCGCCAAGTGGTGGATAAGCCAATTAAGTTTATCGGTATTGGCGAGAAAATGGAAGCTTTGGATATATTCTATCCTTCGCGTATGGCAGATCGTATACTTGGTATGGGTGATGTTGTTTCTCTTGTGGAAAGAGCTCAAGAGCAGTTTGATGTTGAAGAGAGCCGTAAGCTACAGAAGAAGATTGCAAAGAACCAATTCAACTTTAATGATTTCCTTAAGCAAATTGGTCAGATAAAGAAGATGGGTAATGTGAAGGACCTTATGGGTATGATTCCGGGTATGGGAAAAGCTCTTAAGGATGTTGATATTGATGATGACGCATTTAAAGGAATAGAAGCTATTATTAAGTCGATGACTAATGCTGAGCGTGAGAATCCTAAGCTTATTAATGGAAGTCGTCGCCAGCGAATTGCTACAGGTAGTGGATCAACTATACAGGATGTAAATAACTTGATTAAGCAATTTGATAGCACCCGCAAAATGATGAAAATGATGAGCGGTGCAGGAATGAAAAACTCAGCACGTATGATGCAGAGTATGAAATCTAAAATGAAATTCTAATCGGAATTTATAATATAAAAAAAGCGGTCATTTTTCAAAGAAAAATGACCGCTTTTTTTGTGGGTATAAATATTATTCAACGCCCCAAGAAACACTTCTTAGTTTGCCTCCATCAAAATAGAAATCAACTCTAGCATCGTAATAATCCAGTCGCTCTTCGCCCCATTCTTCAATCTCCTCTTCTAAATCTTTATAAGTATTCTCTTTCATTAGAACCTTAATTTCAGCTTTTGATTTATTAAAAATCTTTTCTCCAAATAGTACAGCATCCTTATTTTGTGTGTCACAAGCTGCAAAAGTCATATCTATTTCTATTCCTTCAAAATATAAGGAACTACCATACTCTTCTACAAAAACAGCTTCTGTTTTGAAGTCGCCTTCCTCTTCTATTATTTCAAAAGAAAGATCAGTGCCAAGTTTCTTGACAAATTCGTATTTAGAAATGCCAAAATCAATATCTTTTATTCCTTTTAAGAGTTTTATTTCCATGATGAGATTATTTAATAGATTCAAAAAATAAATTAGTTTATGTAAATTTATTTGAGCCAAAAATTAATATTAGTTATCTTTCTAAGTGATTATAAACAAATATTTTATAAAATCGGGATGTAAAGATAGTATAAAAAAATGGAGAAAGCAATAGCTTGTTATTTGATTTAAATACAAATGTAAAAATAATGGGATTATTTATTGAAATATTTTTGAAACATTAATATTTATAATATTCACACTATATTCTAGTTATGTTAAAAAATACTAATATGGTGAATTCTCCTCTTTTTTTATAGCATAATACGTTAATCTATCCATAAATTTCGGAGTGAATCTAGCTAATCCAACTGCAATAATACCTTTTTTGCCAATAAGCATTGTACGTCGCTTTTTGTTAATTCCCTTTACAATTTTATAAGCAACAGACTCCGCGCTAAGCATGCCTTTTTCGTTACGTGGGCTTATACCTTGCTCGCTACCATCGCCCATTAAAGCGTGCTCTCTAACTTCGCTAGCAACATACTCTGGAGCTACTACCATTATATGTACTCCTGTTTTTAGCTGTTCTATTCGCAATGAGTCCATAAAGCCATGTACTGCGTATTTACTTGAGCAATATCCTGTGCGTGCAGGCAATGGCGACATTCCTGATATAGATGTTACTGCAACAATGCTTCCTTTTTGTTTTAGAATATGAGGTAAGGCAAATTTGGTAGCGAATACTGTTCCCCAGTAGTTAACATCCATTACGCGCCTTATTACATCCAATTGCAAGTCTTCGAACATGGCTCGTTGCGATATGCCTGCGTTGTTTATTAGAATATCAATATGACCATATTTCTCAATGGTTTTTTCTATAAACATATTGCAATCAGATTCTATAGATACATCGGCCTTAATTGCATAAGAATCAATGCCAAACTTATTATTTAAATCGGCTGATATTTGCTCAATAAGCTCCATACGTCTCGCAATAAGAACCACATTATGTCCTTCTTTTGCTAGTTCGTATGCAAGGGCTTTACCTATGCCTGATGATGCTCCTGTAATAATGCTTGTTTTATTCTTCATAATATGGTGCAAAGCTAAAAAAAATTGTAATAGCTATGGATATATTATTATTTTTGCACTTTAAGATTGATATCTTAGATAAGCTGTTAGAAAAAAAATTTACTATTTTTTTTGACACAAAGAAGTTAAAAAAAAGTACCTGTTTGGTTAATTTAACTAACTTGTATGTTCTTAGCTATTTATTATTAATATTAGGAGGGGATAACTAATATTTTTGGGCATAATATCAATATGTATTAAATTTTAATACTATTGTAATGCTAAATAAATTCTAATTAATATACGATTTCAATGACTATAGTTTTTCTTCAAATCATCATTTTTTGCTCATTTTTTTGTTATTGGCAGTAATATGCTAATACAAATGTTAGTTTATGGATTAATATTTAGAATTATGTTTAAAAAATTATTTTTTGTTTTAGTAAGTGTTTTTATAGTTCAAATTGTAGGAGCACAATCGTTTAATTATACTGCTACGAGTGGCAATATAGGCACTACATACTCATGGATTGATTGTTCATCTGGAACAGAGATTCAAAATGCCGATTGGCTTCAGGATATTGGGTTGGGTGATAAAAAAGACGATGGTTATACTGAAATTAGTTGGCCTTTTAATTTTCAATTTTACGATTCGTATTATTTTGCAGGCGAAAAAATGTATTTCTGTACCAACGGTTTTATTCGCTTTGATGGAATTCCTAATGATGATGCATCAAATACGTATAATAACGATATTGATGGTTATTCACCTAACCTTGGAGAAATAGTAGCTTTTGCAATGGAAGATGCAGGATTAGAGGATAATAATTCTACAGTTCATTATCTTACAACCGGGAGTGGCTCAAATAGAATATTTACCATTGAAGTTCAAGATCTTGAAGTAAGATTTGATCAAGGAAAATATATGGATGTGCAAATTAGCTTTTACGAAACGAGTAATAAAATTGTAATTAAAGTTGGTAGCTTTGACGTTAGTTCATCAAATACGACATATTTGGGAATTCACAGTGGCAATACTTCATATAAAAATCAATGGGGAGAGTTACAATCCATAGGTGAAAATAAATGGAGAGCTTATACTCCTCCAGCAAAGGCTTATTCAGGAATTACAATTACTCAAGCTTCTACTGCTAATGTATATCCTTCAGAAAATAATGAAATTTTGCGTTTACAATTTGATATTACTGGTGGTGGTGGTGCCTTTAATCTTACGGATTTAGATATTACAGCTAATAATGATAATAATTCGAATGTAGGTAATGTGAAACTCTTTCATACTTCGGAAAGTTCTTTTTCGACAGATCATCAGGTTGGCTCAGCAGTTTCTATTTCAGGCGGTAAATATACTTTTACAGGTTTGGGTTACAATATGCCAGGTGGAACTAGCTTTATATGGGTTGTATACGATATTTCGTCATCTGCTAGTAATGGAAATACCGTGGATGGCTACATAGCTGCTAATGATATTTCCATAAATGGAGTTAATTATCCTTCTTCAAATGCAAACCCTAGTGGTGAGAGAGAGATTAGCTATTTCAAATGGGATGGTAGTACTAGTACCGATTGGAATACTGCGTCTAATTGGTCTAATGGATCTGTTCCTACTTCTTCTGATAATGTAATAATACCTTCAGCTCCGGCTAATCAACCCCAT
>NIUZ01000133.1 GCA_002254285.1 Bacteroidetes bacterium 4572_112 | reverse complement strand
TAATGGCTGCTCCTATCTATATTGATGGCGAAAAGAATGAGATTCCTGTTGAGGTTTCAATGCAGTATAACAACTCATTTGCTGAGAATATTCACTCTTATGTGAATAATATTAATACTCACGAAGGAGGAACGCACCTTTCGGGTTTCAGACGTGCTTTAACTCGTACTTTGAAATCTTATGCTGAGAAATCAGGAATGACTTCTAAACTTAAGTTTGCCATCCAAGGTGACGATTTTCGTGAGGGATTAACTGCCGTTATCTCAATAAAGGTTGCAGAACCTCAGTTTGAGGGTCAAACTAAAACTAAGCTTGGTAACTCTGAAGTGATGGGTGCTGTGGAATCAATGGTAGGAGAGGCCTTAGGTCATTACCTTGAGGAGCATCCTAAAGAGGCGAGAATTATTGTTGATAAAGTAATTCTTGCTGCTACAGCTCGTCATGCAGCTCGTAAAGCTCGTGAATTGGTTCAGCGTAAGAGTGTTATGGGTGGTTCTGGTTTACCAGGTAAGCTATCTGATTGCTCAAGCCGCGATCCTGAAATCAGTGAAATTTACCTTGTCGAGGGAGATTCTGCGGGTGGTACTGCTAAGCAGGGCCGCGATAGAAAATTCCAAGCAATTCTTCCACTACGTGGTAAGATTTTGAATGTAGAAAAGGCTATGCCTCATAAGATTTTCGAAAATGAGGAAATCAAGACTATGTTTACTGCTCTTGGTGTTTCAATAGGTACGGAAGAGGATCCTAAGGAGCTTAATATTGCTAAACTTAGATATCATAAAGTTATAATCATGACGGATGCCGATGTCGACGGTTCTCATATCGCGACACTAATTCTGACTTTCTTCTATAGATATATGAAGACCATGATTGAGCAAGGATATATTTATATTGCAACTCCACCGTTCTATTTGGTGAAAAAAGGTAAGCAAGCAGAATACGCTTGGACCGATGAGCAACGCGATCAACTTATTCTTAAGTTAGGTGGTGCCGGAGGCGAAAAAGGTGTTCACGTGCAAAGATATAAGGGACTTGGAGAGATGAATGCTGAGCAGCTTTGGGAAACAACTATGAATCCTGAACATCGTATTCTTCGTAAAGTTACCATTGAAAACGATATGGGTGCTGATAAAACATTCTCTATGCTTATGGGCGACGAAGTTCCACCACGTAGAGCATTTATTGAGCAAAATGCTAAATATGCAAATATTGATGCTTAAAAATTAGAAATAAATATATAAAAGATTAAGGCCAAATGATTGATTTCATTTGGCCTTTTTTGTTTAGTACCGTCTGATAATAGCTGTAAACTAATTGATGTTTCTGTATGCGACCCATTATGGGTCGTAGCCCTTATTATTGTTTGGCTTATAGATATACGAAATCTACAGCATAAATGCTTATGTATTAGCTATTTTATTATAAATAATGAATGTGGTTATGAATATAATAATTGATTGTTATATCCGTATTTTATGGATTAGCTAAATTTTTCAATTAGTATTATCCCGAAGGGAGAACATATTTATAGAAAAATTTATATAATTAATTTATACGACCTAGAATAGGTCGAATGTCGTACGGAATAATGTAATTTTTAGATACAATAGTTTATAATTAATGCTAATATCATTTAGATATCTTCAATTTAATAAATTCTGAAATAATTTCATCATGATCAAATGCCAACTTGGGTAAATTTTCTATATCCCACCAAATGGCCTCTATTGCATCATCCATAGCAATAGCTTGCAGGTTTGTAATATTACTATTGCTGTTATTGTAAAATACAGTGCTTATAGTTCTATGACGTGGGTCGCGGTCAATTTTGCTATAGGTTTTGAATTGATATAGCTTTTCAGCCTTAATGCTAGTTTCTTCTTCTAGTTCACGGATGGCAGCCTGCTCAAGAGTTTCGTCCATATCCATAAATCCTCCTGGTAGAGCCCAGTTATTTTTATATGGATCGTTACCCCTTTTTATAAGTAGAATCCTATTGTCATTCATCAGAATTATATCCACAGTGATTGCTGCTCTAGCATAATTATAGCAATAGTTTGTCTTTTTGTTCATAAATTCAAAAGTACAAAAAAGCCCCGACAATTGCCGAGGCTTTATAATTTATGTCTAGCTATTTATTACTTAGCGTAAGCAATAGCTCTAGTTTCTCTAATTACAGTTATCTTAATCTGTCCAGGATAAGTCATCTCTTCCTGAATTTTCTTAGATAATTCGAAGCTAATTTTGTTTGCATCGTCATCACTTACTTGTTCTGCTCCAACAATAACTCTTAGCTCACGACCTGCCTGTATAGCATATGTTTTAATAACACCTGGGAAGTTAAGAGCGTGGCTCTCTAGTTCCTTAAGTCTATTAATATATGATTCAGCAACCTCACGTCTAGCACCTGGTCTAGCACCAGAAATAGCATCACAAACTTGTACAATAGGAGCAAGTAGGGTAGTCATTTCAATCTCATCGTGGTGAGATCCAATAGCGTTACAAACCTCTGGCTTCTCTTTATACTTTTCGGCAATCTTCATTCCGTATAATGCGTGTGGCAATTCAGCCTCTTGATCAGGCACCTTACCTATATCGTGAAGTAGTCCTGCTCTTTTTGCTAATTTAGGATTAAGCCCCAATTCTGAAGCCATAGTCGCACATAGGTTAGCAACCTCTCTAGAGTGTTGAAGTAAATTTTGACCGTAAGAAGAACGATACTTCATTCTACCCACCATACGAAGTATTTCGTGGTGCATATTATGAATTCCTAAATCAATAGCAGTTCTTTTACCTGTGTCAACAATCTCTTGCTCAATTTGTTTCTTGGTTTTTGCAACAACCTCCTCAATACGAGCAGGGTGAATACGACCATCAGTTACAAGCTTATGCAATGATAAACGTGCAATCTCACGACGTACAGGATCGAAGCCAGAAAGGATAATGGCTTCTGGAGTATCATCAACAATGATTTCAATTCCAGTAGCAGCCTCTAAAGCTCTAATATTACGACCTTCACGACCAATAATTCGACCTTTAATTTCGTCATTCTCAATGTTGAAAATAGAAACTGCATTTTCAATTGCATGCTCAGTAGCAGTTCGTTGAATGGTTTCTATAACGATTTTCTTAGCTTCTAAATTTGCATTTGCTTTAGCTTCTTCAAGCATTTCAGCAGCGTAATTTATAGCATCGGATTTAGCTTCACCTTTAATAGCTTCTATTAATTGCTCTTTTGCTTCTTCAGCAGAAAGATTAGCAATAGTCTCTAGTTGAGTTACTTGCTCTTTATGAGCCTTAGCCAATTCTTTTTCCTTAATTTCAATCTTACTAAGTTTTTCGTTTAGTTTATCGCTTTCTTGTTTTGTTTCGCGTTGCTTTTTCTTTAGATCCTCAAATTTTTGATTTATAGAATTTTCTTTTTGACTAATTCTACTTTGAGTACGGTTGATTTCTTTAGACTTATCAGTAGACCATTTGTCGTGTTTACCTTTAAGTTTAAGGATTTCTTCTTTAGCTTCAAGAATCTTGTCTTTCTTAATGTTTTCGGCCTCCATATTGGCCTCTTTAATAATTGTTTTGCTTTTGTTATCAGCTTGGCTCTTGGTAATAATAATTGCTATTACAATACCAATTACTAAGGAAACAAAAGCTACAATAATTATTGTAATAATGTCCATAGTTGTTTGTGTTGTGATCAGTAAATTGCTAGAAATTGTAAAGGATTTTGTTGAGGAAAAAAGAAAAGCCCGTCCATTCTGAGAGTGTGTCAAACTCCTAAATGACACGTATAGGGCTGCCTGAATTTTCGAACGTCCACCGTTATACCGAAGTATATTCCCGAAGGTGAGGCCTGTTCTAGAACTCTTATAGAGCTTATCCCTAAAATAGTAACTGTTGAGTTTGCGTACTATTCAAAATGGTGCGGGCCATGTCTTTTAAAGAACTTTATTATATAGATAGTAATTCGTCAATTTCATTAAGCTTATCGATTGATATAATAGCATTATCTTTAGTTTCGGCTTTAAGCTTAGTAAGCTCCGAAACAAATGATATTACTGTCATCGCTAGCAAATCCTGCTTATCTTTAAAAGCATAATTGCTAGAGAATTCCTCAATCTTCTTATTAATAGCGCTGGCAGCCGCTCTCACGTGCTCTTCTTCGTTATTATCAACCTTAAGTCGATAAGTTCGTCCAGCTATGTTAATATTTATAATGTACTTGTCCTCCATTGGCTCAAGTGTTTAATAATGCAATACAACGATCAACTTCCCGCACAACTTCATCAATTTTATTTAACGAAGTTTTCTTCTCTTCCTTTCCAAAAACCCCAGCAACTTGCTGAATCTTTTGTTGTTCAATTAATTCATTAATCTTATTCTCTTGTGAAGATTTTTTTTGTTGTAAATCCAAAACCTGAAGTTTAAGCTTTTCGTTCTCCACAAGAAGCTTCTTTCTTTCATCAATAAGTCTTTTACTTTTTGATAATATTGAATTTACTATGTTTTCCAAATCTATCTTCTTTTTATAATAAGATTATCAGATGCAAATTTACAATAATTACTTAGTGAAATCAAATTATTTTATTTTATTTTATTATTGTGTTTTTGGGAATAGTAATCCTTCTTATTTCTCTCATAAAAACACTATTTTGGGAGACATTATCATATTTTAGGCTTTTTTGTCAGCAATTATCCAAGGGTTTATGTGATAAAAATGAGTTTTAAGTAGTGATTCTGCAAATTAATTAAAAGTTTTTGAAAATATTTTTTGTTGTAAGTTATGGATAATTAAGGGGATAAAAAGAGTCCTAAAAAAAAGATGAATTATTTTGATTTTTTTTGTCAAAAAAGCTTGTATGGATAAAAAAAAGGTTTACTTTTGCAACCGCTTTAGAGAGATAAAGCAGTTCTTAAAATTATTGGTTTGGTAGTTCAGTTGGTTAGAATACCTGCCTGTCACGCAGGGGGTCGCGGGTTCGAGTCCCGTCCAGACCGCAAAAGCTTCGAAGTTGTACTTCGGAGCTTTTTTTTTGCTCTTTTTTTTGAATATAGCTCCTTTGATTTAATGAAACCTTCGCTTTGAGCCTTTTCAAAAGCAGAGCCTATGACTCAAAATCATCGGTTCACTGTGCCGTTACTAAAACTAAACAAGACTTAGCGTGTTTAGTTCATGACAAAATACAAATGAATAATTAATTTGCAATTATATAGTTTTTATGTATGGGCTAAAGCCCGTAGAATGTTGTATTCATTAGGTCGGGTCGTCATCCTGAGTTTATCGAAGGGAATGCCATGCCTAATTATGAATAAACAATATGGGCTTTAGCCCAAATATATAATTTATGTCATGTAGATAAGCGTGTTTCAAAAACACAATGAGCCTTTCTTAACTAAAAATAAAGCCTCTTGTAAGTATAAACCCAATCGCCATTCATGGATGTACTTGCTTTTATTCTATATTTTTAATAAATTTCATAATCAATGTATAGCCTATATTATACCAATTTGGTATCAAAATACGCTATAAATAAATTGGAATATATTTTCCTATTAGAAGGCAAAAATTATTTGCATAGCCGTAGCTATGGAAATAATTTTT
>NIUZ01000132.1 GCA_002254285.1 Bacteroidetes bacterium 4572_112 | reverse complement strand
AAGTTCAGCATTATCAGTATTTTTAAGAATATAACCATGAACTCCCATTTTTATAACTTGCCTAATAATCATACTACCCTTATGCATACTTAGCATAATAATTTTAAGTTTAGGGTATTTTTTCATGGCAACTTTTGCGGCTTCTACCCCATCAATGCCAGGCATATTTATGTCCGACAATACAACATCAATATCATATTTACTAAGGCAATCAAGCATCTCTTTTCCAGAATAAGCTTTTGCCACAATACTGATATTATGCTCCATTGTCAACAGAGAAATTAATCCATCAACAAAAAGTTTATGGTCATCAGCAATAAGTATTTTTATCATGTATTGTTATAATTTGCTACGTGATTTATCGGTTGCACAAAGCTAAGGATTTTTTTAGTGCATTAACAATAATCTATTTGTAATAAATAATATAATATATCTTTATTTAGAATCAATACAAATTATAAACTTAACATTATAATATCACAAAATCTATATATATTTACGCAATCAAATACTCAATTAAAGAAACAAATAATTAAAGAAACAAATATAATCTTAACATATTATGAGTAAGAAGATTACGCCAGAAGCAACTTCACGTAGAAATTTCCTTAAAAAGTTTGGTATCAGTGTTGGTACGGCATCAGCTGTGTCTACATTAGGGATACTAAGTTCGTGTGTAACGGATGACGAGGAAAAAGTTCCTATGCTTACCACAGATGGAAAAGTTATTAACGGTAAAAAAACAGAACTAAAATTAAACCTTAATGAGATGCAGATACGCTCTCGTGAAGGTCTTTCAGGAAAGAAATTTGTAATGGTTATTGACCTTGCAAAGTGTAAAAATGCACGTAAGTGTATGAGCGCTTGTCAAGGTGCTCACCATCTAAAGCCTGAGCAACATCACATAAACGTATTGCAGACAGAAAATGCTGAGGGAACAGGATTTTATTATCAGCCAAAGCCATGTATGCATTGTGACAATCCTCCTTGTACTAAGGTATGCCCTGTTGACGCTACTTTCAAGCGTAAGGATGGCATTGTACTTATTGATAATGAGCGTTGTATCGGTTGTAGATTCTGTATTGCAGCATGTCCTTATTCTGCCCGAGTATTTAACTGGGAAGAGCCTAAGTATTATGAAGGAGATGAGAATGCAGTTTACGATATGGAGCTTAACGTACCACAGAAAAAAGGTACTGTTTCTAAATGTTTATTCAGCGCCGACAGATTACGTATTGGTAAACTACCATACTGCGTTTCGGCATGTCCTAATGGAACATATTGGTTTGGCGATGCCAACGAAGATGCTGTTACCAATGGTACAAGTAAAGAAACTGTACGCTTAAGTACTTTATTAAGCGATAATGGAGCTTATACTTTATTACCAGAATTAGGAACTAAGCCTAGTGTGTATTATTTACCCCCAAAAGATAGAACTTTTGAATATAAAGCTGGTGAATTGAACTACCTAGGAGAAGAAGAGCCTAAACCACAGCACGGATAATATTATTTAGGAAATTAATAAGAATTAAAAATTCTATAATAGACAAAAGACATGTCAGAAATTAAAAAACAAAGCGACGAAGCAATAATGGCGAAAATCCGTGAGGATATTCTTACGCCAATGACAAAATTCCCTTTGATTTACAAATTATGGATTGGTATGCTGCTTACAATAATAGCGGTTGCCATTTGGGGTTATATTATTCAATTACAAAACGGACTAGGGCAAACAGGAATGCGCGATTATGTATCCTGGGGACTATATATTGCCTCATTCGTTTTCTTTGTAGCCACCGCATTAGTTGGAATGCTTATTTCAGCAGTGGTAGGTCTACTGGGCCAAAAATGGATAATACCTATCTCACGAATTGCCGAAATGATTGCCCTAGCTTTTGCTATGATGGCAGGTATCGCAATTGTAGTGGATATGGGTCGCCCCGACAGGATTTTAAATCTGTTTTTACATGGTAGATTTCAGTCACCAATTATTTGGGATGTTACCGTAGTAAATGTATACGTTATAATAAGTATCCTTTTGCTTTTACTACCTATGCTTCCCGATTTAGGAATCATAAGAAACCATATGAAAAAGGACCTTCCAAAATGGCAATGGAATATGTATAATATTCTTTCATTAGGATGGGTAGGAACTCCAGGACAATACAAAATACTACATAGTACTCTTAGAGTTTTATTAATTCTTATTGTACCTGTAGCAATGGCATTACACACTGTAACGTCATGGTTATCAGCATTAACATTACGCTCAGGTTGGGATAGCACTATATTCGGACCATATTATGTAACTGGTGCTTTTGTTGCCGGTTCAGGAGCAGTTTTAGTTGCTATGTACTTTATCCGTAGGGCATATAAGCTTGAGGATTATATTACTGATTACCACTTCGATAAAATGGGAAAACTAATGGTATTAGTTGGTCTTGTTTATTTCTACTTTAATCTTAACGAATTTCTTGTGCCAGCATACAAAATGAAAACTGCTGATGCACATCATATATTTACATTATTCTCATTCCATGGCGAATATGGGGTTATGTTTTGGTTAACACAGATGTTTGGTCTTATTTTACCAATCACATTTGGTTTATTCAAGCCATTCCGTAAGCCTTTCCCAATGATGATAATTGGAGTAGCTATTGTTATTGGCGCTTGGTTTAAGCGTGTAATAATTGTAGTACCTACTTTGGCACACCCATTTTTACCTGTACAAAATGTACCAGAAAATTTCCATCATTATGTACCTACAGGGCTAGAAATAACTGTTACTTTGGGGATTTTAGCTGCTGCTATACTTATAGTAAGTATTTTGGTGAAAATTTTCCCAGTAATTCCTATGTGGGAAATTGCTGAAGAAAAAGGAGTTGATATTCATAAGGATTTATAAAAATATTAAGGGAAATATAAGATGAACAAATTAAGTAAAATATTAAGTTTTGTAAGCATTAGCCTCTTAATAATGACTAATGCAAGCGCACAGGATTGGAATGTAACTGCCGATCAAAAGGCTATGACCTTGGGTGTTGCGTTTACCGAAGATATACAGGATGCTGGAAATGGCATTTATAATAAAAGCTGTAAAATGTGCCATGGTGAAGTATTTGTTGCACCTAGCAACGAAAGAGCATTGCCACTAGCACCAAATTTGGGCGCTACAGATTGGCAAGCGGCTAATACTGATGGCGAAATTTTCGCTAAAATAACCAACGGTAAAGGTGGAATGCCTCCTTTCAGTGGAAGTCTTTCGGAAGATGAGCGTTGGAAAGTAGTTGCATTTATTCGTGCTAATTACGATGCATACGTACCTCCTGCTTCAGGCAATGCAGCTGCAGCTCCTAAAGTAGAAAAGTTTAAAGGAACTATTAAAGATGTTGAGGCTATATATAATGATGCAGCACAAAGTTTTACTGTAAGAGTTATTGCTGTTGACGATAATGGTCATCCGGCAAAAGCTAAAGGTGTAAAAGTTGACTTATTTGTAAAACGTTACTTCGGTAATATGGCACTTATTGAAGGACAACGTACTGACGAAAATGGTGAAGTAAATGTTGATGCTACTGGTCTTAAAGCCAATCTTGATGGCAATGTAGAAATTATAGCACGTACAAATGATAAAGCTTTTGCAAAGGAAGAAACTGTAACTATTGGCTATCCTGAGAAATGGGAAAACCCAATAGAAGGACGACATATGTGGGGTACTAGCGCAAGAACTCCTCTTTGGTTACTTATCTCCTACCTTACTGTTACTTTAGGCACTTTGGGTGTTATTGGTTGGGCTGTATTTCAGCTGCTAAGAATTTATAACCTTCGTGAAAGATAGGATACTCAAAACAATATTAAAAAGCTCACAGCAATGTGAGCTTTTTTTTTACCTTTGTTGATAATATAAATCAATAAGCTTAGTTAATATATGAATTTCAAAATCCACCAATATTTTCTTATAATAATTGCATTTGCTTTTATTTTGTCGTCGTGTAATAATTATGAGAAACAAATAACTATACACAAAACTACAAAGCTTGCAATATCAAAAGCTCATGGTAGTAGTGGTTATGAGCAATATAAGAAATGGATAAAGCACCACGATTCTACAATAATTATATACGACCTTTATGAGCTTAGCTTAGACAGTGCTTTAGCAATTCCTGACGAACATCATTAGGAATATTCGCTTTTGCATCCCATAACAAAGAAGCCAAATCATACTGAAGAGCGCCTTTGCGTCCACCTTGATAATCGATGAAAAATATCTCGTTATTTTTCAACATAATATTCCGCGACTGGAAATCGCGATAGAGAAAGAAATCACTTTTTGCTTCGAGAAGAAAATTTGTAAAAGTATCAAAATCATTCTCTAACAGTTGCTCATCAAAAGGAATTTTTGCCAATTTCAGAAAATAATATTTGAAATAACTCAAATCCCATTTCATAGATTGCAAATCGAAAGCCGACCGAGGATAACACAAATTATAATCAACACCTTTGCAAAGTTGGAAAGCTGGCAAAGAAGAGAGCACTTTTTTATAAAGCTCTGTAAGAGAGTTTGTCCAGCCATTTTTTTTACGCACTTCTGACAAATGTGCAAACAGAGTAATGTCTCCCAAATCTTCTTGCAGATAGACCAACTCATTTTTACTTTGAGCTAAAATTTTGGGCACAGAAAGATTTACATCGGCAAAACTTTTCGAGAAAGCCAAAAAAGCCTTATTCTCTTTTATGTCGCTATTGAAAACCGCAATAACCGACTCGTTATCAGCAGATAATCTAAAATATCTACGATCAGATCCAGAGAGTGGCAAAGCATCGAGTTTTTGTGGTTGGCAACCTTTCCATTCAAAAAAGAGCTGTTTTACAAGATCGTGAGGATGTTCTATCATTATTTGTTGTTTTGTGCAAAGATACAGCAAAAATCAAAAATAAGAAAAGGAAAATATTGTTTTCAAAGAGGTTTGAAAAGAACAGTTTTTTTTAGATGATTTGGGTCGAGAGCCTCAGCCCACAGAAAATCTTATTATTTCAAAGGAAATAAAAACCTATAAAAATCTAATATTCAATATTAAAAGAAGCAGAATCGCCAATAAAAAGATTTGTATTTGTTACTCTAGCACGAAAAGCATACCAATACTCTCTATTGCACCCAGGATTTGAGCCATAATGCCCAGCAAAATCAAGATATCCCTTTCCCACAGAAAAATCGGGAAGAACAAAATCCACAACCCCTTTTGAATAATAGGAACAATTTGCTGGCCACTCCATATTGCTACGAGTAGTTACTAAAAAACGGTCGTGTTCTGCCGTTCTGCCGTAACAATGTCCAGAGACTAAAAAACTATCATCAGAAAAAATCAAAGGAGTTTCATAACCATTTACCCACAAAATATCTTTATCAAAATTGTAAGAAATTCCATATTCATGTTCATATTGGTAGTTCAAATAACCATCTGTAAGTTTAAAAAACAGATAAATATTTCCGTTTGTAGTACCAAAATTAAAGATATCGCAATGACCAACAACACCAAAACCTTCGGTATAGAAATCATCAAAATCAAGAAAAGCACTAGAGAGAGAATCCATTAAATTTCCTTCGATAATAATATTACAAATGCCCGAACGATATCTTCCATCAGGACAAATAGAGTCCCCTGTTCCGAAATCCATTTTATATGAAGAGTTTGAT
>NIUZ01000131.1 GCA_002254285.1 Bacteroidetes bacterium 4572_112 | reverse complement strand
TTGAATTTCCATTTGCCACAAGAGCTCCTAATATTTCTATCCTTTTATTACCATTAAATACAACCTTAGTGCCTGGTAGTATTGTTACAATAACTCCGCTATCAATAGTAATATCACAATCAATATTTATAATATCTGCATCCCAAAGCATATTTGATGATATGTTTTCTGTATTATTTGCACAACCAAACGACATTAAAGCTTTGGCTTCATAACAACCCATATCTATTGTAGAATTATAAACTCTAGTCTTACCTATTATATCCCTTATGGGAATATTTAAACCTGTTGTACTACTACTACCAGCATCTAAAGCTGGAGATGTGTTTTGTAAAAAATAATTATAATCTTTATACGAGGTTGCTCTTCCTGCAATATTACTAGGATTCTTAAATAAAGGATCCATAGAAACATTTCCTATTCCTGAATATCCACCCTCAATGCATGAGTAGGTTAGATCTAATCCAGCGGTAGAAAAATTATCTAGATTAGCATGATTGCCTGAATTGTCGAAGTTTAAGTAAATAATATTGTTTTTAAACTCAGAAGTATTTGTTCCATCAGTAAATACTCCAGCTCCATCTTCAGTTGAAAGGTTCTTATTATTAGCAATAGTATTATTAATAATGCTAGAATTATCGTTATATAATCTTATACCAGCACCATATTGTATTGATTCATTATGTCCAATAAAATTACCAATCACATTTATTGATGAGCCATAAATAGATAGTCCACCACCATACCTACCTTTATTATCAGCAATTATATTATTTCGTATTAGTATCTTATTTGTATTATATACATAAATAGCACCATGGTTATCTCCTACTGACTCATAAACCTTATTCGTAATTACGCAATACTCAATTTTTGAACTATCATTAGATGTACTAATATCCTTAAATATAATACCTTGCCAACCTTCGTACTTATCCCAAGCAGTAATAGTAATTGTGCTATCATAAGTGCCTTGTGCAAGTAATTGTCCGTCTATATCTAACATATTGTGCCCTGTAGATATAATTTTTGTTCCTGGTTTTATTGTCAGTACACTTCCATCATCAACGGTAATATCACAGTTCATTAGTATACTACCACTCCATACTGTATTTGTACTAATATCTCCACAAACTTCTGTCGACGATATGTGCTCGTAAGCACCTATATCAGCATTAAGGCCATCGTAACGAAAATTACCTACCACATCAAAGTTGCCATATGAATGATCATAATAAGTATTAATTCCTTTATCAATAAGGTAAGAACTTGAGCTTAATGAATAATCAGCAGTATCAGCAGCATAGGCATTTCCTACACCTGCTGTTGGTGCAACAAACTCTGGAATGGTATCGTAAATATTAACTCCAGCAGAAAAACCACCTTCAATATTACAATTCTCTATTTGTGTTGGAGTTCCATAAATTTGAGGTGAACTTGAGGCTGTATTACCATATATAATACAGTTTATAATTGGTCCGTTTGAATTAGAATTATACATTGCACCTCCATTACTAGAATTATTATTGGCAATGGTTGTATTTATAATTGTAGGATTACTGTTGCTATAAATTATCATAGCTCCTCCTACACTTCCTGCCGAATTATTTACAAATTCGCTACTAATAATACTAGGGCTAGAGCTATAAAACATTGCTATTGCACCTCCATGACTTGTCGCATAATTATTGTAAAATCTGGAATTTAGTATTTTTACATTCGAATAATTTTCCAATAGCATTACACCACCCGATTTATCAATCCAACTATCGCCATTGGCTTTACCATATGAAAAGTTACAGTATTGAAAAACTGAAGTTATATTTGATGTAGGGGTATTTTTGAACCTAATACCACGCCAACCTGTAGCTTCAGATATAGCCGTAAATATAATATTATCATCTGCAGTTCCTTTTGCAATAATACTTCCATCAACACCAATTTTATAATATCCTTGTGACTGTACATAAGTGCCCTCAGCAATTGTTA
Organism: Bacteroidetes bacterium 4572_112; assembly: GCA_002254285.1. Lineage (GTDB taxonomy): Bacteria > Bacteroidota > Bacteroidia > Bacteroidales > UBA1556 > UBA6267. Next base: position 3,725 of record NIUZ01000131.1, on the reverse strand, counting down.
GAGTTATGCCTTCAGGAATGTATACATCACTAATAATTTTAACGGTATCCTCATTCCATGTAGTATTAATACTGATAGTGTCACCAACATTAATATTATTGGCTATAATAATGTTTGAAAAAAACATCATAATTAGTAATATGCCTAAATTGATTAAGTAAGGTTTTTTCATATGTTTAAAATTTATTAATTAGTTGATATGGAGTTATATAACAAAATTTTAATCATGCCACTGTGGGTCAAAATAAGATTAAAATTTGTCATGTTCGTGTCATAAGTCCAAAATTTATTAATATGTGATATATAGTTATATAACAAAAGGTAATTAAAACATTAATAGTCTGTTATAATTAAATTATGCTATGTTAAATTTAAATATTCATACATTATAAATACTAGACATTTAGTTGAGTATAAGGCTACACTTCAACTATATTGTCTGTAATAAATCCACTTTGGTAACCATACTATTTGTGAAATCATAATAAATAGCATCTTTACCTTATGAGCCCAAAATACGATAATACCATATTAATAGTAAAGGCGTAAACCTCCTATTATTATACGTAAAACCCCTGTATTTAGAATTATAGTATTGTATTTATTATTTACCTTGATAATTGAGTATTAAACAAGGTATTTATCTTCTGTGATTAATATCTTTAGGTTGAATTCCTCGAAGCTTGCCTCGTAATATAAGTATTTCAGAAATGCTTAATCTATTGTAATAATATTATTTTTAATGGAATAAATAAGCAAGTCGACAATATTTTTTGAACCTGTTTTCTGAATTAAGTTAGCCTTATGACCATCAACAGTACGTTTCGATATAAATAGCTTATCAGCAATTTCGGTATTAGAAAGCCCTTGAGCTACTAAATTTAATACCTCAAGTTCTCTACGAGTAAGTTTTATCTTATCATCGTCTTTAGGCTTATTATCAATAAACTTATTGGTAAAATATCCCAATAGATCGTCAGAGTAGCAGTTCTTGCCATTATTTACAAGGTTTATTGCTCTTTCTATTTCGCCAATGCTACTATTTTTTAGCAAGAAGCCCTTGGCTCCTGCATTAATCATTTTATGAAGGTATTCTTCTTCACCAAACATCGATAATGCAATTATATTTAATTCAGGAAATCTTTTTGTAGCCTGTGTAGTAGCCTCAATACCATTCATCAATGGCATTTTAATATCAATAAATACCACATCAGGTTTATGAGAATTTAGCATAGCAAGAAATTCTTTTCCATCTCCAGCTTCACCAATTACTTCCACATTATCCATCTTCTTGAGAACCATTATTACTCCTTTTCTAAATAATTCATGATCATCTACTACTATAACTTTAATGCTCTTGCTCATAATCTCTCCTTTTATAAATATCTTATACTGCTAAATATAAGTTTTTGCTAATTTAAATTTCTACTTTAAGATTAAATGTCATACCCTTATTAATCTCACTGTAATAATCAAGCTCTCCATTTATGGATTTTGACCTATTCTCTATATTTATATGGCCTAAGCCATTTTTTACTTCTTCCATATTAAAACCTTTGCCATCATCTTTATAATGTACATTTATTGTATTATTCTCTTCCAAAATGCACACTTCCAATGTATTTGCCTCAGCGTATTTTAGCGAATTATTTATTAGTTCAATAATAATACGATATATATTTATCTCAATATTAGTATCATAACGCTTGCTTAGGTTTTCATTGAAAACTATATCAATATTTCCTGCTTGTTTAATATGTGTAATAAACGTTCTTACTCCTGCAATCAAGCCATTATCAACAATTGAGCCTGGCAATATATTATTTGCAATATTCCTAGTTGTTGAAATTGCTTCGTCAAGTAATTCATTCGCAAAGTTAAACATTTCTTTTTCTTCGCTAATACTAACTTTACTTGATTTCATTTGATTTATATATAACTTTACTGTTGACAAAAGTGGACCTAATCCATCATGTAAATCTTCCGAAAACCTACGTCTTTCCTTATCTTCAGTCTCAATTATGGTGTTAAGCACTTTTCTCTCAAGCTCTTTACGATCCGATATATCTATAATAATTCCCCTCAATCCTATTTCGTTATTAGCATTAATAATGATTCGCCTTAGGTAAAATACCATAAAATAGCTTTCATTTCTATTGGTGATAATCCTATACTCTTGCCCTTTATTCTCTCCTCCTTCTACCAAGTATAAAAATTCTTCTTTAAACTTCGGTTGATGCGATGGATGTATTATCGAGAAAATATCTATTTTACCAATATCAAATTTACCATATCCCAAAAACTCTAAACCTTGCTTATTTATGAATGTAAATTTACCATCAGAATCAGTTTCTATAACCAATTGCGGTAGTTTATTTATTAGTTCTAAATATCTTGAATCTCCCTCTCTATGAATATCTTTTTTAGCTTTTCTGTATTTTTTTATCAAAATAGAATTAATAATATACGCTATTAGTAATAATACTAACAGTACTATAATTAAAATACATAAATATGAATTGCTATATGACATTTTTGACGCTTATTATTCTAACTGTGATATTATTCTAACTGTGATATTATTCTAACTGTGATATTATTATAACTGTGATATTATTATAGCTTACAAAGATAAGGAATAATAATACGCTACAGTTATATTTTATTAACACAAATAGCTCATTATGTTAATAAATTTGGCCATCTACTTTTTTGCTAGTAAAGGGAAAGCGAAGCCTTCGCTCAAAGAGAAGGTTTCGCTTATGTATAGTCAATTAATACTAAGCTTAGCGTCGGCGTCGCTTTGAGCGACACTGACGCTAGGCCAAAACCACCCATAAAATTAATTTTTTCGATTTATAATTTTATACCATAAATCATTTGTACTTTTGCAAACTCAAGTCAATTAAGACTTAACATATAAAATGAATATGGAAAGAATAAAAGATAGCTTTATATTTGGTGTACGACCAATTGAGGAAGCATTTAATAGTGGAAAAGAAGTTGATAAATTATTGGTACAGAAAGGCTTATTTAGCGATACCATAAAAGATATTATTTCACAAGCAAAAGATAATGATGTATATGTGCAGTTTGTGCCTATAGAAAAGCTTAACCGTGTTACTCGCAAAAATCACCAAGGAATTATTGCTTATATGTCAATGGTTGAATATCAGCCAATTGAAAATGTATTGCCAATGATCTATGATAAAGGCGAAACTCCTTTTATTCTTATACTCGATAGAATTACCGATATTCGTAATATTGGCGCCATTGCTCGTACTGCCGAATGTACTGGCGTGCATGCTATACTTGTTCCTGCACAAAATTCTGCTAAGATAAATGCCGAAGCTGTAAAATCATCAGCAGGTGCTATTCTTAGAGTTCCTATTGCCCGTAGCTTTAATCTGAAAGATGATATTGAATTCCTTAAGCAAAGTGGATTGCAAATTATTGGAGTAAGCGAAAAGACTGAAAATAATTATGCTAATAATGACTATACATTGCCAACTGCTGTAATTATGGGTTCTGAAGATGATGGCATTTCTGGCGAATATCTTAAGCTTTGCGATAGTTTTGCAAAAATTCCTATGGTAGGCGAAACAGCATCACTAAATGTATCGGTGGCTACAGGAGTAATTCTTTTCGAAGCTCTAAAGCAAAAACTTAGCTCAGATAATTAATGTATTAATGCCCAAAGATAGCATCATAACTTCCAATAAATT
>NIUZ01000130.1 GCA_002254285.1 Bacteroidetes bacterium 4572_112 | reverse complement strand
ATTAATACCAAAACACGCCATATAAATCGTTTATATTTCCCTATTACTGCGTTAAAAATTATTTCCATAGCTATACTTCGACATGCTCAGTACAGGCTTTTATGTAAATAATTTTCGCCTTCTAATAGAAAAATATATTCCAATTTATTTATAGCGTATTTTGATACCAAATTGGTATTAATCATTAACAATTAGAAATTAATAATTGGCACAAATTTTCTTAACTAAATTTAACATCAATATAAAGTAATTAATAACAGTCTTTTTCTAACTTTGCGTTGTTTTAAAAAACACACTAAGCTGCAACATAAAAAATGCATAATTTTAATACCGTAATATTTATGTATAATACTGATTATTACAATTATATAACACACAATAAATTATTTATAAACTATGGAAAAGGAATTGGATATTAAAGAACTTAATGACCTTATTCAGAAGGAAAGTTCATTTGTTGACCTTATTGCCATTGAGATGGGCAAAATTGTTGTCGGACAAAAACATATGGTTGAACGCCTTATGATTGGACTACTGTCTGATGGACATATTTTATTAGAGGGTGTACCTGGTTTGGCGAAAACTCTTGCCATTACATCATTGGCAAAGGTGGTTGATGCTAAATTTAGCAGAATACAATTTACTCCAGATTTGCTGCCAGCAGATATTTTAGGAACAATGATATACTCTCAAAAGAAAGAAACTTTTGAAACTCGTAAAGGACCAATATTTGCAAATTTTGTGTTAGCTGATGAGATAAACCGTGCTCCTGCAAAGGTTCAGAGTGCTTTGCTTGAAGCAATGCAAGAGCGTCAGGTTACTTTGGGAGAAAATACTTACAACCTTCCTAAGCCGTTTTTGGTACTTGCAACTCAAAATCCCATTGAGCAAGAAGGTACTTACCCATTGCCTGAGGCACAGGTGGATAGATTTATGCTTAAGGTGGTTATTGATTATCCTACTAAAGAGGAAGAAAAAGCAATACTTCGTTCACAAATTAGTAATGTGAAACCTAGTAATGAGCAAATCCTTAAAACTGAAGATATTATCCGTGCTCGTGAGGTTGTTCGTAAGGTTTACCTTGACGAGAAGATTGAGAACTATATAACAGACATTGTATTTGCTAGTCGTTATCCTGAAAAGTATGGCTTAGATAAATTCAAGAGCCTAATTAGTTTTGGAGGTTCGCCGCGTGCTACTATCAGCATGGCATTGGCTGCTAAGGCTTATGCTTTTATCAAGCGCCGTGGCTATGTGATACCTGAGGATGTACGTGCTGTATGTACTGATGTATTACGCCACCGTATTGGTCTAACTTACGAAGCCGAGGCCGAAAATATTACTTCCGAAGATATTATTAATGAAATTTTGAACGCTGTTGAGGTACCTTAGACAGTATTCAGTTGGCAGTCAGCAGTAACTGAAGACTGAGTACTGAAGACTGAGTACTGAAGACTGAGTACTGAAGACTGAGTACTGAAGACTGAAGACTGAAGACTGAGAATTAAATACTTAATAAAATGCAAGAGACTAAAGATATTCTTAAACGTGTACGCAAAATTGAGATAAAGACTCGTAGGATGTCGTCACAGATATTTTCGGGACATTATCATTCGGCGTTTAAGGGAAGAGGAATGGCATTTAGCGAGGTGCGTGAGTATCAATATGGTGACGATGTGCGCAATATTGATTGGAATGTAACCGCAAGATTCAATACTCCTTTTATTAAGATTTTTGAGGAAGAACGTGAGCTTACAGTCATGCTTTTGATTGATGTAAGTGCGTCTAATATGTTTGGTACAACCCACAGTTTTAAATCGGAAGTTATAACCGAAATAGCTGCTGTACTTGCTTTTTCGGCTATACAGAATAATGATAAAGTGGGTGTAATTTTCTTTAGCAGTAAGGTAGAGAAATTTATTTCGCCAGCAAAAGGAAGATCTCATATACTACGTATTATCAGAGAGATGTTGGATTTCAAAGCTGAAGAAACGGGTACCAATATTGAAGAAGCATTACGATATCTTACCAATGCCATAAAAAAGAAATGTACGGCTTTTGTTCTTAGCGATTTTATGGATAAGGATTTTAAAACTGCCATACAAATTGCCAATCGCAAGCATGATTTGGCAGCTATTCGCATTTCGGATATTGGTGAGAAACAGCTTCCTAATATGGGTCTTATAAAAGTGAAAGATCCTGAAACTAATCAGCAAATATATATCGATACTAGCGATTCGCGATTGAGGGATGCATATCAAAAGCATTTCGAAAAGCAACAATTAAGAATCACTGATACATTTAAGCGATCAGGTGTTGATACTGTTGATGTAAACACTGGTCAGGATTACGTAAAACCTTTGATAAAACTATTTAAAATGCGAGAAAATAGATTTTAAGATGAAAACTATAAAACAATTTATAATCATAATAATAGCGGTACTAATATCGAGTTTTGCCTCTGCACAGCAGTATAAGGCTATGGCTTCGCTCGATACTAATATTATTTTGATAGGTGATCAAACCATACTACATCTAAAGCTACAGCAACCACGCGATAAGGTTGTTTATTGGCCTTCGGTGGTTGGCAAAATCAATGATACTATTGAGGTAATAGATATTTCGGAAAACGATACGGTGCCTGTTCCTGGCACCAATCTTATCGATATTAATGTAGATTTAACCATCACATCATGGGATACAGGTTTAATAACAATACCTCCTCTCCCATTTGTGTATGCACATATCAACGACTCTACTCAGCTAAAAGTTGAAACCCAAGAGTTGAAAATGTATATTGCATACCTAAAGGTCGATCCAGAAAAAGGTATTGCTGATATTAAGCCAATAATTGAAGCTCCTTGGACATTTAGAGAGGCTTTACCAATTATTTTATGGGTATTATTAGCTCTTGTTATTATTGCTTTATCGTATTATGTTTATTACCGATGGAAAAATAATAAGCCTATAATTCCATTACCAGCTAAACCAAAAATACCAGCACATATTATTGCTAATAAAGAGCTCAATAAGCTTAAGCAAGACAAATTATGGGAAAATGGCGATGCTAAGCATTATTATTCGCGTCTTACGGATATTTTCAGAACCTACCTCGAAAACAGGATGCATTTTGGAGCAATGGAAATGATTACTGATGAAATTATTAAGGAGCTTAGTAAAAAGGAAATAGACAAAGAACTTCTTGAACAAACAAAGAAAATATTGAAGATTTCAGATTTTGTAAAGTTTGCCAAGATACAACCCATAGAGTCTGAAAATATTGAGGCTTTGGATTGGGCATATAAGTTTGTCGAAACTACTAAGATACAAGCAGTTGACAATAAAGAAAAGAAAGGAGCTGAGAAATGATAAATTATTTTTCGCAAATAGTATTCGTTCAGCCCTATTGGCTAATTGCTTTGATTGCAATACCTGCTTTAATTGCTCATTATTGGATAAAGAATAAGCAACAAAATGCTTCTTTACAATTATCGAGTTTAGAATGGGCTAAGAATATAAGGCCAAACCTAAGAACAAGATTACGTCATACGCCTTTTGTATTGCGTATGATAGCGCTGGTTTTGCTTATTATTGTAATGGCTAGACCACAGATATTTACCAAGCAAAAACATACTAATATCGAAGGTATTGATATTATTATGGCATTGGATGTATCGGGCAGTATGCGCGCCATGGATCTTAAACCCAATAGATTGGAGGCTGCCAAGGAAGTGGCTAAAGAGTTTATTGATGGTAGAAAGAATGACAGAATAGGCCTTGTGATTTTTAGTGGTGAGGCTTTTACTCAATGTCCGCTAACAACCGACCATAATGTGCTTAAGAGCCTATTTAAGCCTATAGAAAGCGGTATGATTGAAGATGGTACTGCAATTGGCGATGGACTTGCTACGGCAATTAATAGAATTAAGGATAGTGAGGCCATTAGTAGAGTAATAATATTACTTACTGATGGTGTGCAAAACTCTGGTAGCATTGACCCTATTTCGGCAGCAGAAATTGCCAAGGAATACGGAATTCGTGTTTATACAATTGGCGCTGGCAGCAAAGGTACAGCTCCTATGCCTGTACAAACCAACTTTGGCGAACAGGTGGTAGATGTGGAAGTGAATATTGATGAGGAGATTCTACAAAAAATTGCCAGCACTACTGATGGTAAATATTTTAGAGCAACCAGCAATAAAAGCCTTGAAAAGATTTATAACGAAATTGATCTATTGGAGAAATCGAAGATTGATGTAAATATATTTCAGAATAAATCTGAAGAGTTTCTAGATTTTGCAATAGTAGCAATACTTATTTTATTATTGGAGATGCTACTGCGTTTCACTATTTTTAGAATTAAACCATAAATAAATATTAGAAATGAATATTTTCAGATTCGAAAATCCGGAGTTTTTATACGCATTAATACTGATGCCAGTATTGCTATTGATATGGTTAATACTAATAAAAACACAAAAGAAAAGCTGGGCAAAATATGGAGATATAAATCTCATAAATAAGCTTATGCCCAAGCTTAGTTATAAACGCAAAAACTGGCGTTTTGTAATATACACCATAGCCCTTACATCTTTAATAATAGCTTTAGCTAATCCACAATTAGGCTCTAAGCTAGAAAAAGTTAAGCGTAAAGGTATTGATATGATTATTGCTATAGATATATCAAACTCAATGTTGGCCGAAGATATAAAACCCAACCGCCTTTCGAGGAGTAAGAGAGCAATATCAAAGCTTGTGGATAACTTACAAGGCGACAGAATTGGAATAATTGTATTTGCAGGAAGTGCATATACTCAATTGCCTATTACTACTGATTATAGTGCAGCAAAGATGTTTCTTTCCACCGTCAGCACCGATTATATAAGCACGCAAGGAACAAGTATTGCCGCGGCTATTGATATGGGTCGTCAAACATTTGAGAATGAAGCAAAAGAAAATAAGAATACTGAGCGCAATAAGGCCATAATTGTAATTACCGATGGCGAAGACCATGAGGAAGGTGCAATAGAGCAAGCTAAGGAAGCGGCTAAAGAAGGAATTAAGATTTACACCATTGGTATGGGAACTCAAAAGGGCGCTCCTATTCCTAATATTAAAAATGGTAGACGATTAGGCTATAAGAAAGATAAAGAAGGTCATACTATCATCAGTAGATTTAACGAGGGTTTATTACAAAGCATTGCTGAAGAAGGCGATGGTATTTATGTGAGAGCTAATAATAGCAAATCGGGACTTAAGCTTATATTGGACCAAATAAATATGCTTAATAAAACTGAGATTGAAACCCAAACTTTTAAAGATTACGAAAGTAGATTTCAGATTTTTGTTGCAATTAGCTTGGTTTTATTGATAGTTGAGTTACTGATTAGCGAAAGAAAATCAAAGTTTAATATTTCAAAACTTTTTGATAAAAATTAATTTATGATGAGCAAGATAATATATATATTGTTGACTAGCATTGCACTATTATGTGGCTCTGTGAAACTTCAAGCACAGAATAAATTTAAAGCCGAAAAGCTTATCCGTAGTGGTAATGCAGAATATGCTGATAGTAATTATGTTGGTTCTGAGGAGAAGTATCAGTTGGCACTTTTGGAGGATAATAATAATTTTAAAGCTGAGTATAATTTGGCAAATACCCTATTTAAGCAAGAGCGTTATGAAGATGCAGCCAAGGAGTATGAAGAATTATTGACCAAAACTCCCGA
>NIUZ01000129.1 GCA_002254285.1 Bacteroidetes bacterium 4572_112 | reverse complement strand
TTTTTTAATTGCCTCTTTATTAATAAGGTCAAACCTTAGTTTTGAATAATAATCCTTAAAAGTTTCGCCGTATTTGAAAATAGCAACAAACATTACAGCCATATATACTCGCGAAATTAAGGTGGATATTCCTGCTCCCAATAATCCTAACTCTGGTGCTCCAAATTTTCCAAATATAAGTATATAGTTGAATATCACATTAATAATGTTTGATGATATGGTTACATACATGGCTTTTTTTGTATTACCAATTCCCTCGCCAAATTGCTTATTTGTAAAGAAGATAATAAGTGGTAATAAAGATGCTATAAGTGTATAGAAATAAGGCTGTGATAGCTTCCATACTTCTTCATCTTGCCCCATAAATGGAAACGTAAAGCTCAATCCTAATAGTATTACAGAAACTACTATGGCAAAGCTGATATTTAAAACATGGGCATTTACCAAAAGGCTTTGTAAGTACTTCTTGTTTTTATTAGCAAAGGCTAAGCCAACGGCAGGAGTGATGCCAAATGTAAAGCCCATCACCATTACCAATCCTATTACAAAAATAGAGTTTGCGAATGCCGCTGCAGCTAAATCTACAGTGCCAACATAGCCCACCATCATAGTATCCACCTGCTGTACGATTACTTGTCCAGCCTGAGAAAGCACTATGGGAAATGCTAGTTTTAGGTTCCGCTTATAGTATGGTAAATACTTCAATTTATTATTTTTTAATATTTTGCAAAGGAAAGCATTATTTGTGCATAAAAAAAGGCTGACTTTTATTTAAAGATAGCCTTTATAATATTTTAAGATTTAATCAGGTCATAATGCTTAATTTAACTCAAACCAATCTTCAATTTGATATCTGTCTTTATTGAGGAAGTCTTTGTGAACAAATTCGTTAGAAGCTTTTACATGAACATAATCTTCAGCCCACTCTTTGCTCTTTTCTCCAATTTGCTTTATTGCATCACATATGTAATAAAGCTCATCATTAGTCATAGTAGGATGTACTGATAAGCGTACCCATCCTGGCTTTTCGCTAAGGTTTCCAACGTCTATCATATCAGTTATGCGTTTCGACTCCTCGTGGGTAACATTTAATAAATAATGACCGTAAGTTCCAGCGCAAGCACAACCACCTCTAACCTGAATTCCAAACCTATCGTTTAGTAATTTTACGATTAGATTATAATGCACACCTTTTATATAAAATGATAGTGCACCAATACGTTCTTTAATATTGGAAGCTAGTATTTTAAGATTCTTTACTTTATCTAATTCTTTAAATGCAATTTTAAATAGTTCATGCTCTCTTTTTTGGATGTTTTTGGTACCCATTTGCTCTTTAAGTTTTATGGAAAGAGCTGTACGTATTGCCTGTAGAAAACCTGGTGTACCGCCATCTTCACGAGCTTCAATATCGTCAGTATATTTATATTCGCCCCAAGCATTTGTCCATTCTACAGTTCCTCCACCTGGCTGATCAGGTACTTCGTTGGTGTATAATTCTTGATTGAAAATTAGTACTCCAGAAGAAGAAGGTCCTCCAAGGAATTTATGAGGAGAGAACATTATAGCATCAAGAGCTTCGTTAGGATTCTCAGGATGCATATTCATATCATCATAGGGAGCATTTGCTGCAAAGTCAATAAAGCAAACTCCACTGTACTTATGCATTATAGCCGCCATTTTGTGATATGGAGTTCCAATTCCTGTAACATTGCTACAAGCGGTAAAACTACCAATCATTTTTTCTCTTCCAGAATATGAAGCCACTATTTCGTCCATTTTTACAAGATCAATAGTGCCATCTTCTTTGGCAGGAAGCACAACTACATCAGTCATTGTTTCATACCACGATGTGTGATTGCTATGATGCTCCATATGTGTAATAAACACAACAGGTTTTTCTTTAATAACGAAATTGCAACCACTACCTACGTTCTGACAAGCTTTTAAGCCTAACATACGCTGGAATTTATTAATAACCCCAGTCATGCCTACGCCAGCAGTAATAACTACATCATTTTCGTTGGCGTTTACATGCTCACGAATAATATGTTTGGCATGATGGTATGCCTTGGTCATTACAGTACCAGTTTCGCTTGTTTCTGTGTGAGTGTTTGCTACGAAAGGGCCAAAATCATTAGTGATTTTGTCTTCAATAGCTTTATATAATCTGCCACTAGCTACCCAGTCAGCATATATTATCTTTTGTTCGCCGTAAGGGCTTGTAAAAATATGGTTTCGACCTATAACCTGGTCTCTGAATTTACTAAAATATTGCTCCATTTTGAGTTGTTGTGTGTAGATTTAATTTCAGGGTCAAAAGTATGAAAAAAAGAAACCTAAAAGCACTCTTTATTATTGCTTTTAGGTAGTTAATTAGTTGATTATTATTTTAATTTCGAATTTTATAAATGTAGATATTTTTTTTGATGCTTATTTCTTATATTTGCATAATACTAATTATCAATAATATTATTGTGAAAGAATTTGAAACTACCAGAAAAGAAAGCTTTTATACCAAACTATATAAACTTGGATTAAATATTTATCCAGCCTATCGCAGAAGCAGTGGTAAGGTTAGGTTTATATCTGATGATTGGCGCGAAATGCATATATGTATTAAGCTAGGCTTAAGGAATTGGAATATAAATATGACTGTCTTTGGGGGCAGTATTTATGCATCTATTGATCCTATTTTTGCTATTCAGCTTCGTAATATATTTGGAAAGGAATATGTTATTTGGGATAAAGAGGCGCATATTGTATTTAAGAAACCAATAAAGAAGAAAGTTGTAGCAAAATTTATTATTGAAGATGCTACAATTGACGAAATTAGAAAAAGCTTAAAAGATAAAGGGGAATATTACCTTACATTACCAGTAGAGTTTGTCGATAAGTCAGGAAACGTGCATATGAAAGCGACAAAGGTTGTGTATATTGCAACAAAAGAGTCGTATTCGATAAAAATACAAAAGAAAAAAGAGGCTCTTAAAAATAGAAATATACCTACTTATAGTGATAAGCTAGAGTGTTAATAGCTATAGTTTTGTTGTTATTAAATAGTATCAATTGAAAAAAACAGTATCATGTATTTAAGTGAATTAAAAGAAGGCGAAAAAGGAATTATATCTAAGGTAAAAGGACGTGGTGCTTTTCGTCGTAGGATAATGGAGATGGGCTTTGTGACAGGCAAAGAGATAGAAGTAATTCGTCGTGCTCCATTGCAGGATCCAATAGAATATTCACTTATGGGATATGATGTTTCATTACGAGTTGCGGAAGCTGAGCTTATAGAAATGATGTCGAAAAGTGATGTTAAAAGCAAGGAGTTTGATTATAAGGGTACTATTAAAGATGACAGCGGCTTAAAAACCAATGATCACAAGCATAAAGAGCTTAATGTAGCTTTTGTAGGAAATCCAAATTGTGGAAAAACTACAATTTTCAATATTGTTTCAGGAATGAATGAGCATGTTGGAAACTATAGTGGCGTTACTGTTGATTCCAAAGAAGCTAGTTTTAAACATGGTGATTATAAGATAAATGTTGTTGACCTGCCAGGTACGTATTCGCTAACAGCATATTCTCCAGAAGAACTTTATGTACGTAATTTTATTCACGACAATATGCCTGATGTGGTTATTAATGTTGTGGATTCGTCGAACCTTGAGCGAAACCTATACCTTACTACCCAGCTTATTGATATGGATATTAAGGTGGTAATGGCGCTTAATATGAGCGACGAAATGGATAGGCGTAAGGATGTTCTTGATGATGATTTATTATCGCAAATGCTTGGTATTCCGTCTGTGAGAACTGTTGGAGCTAAGGCAAAAGGTATTGATGAGTTATTTGATTTGGTTATTGAATCATACTTAGATAAGAATCCTGTAGAGCGTCATATTCATATTAATTATGGTAAATGTTTGGAGAAATCCATTCGTATGATTCAAGATTTAATAAAGCGTCCTGAAAATTGGGATCTTACCGATAGAATTTCATCGCGTTTTCTTGCCATAAAGCTCTTTGAAGGCGATAATGATGCGCAGCAAAAAATAAAACAGGCTGTTAACGAAGAAGAAATTAAGGAATTAGTTGCTGCTCGTCAGAAACGTGCCGAAGAGTATTTTAAAGAGAATGCTGAATCTGCAATTACAGATGCCAAATATGGTTTTATTGACGGTGCTCTTAAAGAAACATATAAAGTAGGAGCTACTTTTAGCAAAAGAGATGTTACTCATGCTATTGATAGCTTTATTACCAATAAGTTATATAGCTTTCCTTTATTCATATTTTTGATGTGGATAATGTTTCAAGCTACATTTTTTGTGGGTAGTTATCCTCAATCGTGGATAGAATCTGGAGTAGGGCTTTTAAGCGATTTTATCTCTGGTCTTATGTCTCCGGGGCTAATACGCGATTTGCTTGTTGATGGAATTATTGGTGGAGTTGGTAGTGTTATTAGCTTTTTGCCAAATATATTAATCCTATTCTTCTTTATCTCCATTATGGAAGATACGGGCTATATGGCTCGCGTGGCTTTTATTGTTGATAAAATTATGCATAAAGTAGGGCTTCATGGTCGTTCGTTTATTCCATTGCTTATGGGTTTTGGTTGTAATGTGCCTGCTATTATGGCTACTCGTACCATCGAAGGGCGTAATGACAGATTGGTGACTATGCTTATAAATCCGTTTATGTCGTGTAGCGCGCGATTACCTGTTTATGTGGTGATTATAAGTGCTTTCTTTCCTCAGTACCCTGGTACAATGTTATTCTTTATATACACCTTGGGTATAATGATGGCAGGAGTAGTTGCTTGGATTTTCAAAAAAACGCTATTTAAAGCTAAAGAATTACCATTTGTAATGGAATTGCCACCTTATCGTGTGCCAACAGCTCTTACCATTGTTAAACATATGTGGTTTAAGGCCGAAATGTACCTTAAGAAAATGGCAGGAATTATATTGGTTGCCTCAGTATTAATATGGGCACTTGGCTATTTCCCTCGTGAGATAGATTATTCGAGAGATTATAATGCATTGCAGAATGAAATGGTACAAACAGCTGAACAGAATCAAAATATAGATACTGATAGCCTTGAAATAGTAAAAACAAAAATCTCTCATAAGATTTCGCTAATGAAGGAAGGCGAGCGTCAAGAGAAATCTTATATAGGTATGCTTGGTCACTTTATTGAGCCTACAATTCGCCCACTTGGATTTGATTGGAAAATAGGGGTGAGCCTTATTACTGGTGCTGCTGCTAAGGAAATTGTTGTTTCCACAATGGGTGTGCTGTATCAAACCGATCCTGATGCCGAAGGTACTCAGTCTTTAGGAGACAGGCTGAAAGCTGCAGTATATACCTCTGGTCCCAAAATGGGGCAGAAAATTTATACGCCTCCGGTTGCTTTCGGATTTTTATTATTTGTGCTCTTTTACTTCCCTTGTATAGCTACTATTGCTGCTATTAAGCGCGAATCTGGTTTGTGGAAATATGCAATCTTCGAGATAGTATATACTACTGCTATTGCATGGGTAGCGGCTTTTGCTGCTTATCAAATCGGGAGTTTATTTTACTAACTAGTAATATTTCTTTTTTAGAGCAAGTTCTCTAATCGCTAATAGTGTGTCAAAATGAGAAAATGATGAATTAATTATGTTAGATTTAAATGCTAACAGTTAATATATGCGGTTTATAATACATTGATAATTAAATATTAATGATTTCTGGCTTGTATTTTGTAAGAGTTAACGTAG
>NIUZ01000128.1 GCA_002254285.1 Bacteroidetes bacterium 4572_112 | reverse complement strand
AAAGCGAAAGCTATTTTAATGTTTCATGAACATCTATACCCTAACAATTTAAAAGATGAAAATGAAAGGAAGTTTATAAACTCCTCTTTTAATTATCGTTACTTCTTATAACTTCCCTGTAGCTGTTTGGGCATGGAATTCTGCTCTTGCTGCTGCTGCTGGTGATGTTGTAATTTGGAAACCTAGTTCAAAAACACCAATTACTGCTCTTGCAACTCAAAAGATTATTGCTGGTGTATTAAGAGATAATAATGTTCCTGAAGGTGTTTTCAACTTAATAGTTGCTAAGTCATCTGTAATGGGAGATAATTTCCTTGCTGATAAGCGTGTGAATTTACTTTCTGTAACAGGTTCTACTGCTGTAGGTAAACGTGTTGGTGGTATCGTAGGCAAGCGCCTTGGTAAAACTATTCTTGAGCTAGGTGGTAATAATGCTGTTACTATTACAAATAATGCTAACCTTGATTTAGCAATTGCTTCTACAGTATTCGGTACTGTTGGAACTGCTGGTCAGCGTTGTACTTCTACTCGTAGAATTATAGTTCACGAAGATGTATATGATGAAGTACGTGATCGTATGGTTGCTGCTTATAATAGCTTGCAACATAAAATTGGTAACCCACTTGACGAGGATTATTTAATTGGGCCACTAATTGACAAATGGTCGGTTGAGCTTTTCGAAGGTGCTGTTAAGAAAGTAGAAGAAGAAGGTGGTAAAGTATTATTTGGTGGACAAAAATTAACTGGCGAAGGTTTTGAGTCAGCTAACTATGTAATGCCATGTATTGCTGAAGCTAAAAATCACTTCCAGATTGTTCAGGAAGAGACTTTTGCTCCTATCGTATACTTAATTAAGTATAGCGGTGATGTAATGAATGCTATTAATATTCAGAATGATGTACCTCAAGGTTTATCATCATGTATCTTTACTGAAAGTATGCGTGAGGCTGAATTATTCACTTCTATCGCTGGTTCTGACTGTGGTATTGCTAATGTAAATGTTGGTACTTCTGGTGCTGAGATTGGTGGTGCTTTCGGTGGTGAAAAAGATACAGGAGGAGGACGTGAGTCTGGTTCTGATGCATGGAAAATTTATATGCGTCGTCAAACTTCTACTGTAAACTTTGGTACTGAGTTACCATTGGCACAAGGTATTAAATTTGACTTTTAGTATAAAATTATAACCTATTTATAGGTTTTAATATAAAATTTAAGCTCCTGAAATTAATTTTTCAGCGACATGCTCAGTACAGGCTTTTATGCAAATAATTTTTGCCTTCTAATAGGAAAATATATTCCAATTTATTTATAGCGTATTTTGATACCAAATTGGTATAACACTACTTTTCTTACCTTCTCCCAATTGATTTCTATTCTACAATAATAGCAATAATTGGTCTTCTAATTTAATTCTTTGCAAACATACGAGTAACCATTCTTTTAATAGATCATTAAATAAAAAAATCACTAACAGTATTATTAGTATTTTTGCGAGATGGGATTAAGTACTAATAACTTATATTCGACATCGAAAATAATTATTATTACTAACATATAACTGACTATTACTCATAATAATTTTTTTTTTCAAGATGTAAATCTGTAGATTTTAAATTATTAAATATTTTCTATAAATCACTAAGAATCTAACATTGATTATATGAATCATATAAACAGAGCATTATATTTTATATTTATTTCCTATATTATTTTTTGTAGTAATGATACTATTGCTCAAGATAATAATGGAAATAATGCAGAATTGTGGCAGAATATAGAGCTCCATGATAGTGTAAGACTAAAGATGTTACGTGATACCATTTGGTATTTTATTGATAGAGATTTAAATAAAACTAAAGAATTAATAGTAGATTATCAGAAAATAGTTACAAAAATTGGAAATGAAAGGTATAGAGTAGATTTATGTAATATACGCAGTGCCTATTTTAATTATTTGGGGATGGACGACTCTTCAATATATTATCTTGAGGAGTCTATAGATATAATAAAAGCAATTGAAAGTGACTCAAGTTTTGTTTATGGAAAAAATCAACTTCCTTTTCTTTATAGCAATATTGCTATTATTTATGAAGAAATAGGGATGTATGAAACATCTATTGAGTTTCAATTTAAATGCATGTTTGAATTAGAAGATATACTCACTATTGATTCTATGAATACTGAAATGCAAATATTATATGCAAATAGTAATACTGAATTGGGAATGTATTATTCTGAATTTGATGATAAAATAAATGCAGAAAAGTATTTTGTTAAAGGTATAGAGTTGGCTAATAAATATAATGATGATAATGCGGTAGCTTATGCTGAGTTTAATTATGGTGTATATTTATCTAATATTGGAGAAATTGATACGGCATTAGTTATATTTTTTAACTTAAATAATTACTATAAATTAATTAATGATCAGTATAGTCAGATAATGAGTATGCTTAATATTTCGGATGTATATAATAAACAAGTTAAGTATAAATTAGCTATGAATATGTCGGATAGTTGTATTCTCCTTTCAGAAAAATATGGGTTTTACTCATTATATCGTAAATCAAAAAAAGTTAATTTTATATATTCTATAAATGTTGATGATCCAAGATTGTCTATTAGCTTGGGCAATGAATATTTAATTATTGCTGAACAGGTAAAAGATAAATTGGGGGTGAAGGAAGTCTTATTTGAGATGGCAAAGATTTATTACGAAGTAAATGAGTTAGATAAAGCATATTCGTATTTATTGAAATCAAAAATTATAGGGGATTCTATTGTTGATAGAGATCGTAAGGCGAATGTTTCTATACTAGAATCTAAATACAAATTAATTCAAACAAATATAGAGAATAAGATTCTTATTAGAGAAGGAATAGTAAAAGATAAGTTTATTAAAAAACAAAAAGATACGAATAGAATAATCATTGCATTATTAGTATGTACCTCAATTTTTGGATATATATTGTTTATTGGTCGTCGTAAAATGAAACGTATAAATACTAAGTTAAACGAATCAAATTCTCTTTTAGAGGAAAAGACTACTGAGCTTAATAATTATAATTCAGTTTTAGAAAGGACTTTTAGTATTGTATCTCATGATTTAAAGGGACCAATAGGTACTGCTGACTCTTTCTTTAAAATGTTAAATGATAAGGATAATGATATCACTGATGATCAGAGAGATAATTATATAAGTATTGTTGGCAAATCCATGAGTGTTACTTATAATATGTTAGAAGAGCTACTTATTTGGTCTAGGCAGCGACTTATTTGGTCTAGGCAGCGACTTATAAATAAGGTAGTGCTTAGTGAGTTTTCTTTATATAAACTGGTGGATAGTATAATTAGCAATATAGAATCTACAGTTTTTACAAAAAATATTTCAATAGTAAATAGTGTAGATACTGATTCTGTAATTAAAAGTAATAGTAATTATTTGAGAATTGTAATTCGTAATATTATTACAAATGCAATAAAATTCACTAATGAAGGTGGTGAAATTATTATTTCATTTAATAGTACTGATGATAGTTATTCTATAAGAATTAAAGATAATGGTGTAGGTATGAATAATGATGTTTTGATGAGTTTGTTTGTTGATAATGATTCTAAAAATGGAACTAATAATGAACAAGGAACTGGTTTGGGGCTTTTGATAAGTAAACGCATTATTAAAACAATAGAAGGAGATATATTAGTTGAAAGTAAAGAAGGGGTATACAGTATATTTACTATTGTATTAAAAAAAAACGCTAATTAATTTGTAAAGTTCTTAGGTTAAAAATATAATTATTAATCAAAAACATGTATTATGAAAAATTTTTATATAATTTTTTTAATGGCCTTTGTTTTTATTGCAAAAACAAATATGGCACAATCAGCTAATGGAAGTGTATATGCCGACACTAATGGTTTATACATTATTAAAGTTCAAGGTAGCCATTACGAACGAGGTTATGCTCAAGGCGAACTGTTGGGAAGTAGAATTACGGATATCTTTCAGAATTATGTAATGCCTCAGTTTGGAAATATGGGGACTTATAACCAAATAAAAGGTATTGTAGCTGCAGGAAATCTTTTTGCTATTGATAGTTTATTTATTGTAGAGGCCAAAGCATTAATCAATGGAATGAATTCGGTAAATACAAATTTATTGAACCTTGAATATTCAGATATACTTTTGGCAAACTCTATGTTGGATATTAAAAGCATCATGCAATCAAAAGCTGGCTTAGAATGTTCGAGCTTAATGAGTTGGACTGTTTCGGCGGTATTGATTCGCAATCAGGTAATGGTAATACATGTTCCTAGCGAAGTAAATGAACAGCCGTGGGCGGAGGTAGGTTTTGCAGGTATGATTTCTGTATTATCAGGATTCAATGCTAATATTGGAGTATTTCAACATATGATGTCTGATGATAATAGCCACGGAACATTAAGTGGAAATTATGAGCCAATATGGTTCACTTTGCGTAAAGCAATAGAGCAGGCTGACCCTAATCAGGATGGAGCAAATAATGTTAATGATGTTAAGCATTTTATAAATATGCGCTCTCAAGGTTATGCTGATGGATATATTATTAGTGCTTTGGCAAGGTCTACAGAAATGCAAGATAGCCTTATTGCTATGGTTGCAGAGATAGCTGCTGCAGCTCCATATATTACGTATCGTTCAAATTCATTTGCCGATAGTATTCCTAGCGATAATCTTTATACTGCAAATAATCAAATTGCTAGAAATAATAGCATGAACTTTTGTTCTAGATATAATGGAATAAGAAACAATATAGCGAACGGGACAACAATGGGATTGGTTGCCAATAGACATCTTATGGCAAATTATTCGCATCTGTCGGCAAATTATCAATTTATGACTTTTGCACCTGAACTTGATTTATTCCGTATTTCAATTAGAGAAACGGTGCCTGCTTATCAGAGCCCTTATGTGGATTTAACCCCTAGTGTAATGTTTCAAGAAAATGTATCAATTAGGCCACAAAAAGCAGAATGGACAAAGCTACAAGTATTCCCAAATCCAGCACATAAATCTATTAGCTTTGTTATAGACTGGAATCTGTTTTATTATCAAGTGTTTGATGGTAGTGGTAGAGAAGTTCTTAATGGTGAAACCTCTTCAAAAACTATAAATATAGAAATGCTTTCCAAAGGAACATATTATTTATTGCTTAGAAATAATGCTAAAACTTTAAGAACGCCATTTATAGTATACTAGGAATAAGTTGTGTTTTTAGTATTCGATAGATTATTAAGGCACCTTATAGTTGAAGTTATAATAAAAACCTACAGCTAAAGTTGTTAGTTCCTCATGTTTACCATTTGCTAATATAGTATTATCGAATCTAACACCAACAATTAGTACAGTATTCAAAGAGAAACGTCGAGCAAGCTCCACAGCATATTTATTCATTATGTATTTTGAGTTTACGCTTCCTAGGGGCATCATTATTGAGCTATTATTTACTATGCTCCACGCTTTATTATTACCGAAATTATATTTCAGATTATATTCTACCGCCCAACCTTTATAAAAAGTTCCTTCATTGTCTTTTTCATGATTCTCGAAAAGCATGCTAATAACTCCAAAATGAAATTCACCTTTATTATAATCAATAACAAAAGATCCCATTTTGTCGTGAATTTTAGATTCTCCTATCATAGGAGTCTCTACTCCATCAAAAACTTGATAGTACGATACTCCAGTAGTAATATTTCCTATTTTATATGTAGTCGCAAATCCTGCTGCATCAAATCCTTGTCTTGAATTGTTTGAAAAATTACGAAATTGCCCTTGTAATCCTAAAAAGAAATTACCTTTATAAAGTTCATATTTTACTGCCTGGTCAGCTCTCCCAGTTCCAGATGCACCACCATCAGTTCCTGCATTATATACACCAATTGCATCTCCTCCAAACATATACATATTATCCAAAAAACCGGCTAAATTATAATGAACACCCCACATTTTGCCAATGGAAAACCTTCCGTATGGTGTGCCAATTCCAATATAACCTTGTCGAGCAAATAAAGCACTCTCTGTAGTTGCACTTGGCGCACCAGGGTCAGCAGAGATACTAATGTAATCATTCCTACGGGTTAGGTGTAAGCCAACCTCTGCTTGTGTAAAGAAATAGTAGTTTGGATTATTGTCAAAATCCCATTTTCCTTTCAGCCCAATACGAGGAACAATATCTACCACAGCCCATCCTCTTCTACTTCCTCCTAATGCATATTCGAAAGTGCCATATGGCTCTACCGACTTCATAAGTTCCTTTAAACTAGAGATTGAATCCTTTTTTTCTTGCGCAAAAGATGATGTGCTAAATATTAAAATTAAAAGAATTGGTAATAGTTTTTTCATAATATAAATTAAGGAAAATTTTTCATTTATTGGCTGATACAAAGGTATAATAAATAATTAAATTAAATTTAAAGACGAAATTAGAATATAATTCTTGTATTGTTCATAATGATTTGTATTTTTGTAAACGATAGCAATTAACTAAAAGATATAAATATATTATGCAAGAGTCGATAGCAATATTATGTGGTGGTGGTCCTGCTCCTGGAATAAACGCTGTAATAAGTTCAATTTCTCGTACTTTCTTAAAGTCAAATTATAGAGTAATTGGAATTCACGAAGGATATAAAGGCCTATTTTTAAAAGACAGAGAAACAGTCGATATCGATTTCAAATTTGCTGATAGAATACATAATGTTGGTGGCTCAGCTTTGCAAATGAGTAGATACAAGCCTAAAAATGAAGAGTTTGATACAGCTTTTTTTATTGAAAATAATATTAAACTATTGATTACCATTGGTGGTGATGATACTGCTTCTACAGCAAATCGTATTTCAGACTTTTTGCGTAGTAAGAATGTTAGTATTCAAAATATTCATGTGCCAAAAACCATTGATAATGACCTACCTTTACCCGAGGGAATTCCAACTTTTGGTTATCAGTCGGCAAAGGAAGAGGGTGTTTCAATAGCTAATACCGTATATGAAGATGCCCGTACTAGTGGCAATTGGTTTGTGGTAAGTGCCATGGGTCGTGAGGCCGGTCACCTTGCTTTTGGTATAGGCTCTGCTGTTCAGTTTCCAATGATTATTATTCCTGAAATGTTTAATAAAACAGAAATCACCATCAATAAGATAATTAGGTTGATGATTTCCTCAATTGTTAAACGTAAGATATTGGGTATAAATTATGGTGCTGTTATTATAAGTGAAGGTGTATTCCATTTCCTTACTGATGATGAGATTAAAAGCACAGGAATTAATTTCACCTACGATGCTCACGGACATCCTGAGCTTGCAACAGTGAGCAAGGCTCATATTTTCAGCCTTATGTTGGCTCATGAGCTAAAGAAAATTGGTTTGGAATTTAAAACACGACCTGTTGAACTTGGTTTTGAATTGAGATGTGTACGCCCTGTTGCCTACGATTTGGTTTATTGTGGTTTATTAGGACTGGGAGTTAAGCGCTTATTTGATGCAGGACATACTGCTTGTATGGTTACTGTTGATAATAAAGGTAATATAGAGCCTTTATTCCTTACTGATGTTCAGGACGAGAATGGTAAAATAAAACCACGACTTGTTAATATGGAGTCGGAAAGAGCAAGAATTATTTTTGAAGATGGATTGCAATATCTTACCCCAGGAGATTGGGAGGATGCAAAACAATATATAGAAAATCCAAAGTATTATGATTTTAGAGAAATACTAAACTGGTAATATATTAAAACCGATAAAAAATGAGTTTCTTTTATAATTTCGGGAAATACTTACTTCTTCTTAAAGATACATTTAAGAGGCCGTTGAATCATAGGTATTTTTTTCGTCAGGTTGTTACTGAAATAGATGCCATTGGGTTAAACTCATTATGGATAGTAAGTATAATATCAGTTTTTATTGGTGCTGTTTTGGTTATTCAAACAGGATATCAAATGCAGAACCCTTTAATTCCTGCCTATACATTAGGTTATGGTCTTCGCGAATCAGTAATATTAGAATTTTCGCCAACCATCGTAAGCCTTATCCTTGCAGGTAAAATAGGTTCAAGCATAGCTTCGCAAATTGGAACAATGCGAGTTACCGAGCAAATAGATGCCCTAGATATTATGGGTGTTAATTCTGCCAACTTTCTTATTCTTCCCAAAATTATTGCTGGATTATTAACCTTCCCTTTTATTGTAACCATTAGTATGATGGTAAGTATTGCAGGTGGTTATTTGGCTGCTGTAATGTGGGATATTTCTACATCAATAGATTTTATTTCAGGCCTTAATTATTGGTTTGTGCCTTTCGAAATAGTTTATGCAATATTAAAAGCTACTTTTTTCTCATTTTTGATTACAAGTGTATCAGCCTTTCATGGCTACTATGCTAGTGGTGGAGCTGTTGACGTTGGTAAATCAAGTACAAAGGCAGTTGTATATTCGAGTATAGCACTTTTATTATCAAATTTAATAATCACTAAAATTATTTTGGGATGATCGAGGTTCGAAACGTAAATAAATCCTTTGATGGAAAGCAGGTTCTTAAGAATATAAACCTGACTTTTGAGGCAGGAAAGCAAAATCTTATAATTGGGCAAAGTGGTTCTGGAAAAACGGTTTTATTGAAATGCCTTGTTGGTCTTTTTGAGCCTGATAATGGTAGGATCCTTTATAATGATAGAGATTTTACTACCATGGATAAAAATGCAAAAAAGAAAATACGTACCGAAATTGGAATGCTTTTTCAAGGAAGTGCGCTTTTTGATAGTATGACTGTGATGGATAATGTGATGTTTCCTTTGCAAATGTTCTCAGAAATGAATGTTAAGGAACAGATTGATAGAGCAAACTTCTGTATCGAAAGAGTGGGTCTTGCCGATGCTCATAATAAATTACCTTCAGAAATAAGTGGAGGAATGCAGAAAAGAGCTGCTATTGCTAGAGCAATTTCTCTTAATCCAAAATATCTGTTTTGTGATGAACCAAACTCGGGTTTAGATCCTAAAACAGGAGTAAAAATTGACCACCTTATTGAAGAAATTACCCAAGAATATAATATTACAACTGTAATAAATACCCACGATATGAATTCGGTGATAGAGCATGGCGATATAATAAATTATGTATACGAGGGTAATGTATGGTGGCAAGGTACTAAAGATGATTTTCTTGGAAATGATAATCCAGAATTGCAAGATTTTATTTACTCCACAGAAATACTTAAAAGAATAAAACCTAAAAAATAAAACCTATGAATTATATTGATGCAGTCCTTGCAATCCCTTTACTATGGTTTACTTATAAGGGTTTTAATAAAGGACTAATAATTGAATTAGCAACATTAATTGCGCTATTATTGGGTATATATATTGCAGCACATTTTTCAGATTATACTGCTGATTTTTTGCGTCAGAAATTGGATTTTCATAGCGAGTATATGAGCATAATTTCTTTTAGCTTGACTTTTGTTGGTGTGGTTATGCTGGTAATGATATTTGGCAAAAGCCTCGAAAAAGTTATTAATGTATTATTGCTTGGTTTTGTAAATAAACTGCTCGGTGCTGTGTTTGGCTTAATTAAAGTAGCATTTATACTTAGTATCTTTATTTTTATTCTTACAACTTTTGAAGTGGAGGATAAAATTATTAATGTTAAAAAACAAGAGCAATCACTCTTATACCCTGCGGTAAAAGCGATTGCTCCTGCTGTATTCCCTGTTATTCAAGAATCAAATGTGAACTTTCTTGATAAGCTCGATGATGTTCTTTATGTGGTATTTCGAACCAGTAGATATACTACTTTTTCGTAATTTTTTCTGATACTCGCTTCTATGGGCCTTCTTCTTTATATGCCCATTTCTACGTTTACGAAGCATCTTTCTGTACCTTGCCCTTTGACAAGACCCTGCAGCTAGCCCAATAATAACAAGCAGTATGATGACTTTTAACCGTGTCCCAATTAATGTTTTTTTCAAAATAATAGAATTATAAAATATAAGATATTTTAGATTTTGCTTTAGAAGGTAAAAGTACGGTATTTTTTGAATAATTACAATAAAAATGGCCTTTTTTAAAATAATATCAATTGTCGCAATTAATAATATTGCTATAAATATCATAATTCTTTATTATCTTTGCGCACTTGTTTTCGATTTATTATTAATGCTTGTTGCATAGTAGGTCAAATCTAGAAAAAAGATAGATAAATATTTTATATGAGATTTTTGCTAATTTTTACTTTTGTAAATATTTTTACAAGCATATTTTCGCAACGCTTGCAGGATTCGTTATTTTCACTAGTTACTAATGATACGATTGCCCTAAAAACTATTGCTCTTGATACTGTTATTACTGATAAACATATTCTATCCTTTAATGACTCAATGCAAATTGTTGGATATCAGAATTTTTTGACAAGAAACATTAGATATAAGCCCGATAGTTTGATCCCTAATTATGATTCTGTGCCAATAGTTTTGGCTGATAGTAATATTCATAGAGCATATTGCCACCCTTTCAATGGAATAATTACTTCAAGATTTGGATATAGACGCTATCGTCAGCATTATGGAATCGATATTGACCTTATTACTGGTGATTCGGTACATGCTGCTTTTGATGGTAAAGTCCGTATTGTTCAATATTCTCGTGGCTTTGGCAAAGTGGTAGTCATCAGACATCATAATGGCTTGGAAACAGTTTATGCTCATCTGTCAAAATTTATAGTTGACACTTGTGATTATGTAAAAGCAGGAGATATTATTGCCCTTGGCGGAAATACTGGTAGGAGCACAGGTAGTCACTTGCATTTTGAAGTTAGATACCTTGGCAGAGCTATGGATCCAGAGAGTATAATAGATTTTAAGGAACATAAATTGCTCGCAAATAGTTTTACTATTACTGAAGGTAACTTTGGCTATTTGAGTCGTATTGCTCATGACAAAAATGCCAAATTCCATTATGTGCGAAGTGGTGATACTTTATCAGCTATTGCACGAAGGTATAAGTCGAGGGTTAGTAAGTTATGCTATTATAATGGTATAAATCAGAATGCAATATTACAAATTGGTCAGAAATTAAGAGTTCGATAAAAAAAGAAAATAATAGAATGCATATAAATAAATTTATTACCGTAATGGTAGTTTTGAGCATCATGTTTATGATGTCGTGCGGAGAACCGGAGAAGGTAATAGTTGAAAAAATTCCCGAAAAAGTTTCTGAATCTACTTTGTCTAAAAGAGCGAAAAGAGCTGTTTCTAGAAAGCTTAATGCATATTTTTTAGATCAAAGTAAGCACCATGGTTTTAATGGAAGTGTATTGATTGCTAAGCGCAACGAAATTGTTTTTAAAGGTGATTATGGTATAGCCGATTTTTCAAATAAAACTAAGTTGGATACATCCTATTCTTATCAGCTGGCTTCTGTTAGTAAGCAGTTTACGGCTGCAGCCATTGTTTTGCTTCAGCAGCAAGGTAAGCTTCAGTTCGATGATAGTGTTACTAAGTATTTTCCCGATTTTCATTATAATAGAGTTACAATCAGACAATGCTTAACCCATACTGCGGGGCTACCAAAATATTTTTGGATTGCTGAGCATAAATGGGAGGAAGACTATCCACCAACTAATATGCAGTTGATGGAAATGATGGAAGATGATGATGTATTACCATTTTTTACTGCCGGTCGAAAGTTTGCATATTCCAATACAGCATATCTTGTTCTTGCCGCTATTGTGGAGGAGGTTTCAGGAATGTCGTATGCACAATATTTGCAAGAAAATATTTTTGAGCCAATAGGCATGACACATTCTTATGCATATAGCTATTATTATGACAAAGTGAGAGAAAAACAACTTTGGGGATACAGACGAAGTGGCCGTAGATTTATTAAAATACCAGGTACAGTAAATGATGCTGTGGTAGGTGATAAGAATGTATACTCTACCACTTACGACCTTTTTAAGTGGTATAAAGTGCTCAATAATGGTGAGCTTATTACCGATAGTAACAGAATATTAATGTATACCCTTGGCAAAACCTCTAGAGGTTACGAAATACCTTATGGCTTTGGTTTTCATATTGAGAAGGAGAATAACCATAAAGTTGTTTTTCACAATGGCAAATGGAATGGTTTTAGAAATTCTTTTAGGCAATATCCTGATAATGATTTATTAATTATTGTACTCGAACATTCTAGCTACCGTGGTTTTAATTCGTTTATCAAGAGCGTAAAGGGGATTGCAAATTCATATAATTACGATAAACTATAATATTAAAAAGCTAATAATACTTAAGGCTAATATTTGTAAATTTGTTGCTTCAATATATAGTTTATGAAACTTCTTATACTTCGTTTTTCTTCAATAGGTGATATAGTACTTACGAGCCCTGTAATTCGTGCTTTGGCAAATGCTGGGCATGAGGTACATTATCTTACAAAGGCGAAGTTTAAGGTGGTGCTAGAGAATAATCCTCATATTTCTAAATTATTTACTTTTGATAAAGAGATTACAGAAGTTGATAGCCAACTCAAGGATGAAAACTACGATTATATAATTGATCTGCATAGTAATATCCGTACCAAAAGATTAAATGCAAGGCTACACTTACCCATCAAAACTTTTAATAAACTGAATTACGAAAAATGGCTTCGTGTAAATCTTAAGCTAGATATTTTGCCTCCTGTGCATATTGTTGAGCGGTATATGAATACCATAAGTTTCTTAAATATAAAATATGATGGCCTAGGGCTTGATTATTTCATTACAGAATCTGATGAGGCTGTTTTTGAGGAACTAAGTATATCTAAAGCTGATACTTATACTGTGTTTTCGGTAGGGGGAGCTCACGAAACAAAGCAGATACCAAAAGAGTTGATGCTTGATATAGCAAAGCGTATAAGTGGTAAAATAGTATTATTGGGTGGCCCCGACGATGTGCAAAAAGCTTCGGAAATTTGTAGCGAAATTGGAGAAAACTGTATTAACTTATGTGGTGAAATATCGCTAAACCAATCAGCCACAATTGTAAAATACTCATCAAATATACTAACTGCAGACACAGGACTTATGCATATTGCGTCTGCTTTTGATAGAAATATAATTGCAGTATGGGGCAATACCATTCCCGAATTTGGCATGTATGCATTACTACCCGATGGCTCAAAAAATAAAGTTTATAATGCAGAAGTAAAAGGTCTTAAATGCCGCCCATGTAGCAAAATTGGCTATAAAAAATGCCCAAAGAAACATTTCAAATGCATGCTCAATCAAGATTTACAAGCAATAGTTGAAGCGTTTGTTTAGGTTTATTTGCTTAATTGTTTATTCGTTTAACTGGGAGTCACCATTTCCCTTTATCCTTATATGTATTTTTTGCATTATTATTATGTATCTCGGGCATCTTGCCCGATGATTTCGTCAAATAAACGCAAGATTTAGTATGTATCAAAAACTACCGAGCCTGACAAACTAATACTATTTGTGATGCTACGGATATTATTTCCTTTAATTTAGGAAGTAAATAATAAAAGTTTCCTAAAATACAGGAAACTAAATTAAAAAGAGTCCTGAAATTTGGGAAAAACTTCGGGTAGCTTTGCCCGTATTACACCAAAAAAACTAATTTCTTAAATATCGACCTCCTCCTTTTTCCTTTTTCCTAG
>NIUZ01000127.1 GCA_002254285.1 Bacteroidetes bacterium 4572_112 | reverse complement strand
CCACTTGCTCCATCAGGCATAACGCTTGAATGTTGAGCAGTGAAATAGGTGACAATGCCAAAATCAAATTTCCATTTGCCACCAATATTCATTGGGTGTCCGTTGTCAATTCCTTTGGCTGCAAACCAATTAATAATCTCGAAATTAGAAATTAACTTCGCTCCGGTGCGTTTTGCTATACTTTCAACATCAGCAATATGGTCTTCATGACCGTGCGTTATCAAAATATAGTCGCATTCTATGGTGTTGATATCAATATCTTTTGCCAATTCATTTGGTGAAATAAATGGGTCAATCAAAAGCTTAGCATTCTCTAATTCAATATGCCAACAAGCATGTCCGTAGTTTGTTAATTTCATTTGTATGAACTTTAATAAATAATAAGATAAAACTCATCAATAATACTAATTATTAATTCGGAAATATAGCTATATTAAATTGATAAACAATGCAGTAAGCTAATAATGCCGCTATTTATAGTATATTTATACTAACTACAAAGATAAAATAAAAAAGCGGCAAAAGAAAATGCCTTTATTTTTTATTTCAACAATATTTTTTTCTTGTTAATAACAAAAGGAGAAACCCAATAAAATGCAATTTATCGGGTTTCTCCTTTTATCTTTTGGTAAATATTATGGCTATTAATTAGCGAATAATATTATGAATTATCAGAATCGTCTTTATCAGAATAACGTTCGTAATCTTTGTCGTATCCTTGGTTCTCTTGAATAAAGTTTAATACCTCATCCAATCCATTCTGGAATTTTGTATAATCTTCTTTATAAAGAAAAAGCTTATGCTTTTCGAAGAAGAATTTCCCAGATTCTTCATTAAAGCGCTTTTTGCTTTCAGTAAGTGTGATATAATATTCTCCTGCTTTAGTTTCCTTTACATCAAAAAAATATGTTCTTTTCCCTGCTTTTACTCTTTTAGAAAAAACTTCACCATTTTCGTTAAAATCACCCATTCTATTCTTGTGTTTTGTGTGTTTATTATTAATAATAATTAGAAAGCAAATATATGTTTTTTTGGATAGCATTACAAAAAATAACAATTTTAATTATACAGCTATTTGTGTGGCATAAAACAATATTTAGTAAAGCATAATCTAATTACAAAAATGTTATAATATTTGTATTTGTAATTATTGTATAATCAATATTATATAAGAGTAGGAGAGGTGTTTGAATTTATTATTGTAAAGCAATTACTTCATAATAATTTAATTATTTCCAAGCATAATTTATTTAACTACAATACTTTATTATATGTGTAATACCAATTTGGTATTAATTTGGTATAATGTGAGTAAATTCAAAATTTATGAAATAAAAAAGGCAGAAATTAATCTGCCTTCTAATATTTTGTGAAATCTTTTTTATACTATCCTAAATAGGTTTTAAGAATCTTGCTACGCGAAGTATGTTTTAATCTTCTGATAGCTTTTTCTTTAATCTGACGAACGCGCTCGCGTGTAAGATCAAATTCTTCACCAATTTCCTCAAGAGTTAATGGGTGACGACCTTCTAAACCGAAATACAGATTAATTACATCCGATTCTCTGTCCGAAAGAGTTGTGATTGCTCTGGAGATTTCCTTACGCAACGATTCGTATAATAACTGACTTTCTGGATTAGGCGTATCATTAGTGCTCATCAAATCATACATATTTGTATCATCATCTTGAGATAATGGTGCATCTAAACTTACATGTCGGTTAGCGTTTTTTAAAGATTCTTTTACCTCACGTACAGTAATATCAAGGTGCTCAGCAATATCTTCGTTTCTTGGTGGATGACCAAGAGTTTGCTCAAGATAAGCTTTTGCTTTATTGATTTTATTGATAGAGCCAATTTTGTTAAGCGGAAGGCGTACAATTCGTGATTGCTCGGCAAGAGCCTGAAGAATTGATTGTCGAATCCACCATACAGCATAAGAGATAAATTTGAAACCACGAGTTTCGTCAAATCTTTTTGCTGCTTTTATTAAACCAAGGTTACCTTCATTAATAAGGTCTGGTAAGCTTAATCCTTGATTCTGATATTGTTTAGAAACAGAAACAACAAAGCGTAAGTTGGCTTTTGTTAGCTTATCTAAAGCGCGGTCATCACCTTGCCTTATCTTTTGCGCCAAAATAACTTCCTCCTCTGCTGTTATTAAATCTACACGTCCAATCTCTTGAAGGTACTTATCTAATGATGCGGTCTCTCTATTCGTTACTTGCTTTTGGATTTTTAATTGTCTCATTCTATTATCTTTATAGTAGCATATTGTATTTTAGAAATTAAGGTTATAAATTTTAAAAACAAATTCTTAAAAAAGTTATAATATCTTAATTGTCAAATACTAATAATTTGTATTCTAAAAAAGCGGAGATGTTAATTGCTTAACATCTCCGTTGTAATATCTAATTTTTCTCTGGTCGAGGCTTAAGAGCCTTTGCAGAAAGTTTGAATTTTCCTGATCGAGAATCTACAGAAAGAAGTTTTACGTCAATTTCTTGACCTTCTTTAAGAACATCAGCAACATTCTCAATTCGCTGCCAATCAATCTCTGATACGTGAAGTAAACCTTCTTTGCCAGGAAGAATTTCAACGAAAGCTCCGTAAGGCATAATGCTCTTAACTGTTGCATGGTAAGTCTCACCAACTTCAGGAACAGCTACTATACCTCTAATACGAGCTTTTGCGGCTTCTAATGCTGCTTTATCAGTTGCCATAATGTCAATTACTCCTTGATTTCCAACTTCTTCAAGAATGATAGTTGTACCAGTCTTAAGTTGAATATCTTGAATAATTTTTCCACCAGGTCCGATTACTGCACCAATAAATTCCTTATCGATATATACTTTCTCAATTCTAGGAACAAAGTCTTTATAATCTTTACGGGGCTCAGTGATAGTCTCTTCCATGCGGTCAAGAATATGCATACGGCCAGCTTTAGCTTGAGCCAATGCTTGAGAAAGAATTTCGTATGAAAGACCTTCAACCTTAATATCCATTTGACAAGCAGTGATACCATCTCTTGTACCTGTTACTTTAAAGTCCATATCTCCTAGGTGATCCTCATCTCCTAAAATATCAGAAAGAACAGCAAATTTACCAGTTTCAGAATCGGTAATAAGACCCATTGCAATACCAGAAACAGCTTTCTTCATTTTGATACCTGCATCCATAAGCGCCATTGAACCAGCACATACTGTAGCCATTGATGAAGAACCGTTAGATTCTAAAATCTCAGAAACTAAACGGATAGTATAAGGATTATCCTCACCTGAAGGAAGCATTCCTTTAAGTGCACGCATAGCTAAGTTACCATGACCAACCTCACGACGTGAAGTTCCTCTTAGGAAACGAGCTTCGCCAACTGAATATGGAGGGAAGTTATAGTGTAATAAGAAATTATTTTTGCCATTAAAAACAGCTCCGTCAATAATTTGCTCATCCATTTTGCTACCTAAAGTAACAGAAGTTAATGATTGAGTTTCGCCACGAGTAAATACTGAAGATCCGTGAACTGAAGGAAGGTAATTAACTTCTGTCCAGATATTACGAATTTCGTCTAATTTACGACCATCAAGACGTTTGCGCTCCTCAAGAATCATCTTGCGAACCATTTGTTTCTCTACATCGTGGTAATATTTCTTAATAAGGTTCATTTTTTCAGCAGCATATTCTGCTTCTAATCCTTCTACCCACTCGTCGCGAATAGCAGCAAACATTTCACCTCTTTTGTACTTATCAGCAGTTTCTGAAGCTGCTGCAGCATATACTTTCTCAGATAATTCTTCGTGAATTCTTTTCTCTAATTCAGCGTCATTATCTTCGTGATTATATTCTCTCTTTGGGCTTGATTTGTCAACCATAGCAGCCAAGTCAAGTTGTGCTTGACATTGTACTTGAATAGCTTTGTGAGCAAATTCGAAAGCTTCCATCATTGTTTCCTCAGAAACTTCTTTCATCTCACCTTCAACCATCATAATGTTGTCCATAGAAGCTCCAATCATAAGCTCCATTTCTGCATTTTCGGTTTCTTCAATGCTTGGGTTTATAACCCATTCGTTGTCTATTCTAGCAACTCTTACCTCTGATATAGGTCCGTGAAATGGAATATTAGAAACAGCTAAAGCTGCAGATGCGGCTAATGCTGCATAAGCATCAGGTTGCATTCCTGGTTCTAATGAAATAAGATTTACTATTACTTGCACTTCAGCATGGTAATCTGAAGGAAATAAAGGACGTAGAACACGGTCAATTAATCTAGAGATTAATATTTCGTATTCCGAAGGGCGGGCTTCTCTTTTGAAAAATCCACCAGGAAATTTACCAGCAGAAGCATACTTCTCTTGGTAATCTACTGAAAGTGGCATAAAATCCACATTTGATCCAGCATCTTTTTTTCCTACTACGGTGGCCATAATCATGGTGTCACCTACTTTTACTACTACCGAACCATCGGCTTGTTTTGCTAACTTTCCTGTTTCAATGCTGATTTCTCTTCCATCAGGCATTTTGAAAGTATTGTTAATTCCAATTTTTGACATCTTTCTTCTTCTTTAAATTTATAATCGTCTATGTAAGTGATATTTGTGTTTGAAACGGACTTGCTGCTCTCACCTATAAAACCGCTTGCCCAAGAATACAGAAAGCTAACTAATTAATATTAGTTAGCTTCCCTATTTAGAATATTTTTGTTAAGATAAGCATTACTTTCTTAAACCTAATTTCTTAATCAATTCACGATATCTAACGATATCTTTACGCATAAGGTATGCTAGTAATTTACGACGCTTACCTACCATTAGTACTAATGAACGCTCAGTAGCAAAATCTTTACGATTTACTTTAAGGTGCTCAGTTAAGTGCTTAATACGTGCTGTGAATAAAGCTACTTGACCTTCAGTTGATCCTGTGTCAAACTCGCTCTTGCCGAACTCTTTAAAAAGGTCCTTTCTTGTTTCTTTTGATAATTTTTCCATAATAAATTGTTTACTATTAAATTAAATTATACCATCTAATTATAGCTGTGTATAATGCTTTGTATAAAAGCGGCTGCAAAAGTAATCATTATTTTCTTTGGTTTTAGGAAATATTGTGTAATTATTTCGTTGGTTTAATGCCTAGTTGTCAAAGAGGTTGAAAAGGTTTAAAAAGAAGGTTTAAACGTTGAATTAATTATTAAAAATTGGCATCTATGTATCAAATATGTATTATGGGTTTATTGTGTTAATAGCCTTTTTGCCTATTATTAGCGATATTAATGTTTTACTATAAAGGCTGGACTGAAGACTGAAGACTGAATTATTTCAACTCAAAGTTCTTTCCAAGATAAACTTTCCTAACTTGTTCGTCATTCACTAAGTCTTCGGCA
This sequence comes from Bacteroidetes bacterium 4572_112, assembly GCA_002254285.1. GTDB lineage: Bacteria > Bacteroidota > Bacteroidia > Bacteroidales > UBA1556 > UBA6267. The sequence goes on along the minus strand of NIUZ01000127.1, from coordinate 407 downwards.
GAACCGGCTTTCAAAATCTCGCCTTCAAAAAGTAGATATGCTCTGTCGACAATGCTTAATGTTTCGCGTACATTATGGTCAGTAATAAGAATTCCAATATTTTTTTCTTTTAGCTTAGCAACAACATTCTGTATGTCTTCAACGGCAATAGGGTCAACGCCGGCAAATGGCTCATCAAGTAGGATAAACTTTGGATCAACAGCTAATGCACGAGCAATTTCAGTACGTCGTCGCTCACCACCAGAAAGGGAAATTCCTGTGCTTTTGCGGATATGCTGTAAGCCAAACTCATCCAATAGGGTTTCTAGCTTATCCTTTTGCTCAGCTTTACTAAGTTTGGTAAATTGCAATACCGCAAGAATATTGTCCTCAACACTTAGCTGACGAAAAACAGATGCCTCTTGTGC
>NIUZ01000126.1 GCA_002254285.1 Bacteroidetes bacterium 4572_112 | reverse complement strand
GATTTCGTTCGTTTTGTTGCCGAATTAGGAATGGAAACAAGCTCGCAAGCCCGACTTATTAGTGGCGTGCGAGCTTTTTACCGTTATATGAATTTGAGTGGAGCTATGGATTCTGATCCTTCGGAATTGCTGATGCAGCCTAAGGTTGGTCGCAAATTGCCCGATATTATAAATAATGAAGAAATTGATGAACTCATAGCTGCCATAGATTTAAGCAAAGCTGAAGGGGAAAGAAATAAGGCGATATTGGAAGTGCTATACGCTTGTGGTTTGCGAGTTTCGGAACTTACAGAGTTGAAAATCAGTAATCTTTACCTTAAGGATGAGTTTGTAAAGGTTGTTGGCAAAGGAAGTAAGGAGCGCTTGGTTCCCATAGGTCATTCTGCAATTAAGCAGCTAAATATTTATATAAATCAAGTAAGAGTACATCAGAAAATTCAGAATGGATTTGAGGATTTTGTGTTCCTAAATAGGAGAGGGAAGTCGCTAACAAGAGTAATGATTTTTACGATAATAAAAGATCTTGCTGAGCGTATCGGAATGAAGAAAACCATTAGTCCGCATACCTTTAGGCATTCTTTTGCTTCGGAATTGGTGGAGCGTGGTGCCGACCTTAGAGCTGTGCAAGAGATGCTTGGCCATGAGTCCATTACTACTACAGAAATATATACACATTTGGATAGACAATATCTGCGTTCCACAATAATGCAGTTTCACCCACGAGCAAATAAAAAATAGAATGAAATTTACAATATTTATATTACTTTTTATAATCAGTTTTTCAAGCATCGATGCTCAGGTTGTCCGTGACGAATTTAACAAGGGAAAACGATATTTTAAGCTAAAGGATTATAAAAAAGCTAAGCAGAAATTTAATTTTGTAATAGCAAATAATACTGCTTATCACGAGGCTTATACATACCGTGCTCGTATATATTTGGCAACCAATATGCCCGATTCGGCACTAAGGGATTTCAAAACATCAATAAGTAAGCGTGAGGATTTTATTCCGAATTATTATTATCGAGCAAAGTATTACATCAGTATAGGTAATGATTATAAGGCCGAAAAGGATTTGAATACCTTGCTTTCATATAAGCCTGATTTTGCCGCAGCAATACTTATGCGTGCTATTATTTATGAAAAAAATGGAGATGAGGAGCGTGCTTTTCAAGATTATAATTCGCTAATTGAAAAGAAAACAAAGAATTATAAAGTTTACTATCAGCGAGGTTTATATTATAGCAAACATAAAAATAATAATGCTGCAATTAAGGATTTTGAATCCGCTTTATCACTCAAGCAAAACTATACTGATGCTTTATTTGCTTTGGGAAATTCGCATCAAGTATTGGGGCATAATGCTGAGGCAATAAAGAGTTATTCTAAAGTTATTGATATTGACCAAACATATCAGCAGGCCTATGAGCGCCGGGCGTATTTATACTATAAAGCTAAGAATTATACCGCAGGATTAGAGGATGATAGGTATATAGTATCTTATTTTAGATTGAGAGAGGATACGCTGTTTATCAGAATGGCGAAAGCCGAATTGGGAAATAATAATACAAGCTCTGCCGATAGATATTTGACAAAAGCATTGAGCGCAAATCCTAAAAGTATTGACGCACTATTATTGCGTAGTGATGTTGCTTTGAAACGCGATAGAGCAAGTACAGCCTTATCGTATTTGCAACGCATTCACCGTATTGATGCCAAAAATACCGAATCGTGGTATAAGCAGGGCCAAATACAAATGAAAAGCAAACAATATCAGAAAGCCATTGATGCATATAGCAACTGTGTGAAGATTGAACCTATTGCCAAAGCATATTATATGCGTGGTGCTGCTTATAATTATCTTCGAAAACCAGATGAAGCTTGTAAGGATACTCGCAAAGCTGCCTCATTGGGACATAGGCAGGCTAAGAGGGATCTGCCAAGAATCTGCAAATAGTCGTAATTAAAAAGTAATACAAATTCATTTTTTCCATACTTTAGCCATACATTAAAATCAATAACTAATAATGGCAATAATTTCATCAATAGCATCATGGTTTCTACAGAAGCGTTTTCATCAAATTGAGCTTTTTTTGGCGTATCCTATAAATGTGCAGAATGAAGTATTGACAGATTTAATTGATAGGGGAAGAACTACTCAATGGGGTAGGAAGCACGATTTTAAAAGGATTAAAAGCTTAGCAGATTTTCAAAAAAGCACTCCCATAACTACATACGAAGATTTATTACCTTATATAAATAGGGTGAAGGATGGCGAGCAAAACCTGCTTTGGCCTACAGAAACTCGCTGGTTTGCAAAATCATCGGGAACTACCACTGCCAAGAGTAAATTTATTCCTGTTACCGAAGATAGTCTTGAGGACTGTCATTATAAAGGAGGTAAAGATATGTTGGCTCTTTATCTTCATAAAAACCCAGAGTCAGAGTTTCTTAGCGGCAAAACCATTGCTGTTGCAGGTACTGCCGAATTGAATAACGAAACTGGTCATTATATTGGAGATTTGTCGGCAATACTGATGAAGAATCTTCCATTATGGGCTCATTTTTCCAAATCGCCAAACCTATCAATAAGTATTATGGACGATTGGTCGAAGAAAGTTGACCTTATTGTAGAAAATACTATTGCCGAGGATGTTAGAGCAATTTCGGGTGTACCTTCGTGGATGCTAGTAATTCTTGAACGAGCTCTTGAGATTAGTGGTAAGAGCCATATTAATGAGATTTGGCCAAATTTTGAACTTATTATTCATGGTGGAGTTAGTTTTATTCCTTATAAAGAGCGCTTTGCTAAAATTCTAAATCCTCAAACAAATTACCAAGAGGTATATAATGCGTCCGAAGGTTTTTTTGCAATACAGGATTCTTCGGCACGCGATGATCTATTGCTGATGCTCGATTATGGTATCTTTTATGAATTTATGCCCATGTCTAAATTTGGTAAGGGTTCGCCAACAGTTATTGGCTTAAAAGATGTGGAGCTAGGTAAAAACTATGCCATAATAATAACTACCAATGCTGGACTTTGGCGTTATATGATTGGTGATACTGTGATTTTCACTTCCTTAAAACCTTATAGAATAAAAATTAGCGGCCGTACCAAGAGTTTCATAAACTCAGCAGGCGAGGAGCTGATTGTCGATAATGCCGAAATGGCTATAAATCACGCTTGCGAAATTACGGGTGCTATTATTAAGGAATATACCGCTGGGCCTTTGTTTTTTGATAATGATAGCAAAATTGCCCACGAATGGTTTATCGAATTTGAAAAAGAGCCTGCTGATAAAGTGTTTTTTGCTGAGCTATTGGATAATGCCTTGAAGGCTGAAAATTCAGATTACGAAGCCAAGCGCTTTCAGGATATGGTATTGGCAAAACCTTTGATACGTGTTGTTCCCAAAAATACTTTTATACATTGGCTTGCCAATAAAGGAAAACTCGGAGGACAGCATAAAGTGCCTCGTTTGTCAAATAATAGAATAATTATTGATGAGCTGATGCTTATTATAGAAAAAGAACTTGGTGGATTTAATTATTCCATAGAAAAAGAAATTAGCTAATAATATGATAAAATCAATTTCCATACTCATAGTATTACTATTTGTTAATAGCACGAATAATTTTGATTTCGGTAAAATCAATTCATTCGAAATTGATGTGCAATCGAATATCTATACGGTGGCTGATGCAGAGCTAAAGAAATATACGGCAGATGGTAAGCTACTATTTACTTATGGCAATCTTATATTAGGCGATATTAGTAATATTGAAGTAGATAAAACTACAAATATTTTCCTTTATTATAGAGATTTCAATAATATAATTTTCTTGGATAATACCTTATCGCCAAAGTATAGTCCTATAGATTTATCGGATTTGGGCTATGCAGAGGCTAATTTAGCTTGTAGGTCATATAATAATTCCTTTTGGATATATAATCCTGTAAATCAGGAATTACTAAGATTTGACCAATCGCTGCAGATTACCGACAGAACGGGTAATCTGAGTAATATTACCAATGTAAATATTATTCCATCGCAGATTCTTGAGCGCAATAATCTATTATATCTACGCGATAATGAGCATGGTATTTTTGTCTTTGATAGATACGGTGGTTACCTTCGTAATATGCCGTTCTATAATCTCGACGATTTTTATCTCGAATACGATAAGTGGAAAATGCTACGAAATGACACTTCCTTTGTTCTCAATCCAATAAGTTTAGAAGTTGATACCATTGTATTGCCAATAGGTAATGTAAAGCAGTATAGGGTTAGCGAAGGTAGAATGATGTACTTATTGAAGAGTGGGGAGTTTGGCGTAACTAAAATTCAGGAATTTTAGTTGTGACAATAATCTAGAATCTTTAAAGGGAAGTTAAGAATTAGGAATTAAGTCCCGATAGAAATCGGGATAGGAATTAAGAATTGGTTGGAGGTGTTTCGTGAAATATATACAGCGAAGCCTTCTCTTTGAGCGAAGGTTTCGCTGTATATATTGAATACTGGCATAGCGTCGGCGTCGCTCAAAGCGACACTGACGCTTTTGGTAAAGTAAAGAAAGGCTCATTGTTTGAAATAGCGAACCTTATCTGCAAACGATATAGAATTAACAATTAACAATTAATAATTACAATAATTTGTCTTCAAAAAAAAACTCCGGTACGCGAAGTGGAGCAAGGTTCTACAGCGATGGATTTGGCCAAGAGTATTAGCGAGGGTTTAGCTCGCAATGTGCTTTCGGCAAAGTTTAATGGAAAAGTAATTGATGCTTTATTACCATTTACGCAAGATGGTGAACTTCAGTTATTAACATGGAATGATAAAGAGGGTAAGTCAACGATGTGGCACTCTTCGGCTCACCTTATGGCTGAGGCGATATCTATTTTATATCCACATGCTAAGTTTGGTATTGGTCCAGATATAGAGAATGGTTTTTACTACGATATAGATTTTGGTGAGACAAAAATTACTGATTCTGATTTGCCAAGAATTGAGCAAAAGATGAAGGAATTGGCTAAGCAAAAGCAAACATTCACTCGTAGTGATGTTACTAAAGCTGATGCAATGGCTACTTTCACTGCTAAAGGCGATGAGTATAAAACTGAGCTTATTGGCGATTTAGAGGATGGTACTATTTCATTTTATCAATGTGGTGATTTCATTGACCTTTGTCGTGGACCGCATTTACCTCATACAGGTCATATAAAAGCAATAAAGCTGCTTAGTGTAGCTGGTGCTTATTGGCGAGGTGACGAAACTCGTAAACAATTAACAAGAATATACGGAATTACATTCCCAAAAAATAAAGAGTTAACACATCATTTGGAGATGCTTGAAGAAGCTAAGAAGCGCGACCACCGTAAGGTAGGTAAGGAGCTTGAGCTTTTTGCGTTTTCGCAGCGAGTAGGACAGGGTTTACCATTATGGTTGCCTAAAGGTGCTCAATTGCGTGAGCGTTTGGAGAGTTTTCTAAAACGAGTGCAGCAAGATGCAGGTTACGAGCCTGTAATAACTCCACATATTGGTAATAAAGAGTTATACGTAACTTCTGGTCACTATGCAAAATATGGTCAGGATTCGTTTCGCCCAATTACTACACCTAACGAAGGTGAGGAGTTTTTGTTAAAACCAATGAACTGCCCTCACCATTGCGAGATTTATAAAGTAAAACCTCACTCATATAAGGAGCTACCAATTCGCTATGCGGAGTTTGGTACTGTATATCGCTATGAGCAGAGTGGTGAGCTTCATGGATTGACGCGTGTACGTGGCTTTACTCAAGATGATGCGCATATTTTCTGCCGTCCTGACCAAGTTAAGGATGAATTTAATGCAGTAATAAAGATTGTACTTCAAATTTTCAGTGCTTTAGATTTCAAAGATTTTGTTACACAAATTTCTATTCGTGATCCTAAAAATCCAGATAAGTATATTGGTAGTGATGAGAATTGGGAGAAAGCAGAAAGTGCAATTATTGAAGTAGCCAAAGAGAGTGGCTTAGAGTACGTTATTGAAGAAGGCGAAGCAGCATTCTATGGTCCTAAGATGGATTTTATGGTACGCGATGCCATTGGTAGAAGTTGGCAGTTGGGAACTATTCAGGTAGATTATAACTTACCTGAGCGTTTTGAGCTTGAATATATAGGTGATGATAATAAAAAGCATCGTCCGGTAATGATTCATAGAGCGCCATTTGGTTCTATGGAGCGCTTTGTAGCAGTATTGATAGAGCATACAGGAGGTAAATTTCCTTTATGGTTGACCCCTGAACAGGTTAGAATATTACCTATTAGCGAAAAATATCAAGAATATGCAGAAAAAGTTCAAAGTTTATTAAAAAATTACGATATTCGCAGCCAAGTTGATTCTAGATCAGAGAAAACAGGAAGAAAGATACGAGATGCTGAAATTCAGCGAGTTCCGTATATGCTGATTGTTGGAGAGAAGGAAGAGTCGACACAAACTTTGTCTGTACGTAGGCAGGGAGAAGGCGATAAAGGTACATTATCGGTTGAAGATTTTGCAAAAATCATCACTGATGAGGTAAATAAAGCCATGAATTTTTAGATTTAATATAAATTAACATAGGAGGATTTAACTATAGCACAAAGATTTAAAAGACGGGCAAGACCTAGGTACGAGAAACCTACGAACCCGCATAGGATCAATGGTGAGATACGAGCACAAATGTTGCGCGTAGTGGGAGAAAACGTTGAGGTAAATATTTACAGCTTACGTGATGCTTTGCGTATTGCAGAACAACAGGAGCTGGATTTAGTAGAGATTTCACCGAAAGCAACGCCACCAGTATGTCGAATTATTGATTATAAAAAGTTTCTTTATGAACAGAAGAAGAAACAGAAGGAAATTAAGGCTAAGTCAGCCAAAGTTGTTGTCAAAGAGGTTCGTTTAGGACCAAATATCGATGATCACGATTTTGAATTTAAGCTGAAGCATGCTGAGAAATTTCTTACAGACGGTGCAAAAGTTAAAGTAGAAGTCTTCTTTAGAGGACGTACTATTGTATATAAAGATAAAGGTGAGATTGTTATGTTAAGGTTTGCTCAAGAGCTTGAGGAAGTAGGTAAGGTGGAAAGAATGCCAAAGCTTGAAGGTAAACGTATGATCATGATAATAACACCCAAAACAAGTAAATAGAGGTTTAATTAACTTAAAATTTGAGCGTAATGCCAAAGATGAAGACAAAATCCGGAGCTAAAAAGAGGTTTACTCTTACAGGTACTGGTAAAGTGAAGAGAAGTTTCTTATTGAGTTAAGGACGCTGAAACAAGAAAAATTAAGAAGAAATGCCAAGATCAGTAAATGCTGTAGCTTCAAGAGCACGCAGAAAGAAAGTGATGAAATTGACCAGAGGTCAATTCGGGCGCAGAAAGAATGTTTGGACGGTTGCCAAGAATGCTTGGGAAAAAGGACAAAATTATGCCTACCGCGACAGACGAGTTAAAAAACGTAACTTTAGAGCATTGTGGATTCAGCGTATCAACGCTGGTGCACGTTTGCATGGTTTATCTTACTCAGCTTTTATGGGTAAAATTCACGCTAAAGGTATCGATATCAACCGTAAAACTTTGGCCGATTTAGCGATGAATAATCCTGAAGCTTTCAAAGCAATCATTGATGCTGTTAAATAGCAATCGATTTAAAATTAAAATAGAAACCGTGAGCTTTGGCTTACGGTTTTTTTTTTAGTATAATTTATGAGGATATACAATTTTATTAAAAATAATCCTGTACTATTTATAGTGCCTACATTAGCATTTATTCTGCTTTTGTTTGCCACACGATTTTTTATTGGTATATCTGCAGATTCAATGATGTATATTTAGGCATCAAAATCACTTATTGATACTGGCGAGCTAAGAAGTATATACGAAGGTTTGCCTTTGCAATAGTATTAAGAGCGATTATTATTTTAGCTTTGATAGTGTTCTCTTTCAAAAAATTATTAAAACTATCTAAAGATTTTGACTATTTATTAATACTATTCTCTGTTGTATATTTCGCTTTATTATTTGTATCTAATGCATTTGTTGATTTTACACCACTGTATTATAGGATATTAAGTCCTATAGACGTTTTGTTCTCAATCTCAATTTTTGTGATACTATTGCAGAATAATTTTAGATTAAAGAAAGTTAGTTTTGTAGTTATTTCCTTATTATTGCTTGTGTATGGAGCAAAGTTTTCGGTTCATACTCTTCGGGCAAATGATGGTAAAGAATTAAGCTCAAAAGCATATGTAATTCCATCTACAATTGATGCTTTGAACTCTTTTGGATAAGGAAACCAAAATATATACTAATGAAGTTGATAGGATATATTATTTAGCAGATGCTAGACTATCAGATTGGCTGGTTGATTTAAGAGTTGTTGAGGAAGATAGTTTTTATATAGTGTATTTTTTTAATGGCCGTCCTGATGAATTTGGGATTATTGATAGTGTAAAAACAAATTGTGAGCAGCTTATATCTAATGATGATTTAATCATTTTGAAGCATAATAAATAAAGATAACATGAATAATAACGATAGACAAATAGTATTAGAAACGCTTAATAAACTTGGGATAAATTATAGTTCTATTGAGCATCCTCCAATTCCCACAATTGAAGATGCGCTTGTATATTGGAAAGACCTTGATGCTGTACATTGCAAAAACCTTTTCTTTAGAAATCATAAGGGTAATAAGCATTATATGGTTGTTTTTGAGCATTCTAAAAAGCTTGCTATTAAAGACCTTGAGCAAAAACTTAAGCAAGGAAAACTAAGTTTCGCTTCTGAAAAACGTATGATTAAATATCTGAAAACTATAGGAGGTTCTATTTCTCCTTTTGGACTTATTAATGATACCGAAAACCATACATTCTTATTTCTCGATAAAAATCTATTAGAAGCAGAAAATATTAGCTTTCATCCCAATGATAATACTATGACCATTGTTGTTTCTATCTCCGATTTTAAGAAATATATCGATTGGGTAGGGAATGAGTATGAGTTTTTGGAGCTCTAAGGGTGGTAAAGATTGGTAAAGAATTGTAAAGAGTGGTAAGGTGTTGTAAATTCAGTGTCCGTTATCCTTTTTCTTAGTTCTTTATCCTTCCGATTACCATCGGGCTCTTTTATTCTTTAAATAATGTGAATAAATAAACAATATTAAATACCTATTCTAAGATTTTTTCCATATTTTTGATATATTAAATTTTAAAATATGATAAACTCAAAAAATATAATCTATTCTCTTGTAATTATACTCTTTAGTATATTTCAGCTAAAAGCAAATGCTCAAGAATTCCAAAAAGAATCGCTTAATCAAGTGTATTTAGATTCCTATATCGATAAAATTATCCTTTATGGAAATTATGATGCTGAAGGAGTGCAAGAATCTAGTGTTTTTAGACATAATTATAATAGATCTATGACTGACTACGCTTTCGATACAACATTATTATTGTCGCAGATAGAGAAATTTAATGATATTGATATTATCATAATTTTTGGCTCATGGTGTCCCGATTCGCAGCGTGAAGTTCCACGTTTTTTAGAAATATTGAAAATAGTTGATTATCCTATGGATATGCTTACTATCCTTGCTGTTGATAGAAATAAAATTATTGACGGCATTGATGTTAGTAAATACGACCTTAAATTTGTACCTACGTTTATTATCATGAAAGATGGTAAAGAGCTAGGTAGAATAATAGAAGAGCCAAAGGTTAGTTTGGAATCAGATTTAATAGAAATTTTGTATAAAGCAGAGTAATAATGGCGAAGCGAGTAAAAAAAGGTTCAGCATTAAAAGTACAAAAGGGACAGGCAATAACTCTTGTTGAGAGCGCAAATATTGAACATCGTAAGCTTGCACAGGATATTTTAGAAATCTGTATTCCATTGTCGGGTAAATCGGTACGCATAGGTATTACTGGAGTGCCAGGAGTAGGAAAGAGTACATTTATTGAGGCAATAGGGCAGCATTTAACAGCATTGGGACATAAGGTTGCAGTACTTGCAATTGACCCAAGCTCTAGCCGTAATAAAGGTAGTATACTTGGCGACAAAACCCGTATGGAATCCCTTGCCAACGACAAAAATGCCTTTATCCGTCCAAGTCCTTCGTCGGGCTCATTGGGAGGAGTGGCGCAGAAAACCCGTGAGACAATAAGCTTATGTGAAGCTGCTGGCTTTGATATTATCCTTGTGGAAACTGTGGGAGTCGGACAGAGCGAAACTGCTGTGCATTCCATGGTGGATTTCTTTCTTCTGCTTATGCTTGCAGGTGCAGGTGATGAACTACAAGGTATTAAGCGCGGGATTATTGAAATGTGTGATGCCATATTTATTAATAAAGCTGATGGTGATAATCTAAATAAAGCAAAGAGCTCAAGAGTGCAATACTCTAATGCTCTACATTTATATCCAGTGCCGGATTCTGGCTGGTCTCCAACAGCAGGAATTTGCTCGGCAATTACCAATTTCAATATTGATGTGGTATGGGATACTATCGAACAATATATGAAGCATACCAAATCCAATAATTATTTCCTAGAAAATAGAAAAAGACAAGATTTGGTACGCCTTCATGAGCAAATAGATATGAAACTTAAGGCTAGATTTTATAATAATACTGAAATGAAGAAGGCTATTGCTGATGCGGAAGCTAAGATCTCAAATAATACTGCTAGTGCTTATAAGCTTGCGGATGAACTGCTTGATAATTATTAATTGCCTAAGGGTGTATTACCTGGCGGTATACTGCTTGTTTGTAAATATAGATAGATTATTAGGGTGTTATTAAATATTATTGAACTGTATAGAGTAAATTATTAACTAACAAAACATAACTATGAACAGATTTTGGCTTAGAGCATTTGGAGTTTTTGGAATGCTAGGGGGATTGACTTTATTTGCTGGGGATATGTTGTTTTATTATGATCCTGTAAATACTAATTTTCTTGAGAATATGTCTAATAGTTCCGATAATAGAATTATTCTAAGTGCTGTTACAGCGCTGTTTGCCACATGGTTTTATATGCTAGGCGTAGGACAGATATATTATGCTTTTAAGCCATCGTCAAAGGTAATGCGCAATATTGTTGTTATCTCATTCTCTGCCATATTTATAACTTATGGAGTTGTTCATGGAGCTTATGTTGCTATTGCTACTTCTGCCAAAATTGCCGCAGAAAATAATCTGAATATAGAAGACACTGCATCACTTGCTAGAGAGGCAAATAATGTATTACGATTGTTTGGCTATCCCATTATTGCAATAATGTCGTATGCGTTTATTAGCGAAGTGTGGAAAAAGAAAACACTATACTCACGATGGATAATATTTTTCTTTCCATTGGTGCCATTTCTGTTTAAAGATTTAATAAATAGCATGGTCTCTGGACAAATGGATGTGATTGTTAGAGGAGGATTTCTTAATCTGATATTGGTTTTGTTCTTTTTTGCCTCTACTGTTGATCTATGGAAAACTAAGGGTAGAGGATAGAGGGTCCCGATAGTAATCGGGAGGATAAAGGAAGCCTTCGGTAAACTCAGTAGGAAAGAGGATCCCGATGGTAATCGGGAGGAAAGAGGATCCCGATAGTAATCGGGAGGAAAGAGGAAAAGTCCAAAGTGATAAGTAGAACAACATTGAACCATTGTATAATTGAACCCATTAACCATTAACCTGCCTACCGGCAGGCAGGTAATTAAAAATTAACCATTATAAAAGATTCTTAATAACCTCCTTAATTTTGTTAAAAAAAACAGTCATAAAAGCGCAGTAGTCATAGGCTAAAGCCTTACTTTTGAGTTATGGCAAAGACGAAAGATAATAAAGTGAAAGTAACACCTTTGATGAAGCAATATAATGCTATAAAAGCCAAACACCCAACGGCTTTACTGCTTTTTCGTGTTGGTGACTTTTATGAAACCTTTGGAGAGGACGCCATAAAGGCATCAAAAATATTGGGAATAACGCTAACAAAACGTGCCAATGGAAAAGGTACATTTATTGAGTTGGCAGGCTTTCCTCATCATAGTGTAGAAACCTACTTGCCAAAGTTGGTTCGTGCAGGGCAGAAGGTTGCCGTATGCGATCAGCTTGAGGACCCTAAAATGACAAAGACTATTGTCAAGCGTGGTGTTACTGAGCTTGTAACTCCCGGTATTGCTTATAATGACAAGGTGCTTGATTATAAGGAGAATAACTTTCTTGCAAGTGTTCATCTTGATGGAAAAAATGCAGGTATTGCTTTTCTGGATATTTCTACTGGTGAGTATTTTGTAGCACAAGGTAATCTTGAGTATATAGATAAGTTATTGCAGAGCTTTTTGCCATCGGAAGTAGTGGTACGCCGCGATTTAAGAAATAAATTCCAAGAAATATTTGGTGATAAGTACTATATGACCACCTTTGAGGATTGGGTCTTTAGCTACGATTTTGCCTACGAATTGCTTAATAAGCACTTTGCTACCAATTCGCTTAAAGGATTTGGAATTGAGCAGATGAATGATGCTATTATTGCCGCAGGTGCTGTATTGCATTATTTGTCGGAGACCAAGCACGATAAGATTAACCATATAACAAAAATAAGTAGGATAGAGGCCGACCGTTATGTTTGGCTCGATAGATTTACAATTCGTAATTTAGAGCTTCTTTCTGCCTCACATATCGATGCCACAAGTTTGCTCGATGTTATTGACGAAACCAAAAGCCCGATGGGTGCGCGACTTATTCGCCGATGGGTTGTATTGCCTCTTAAAGATAAAATACAGATTGAAGAACGATTAAATATTGTTGATCATTTCTTCAATAATCCACAAAGGGAAGATGAGATTTCATCATTAGTAAAAACTGTTGGTGACTTAGAGCGACTTATATCAAAGGTTTCGATAGCTAAGGTTAACCCACGAGAACTCATTCAGTTAAATGTAGCTTTAGAAACCATTCCTGTTTTTAAGAAATTGTTAAAGTCTACAGATATTGCAGCATTGGAGCGCATGGCAGAGCAGCTTAATCCTTGCAATACTATGCACGAAAAAATCATTAAAACCATAAATCCTGAGTCGCCAGTAATGGTGAATAAGGGAGATGTGATACTTGCAGGAGTTAATCAGGAGCTTGATGATTTGAGATATATTACCACATCGAGCAAAGAGATTCTTAATAATATAAAAGAGCGCGAAACTGAAAATACAGGTATTCCTAGCCTAAAGATTGGTTTCAATAATGTATTTGGATATTATCTTGAAGTTACCAAATTACATATTAGTAAAGTGCCTGAGGATTGGATACGCAAACAAACACTTACTAATTATGAGCGCTATATTACGCCTGAGCTTAAGGAGTTAGAAGGAAAAATATTAGGTGCTCAAGAGAAAATATTAGCATTGGAAACAAGGCTTTACAATGAGCTGGTAAGCAGTTTTATAGAATATATTGAGCCTATTCAGCTTAATGCATCTATCATAGCTAGGCTCGATGTGCTTTCATGCTTTGCGCGTACTGCACAGGCTGCAAATTATGTACGACCTAGAATTAATGAGGGTTTTGCCATAGATATTAAAAATGGTCGTCATCCAGTGATAGAGCGCAATTTACCCCTCGATGAGCCTTATGTGGCCAATGATGTGTATTTGGATAATGAAAAGCAGCAGATGATAATGCTTACAGGGCCAAATATGTCTGGTAAATCGGCATTGCTACGACAAACTGCTTTAATAGTATTATTGGCTCAGATGGGAAGTTTTGTTCCTGCTGATGCTGCTGATATTGGCCTTGTGGATAAGGTGTTTACAAGGGTAGGAGCTTCCGATAATATTTCTTCGGGCGAGTCAACCTTTATGGTGGAAATGAACGAAACTGCAAGTATTCTTAATAATATTTCTAATCGCTCGCTAATTCTACTTGACGAAATTGGCCGTGGAACAAGCACTTACGATGGCATTTCTATTGCTTGGTCTATTTCCGAATTTTTGCATGAGCATAAAGCTTATAAAGCAAAAGTGCTTTTTGCAACTCACTATCATGAGCTTAATGAGATGGCTGGCATATTCAACAGAATAAAGAATTATCATGTGTCGGTGAAGGAAGTGCGAAATAAGATAATATTCCTTCGTAAGCTTGCAAAAGGTGGCTCAGAGCATAGTTTTGGTATTCATGTGGCAAAGATGGCCGGAATGCCAAAAGTTGTTTTAAAACGCTCCGAAGAGATTCTAAAACAACTTGAGGCTGCCCATAGTAATAATGATTTGGGAGCAGAGATTAAGGAGGTAGCTCGCAAAAAAGTTGCTGAGGATAATTATCAGCTTAGCTTTATACAACTCGATGATCCTTTGCTAGAGCAGATTAAAGAGGATATTCTGAATACAGATATCAATACCCTTACACCTGTTGAAGCCTTGATGAAGCTTAACGAAATAAAGAACCTACTTAAGGGGAATTAGGTCCCGATAGCCATCGGGATAAGAATTAATAATTACGAATGCATAATAATTATTAAGCCGGACTTCGGTACAATTTACTTCGCTTTGCTCAGCAAATCACTCAGTCTGACGGCTTAATAATTAATAAATAACTTCAAGTGGTATAGTGAGTTTCACACTAATATTTCTTCCCATATTATAATATCCCTCTTCGCTTAAAGTTGATAGATGATCCATGTATTTGGTATCAAGTATGTTAGTTGCGAATATGCCAATTTTTATTTTCTGATTTCCTATTAAAAATGTGCTTGCAATGGATGTGTTTAGTAGAAAATATGAATCGCTCTCTTCCTCAAATGGTGATATATCATCTTTAGAAAAAGCGTAAGTGCCACCAACTTCAATAAATAGACCTTTTGTATGTGCCAAATGTAGCAATTTATACTTTACTGAGGCATTGATTTTGTTTTGTGGAATAAATGGTAAATAGTCGCCATTATGTTGTTTGCCAATTGTATAAGCATAATTTCCATGAAGCTCAATTTGCTTTATTGGTACATAATTTAGTCCTGTTTCGAAACCATATAGAGTGGAGTTTGTTTGTCCATATTTATATATTTTCTGCCCTGTGGCAATGGTATCTGTTGTTGGTGAAAGGAATATATAATTATCTATTTTATTATAGAAAGTAGCTATATCAAAAGAGAATTTGGCATTATGATAATGGAATCCAAAATCTATTTCGTTACTTTTCTGGCTCTTAAGGTTTGGATTTCCTCTCTCGTATCTACTTTCGTGAATTCCGTCTTGAGTAAGCTCAGCAATATTTGCAGTACGGAATGCTGATGCTATATTTGCTCTTAGGAATATATGTTTGCTAAGCTCATATGTACTTCCTAGGGTATAGCTCATATTATTGTATGTAGTATCAATATTACGATTACCACCATGTTCTACTGAATTAAAAGGCTATCATTCTTTTTTGATATTTCGTGAAGGGTACGACTAGCTTTTAGTTCGTAACTAAAAGCTTGCAATGTCATATCCACTGCGTGTATATCTTTGGTAAATAGTCTTCTGCGATTGTTCTGATATGAGAAGTTTGCTTGTAGCTTAGTTTTCCCTAAATAAATTCTATTCTGACTTTTTATCATATTGAAATCCAAATTCTGATAAAAATGCTCATGCGAATATTCATTATTATCAACCAATGCCTTTGACATATCGTTGGCAATACCTATTTGCGAACTTTTATAAATATAAGTAAGCTTATAGCTACCAAGTTTGCTATTTATACCAGTATTAAAGCTAAAATCTTTATCGCCAAAGCGACTGTTTACAACAGCTTCACCACCGCCTTGAGCAAAATCCTTATGCTGTTGTATTCCTGCTCTAGCACCCCAAAACCATTTCTGTCCATGGGCTTTTATACCAATATTAGTCTGAAAGCCATTGGTGTTAGAAAAATAAACACTATTGAAGTCAGCTTGTAATTTATCCACTGGAGCTGGTTTCTCACTGATGAAATTCAGAACGCCACCAACAGCATCAGCACCGTAAAGTAATGAAGCTGGACCTTTTATTAGTTCCACATTCTCCACTCCGTAGTTGCTAACTAAATATGGATGATGCTCCGAAAATTGGAAATTATTCATCCTAAAACCATCAGTGAGCACAAGTACATTGCTCAGACTTAGCCCGCGAATGTTAGGCGTGCTAATACCAGGACCTTGCGATATCATATTCAGACCAGGAATTTTATCCATTTTGTCCATTATATTTATATTGGCGTTAGTTTCTAAATTATCAGCACTAATGCTTTCAACCTTTATTGCATAATGATGTTGTGATGTATAACCAGCAGCTGTAACAATAGCTTCATTTGCTTGATAATAAATTTCTTGGAGTGCAATGTTGAGCTTTATTTTATTGTCATTACTAATTGCAATCCTCTCAATGTAAGTTTTATAGCCTATATAAGATACTTTAATTGTGAAATCACCTTTGGGAAGATTTTCTAATTTAAAGTCACCTTTTTTATCAGTATATGTTCCTTTTTGTAATTCAGGAATGTAGATTACTGCTCCAACTATTTTTGATATACCTTCTTCTGATATATTATTTAAAAATATACCAAATAATTTCCTGACTACAACTTTAAATAAATCTAA
>NIUZ01000125.1 GCA_002254285.1 Bacteroidetes bacterium 4572_112 | reverse complement strand
TCTGCGTCTATCCATGTTTTACGACTATCATAGATAGCATCATCAACTTTTGCTTTCAACAGTATTACTACTACTTCTCTTCCTTCAATGCTATCTTCTCCTATTATTTCAGCATCGTACATATCCATGAGCTTGCGATTTTCCATCATATCTTCGTACGAAAGGTCTGAACCCATTAAGGATTGCTTTAACATATGACCCGAAAGTTGAATGGTACGATCTGTAGATGGTGAATATATCCATAAGTAACCATCTGATTTAAGCATCTTCGTTCCTTTTTCTCGTGCGGGAGCAAGGTATTCAGAGAATGAATTGTTTTTCCCTTTTGAATATACTATGGAAGTTACTGTACGACTTTTTCTACGACCATGAATAATCATATCCGATTTGGTGATATTTGTATTGGAATTCATGTTAGCATCCACCTTATTGATTATTGCAATAGCATTTTGTGCCTGTAGCTGTGTTATGCTTAATGCGGATAGTATTATTATCATTAAGTATTTCATTGTAATTTAGTTTTAAGAACAATTATTAAACTTCTAGTTCTTTAAATAGTGTTGCTGTTTCTCGTTTGTAAATACCAATTCCGGCAAGCATATTGCCTATAACCATAGCAGCTACCCCAGGAATAAAACCAATGTATAATAATTGAGGTGTGAATTTAGATTTTAATACAGTTGGTACCATCATGGTTGCATTCTTCAGCATTCCACTAATGTTAATTCCGTATGTTTGCATTAATATAGTAACTATAATTCCTAATATGGTACCAATAACAGAACCTATTACACCAATAAGAACAGCTTCGTATATCATGGTTTTATAAATGTGTCCTTTTTCTTCTCCAAGTGCCAATCGTATACCAAACTCCTGATACCTTCGCAAACCACCAATCAATCCAGTATTCCATAATACAATGGACATAATTATAATAAAAATAAAAACAAACATGTTTGTTATAGAATCTATTATATTGAGGTATCTACCCATGGAGTTCTGCTCTCCTAAAGTTTTCATTATTGGAGCAAATTCATCGGTGGTATTAGCATATTTAGCATTGAAAGATTTTGCTGTTTTAAGTGCATGGTCTTGCAAAAATATTTCGTCTTTGTAAAAGCCTAATATCTCACCAGTACCATCTTCCATATCAAGAATTTGCTGCGCATCGGTAAAGTCAATTAGAATTGTTCCTTTATCCATTGCAGTATTGCCAAAGCGAATGGTCCCGCTTACTGTAAATACAGCAAAAGCTATACTTCCATTCATGGTATTACCCATAAAGGTTAATTCATCTCCAACTTTCACATGTAATTTATCAGCAAATTCGTAACCTAAAAGAACTTCACCACTTTTTACAGGAATCTTTCCGCTTAATAAAGAGTTAACAAGATTCAAACGTTTAACTTCACCACTGTTTTTAGAAAATATCTCTATTGCTATTCCCATTGCGGGTCCCTGTCCTTTCGATACGTCATTCTCGCCGGGAACATCAATGATTCCTCCAAATTTGATACGGTTTACCCATGTATAATCAGGGTAGTCAGCATTTAGTTCTTCGTGTAATTTCGCTATGCCTAATAAGGCAAGGTCGTTTGGTAACTGGTCAATATTTTCGGCGTAAGCCTTTGATATCACCTTTACATGACCTGTTTGAAAACGTGCAGTTTGTTCGACTATATCGCCCAACATACCGCTTATATACCCACTAAGAGCAATGGTGAGAAATACACCAATAGCTACTACTATTACAGGAAGGAGACTTCTGTTCTTGTCTCTTAAAATTGCTTTAAATATAAATTTTATCATGATATTTTTCCTTTTAATGCTTCAACAGGATTCATACGGGCAATTTTTCGAGCTGGTAAAAAACTTACAATAGTTGCCGATAAAATAACAAGAAGTATTGTTCCGAATATTAGCCCCATACCATAAACCGGATACAATGTTTCGGATATGATAACTCCCATTTCTCCTCCGTCTGCACCAAAGGAGATTCCTGTTATGGATAAATACCACATTAAAGGTATGCCATAAATAGCTCCTAATACAGTTGCAAATACACTATACATTGCACCTTCGGCGGTAAAAATGCGAACTACCTGCCAACGGGTCATTCCCAAAGCAATGTATGTACCAATTTCTTTTTGTCTTCTGAAAATTGAAAGCACTTGAGTGTCGAATATCGCAAGTAAACTAAGTGTCATTAGCAATACATAAAAAATACTACCACCAACTTTTTTGGCATTAATTAATCTTGTTTGTTCACGCATCAAATACTCTTGGTCTTCAAATCGCCAGCCAGGAGCTGATTCGTATTTATATTGTTCATTAGCCACAAAATATGTTGTTTTATTGTGTAGCAAAGTTAATTTACGAAGTTTATCAATCGACATCCAAATTTGTCTACTGTCAACAAAGGGAACATTGGTTTCAAAAACACCAGCAACTGTTACTGTTGCAGCATCATATGTACCATTCTTATCTCTCCATCGCAAAAGAAATTCATCGCCTGTTTTAACTTTTGCCGATTCAGACATACGCTTACCAATAATTACCGGAATTTCAGCTTTGCTATCGTTTAACAGCTGGGTTGGTAATAGTAAAATTCCTTGATTTGGGTCAATCCCCTTAATAAGAATAGACATCATTCTACCATTGGGATATAAATTCCCTTGTTGAATTAAAATTGGAGTTAAGTTTTTTTGTTTCGATTCAGGCAATTCTCCATGACCATCTTTAATGGAGAATGCATCATAAGCATCATAATTATCATTGACTAAATGCCCATATCCATATTGCCAGTTTATACCATCTATTTTGGCTTGTTGGTTCCACCCGTCTATTAAAGCGTTATAGAAAATAATTACTACAAAGGCAAACGACAGCACTCCTGCGTTGAGCCATGTTCTTAAACCAGCTCCCATGAGGTTTTTATATGCTAAATGAAATGCCAGTTTCATAGTTATACGGTTTTTGCTGTTACTATTTCATCTTTTGCTACTTTCCCGTCTTCTAAATGAATAAGACGATTTAAGTAACCCATAACTTTCTCATCATGTGTAGCGAATATGAAAGTAGTGTTAAGCTCTTCATTTAATTTCTTCATGGTTTGAAGAATAGCATGAGCATTTTTAGCATCGAGGTTAGCTGTAGGTTCATCGGCAAGTACCAAGTCAGGACGTTTAACCATAGCACGTGCTATGGCTACACGTTGTCCTTCGCCACCGGATAACTTTGAGGGTTTCTTGTTTGCCATATTTTCTAAGCCTACCCACTCTAAAGCTTGCATAACCTCTTTTTTCCTTTCACTTGCCGAACGGTTTTGAAGAAGTAAAGCAAATTCAACATTTTCAAATACCGTGTACACAGGTAATAAATTATATACTTGAAAAATGAAGCCAATATGCTTATTTCGTAATTGAGCAGCTTCTTTATGTGAGAGACTTGATATAGGATGACCTAAAACGGTAGCCCTTCCTTCGGTGGGTGAATCTAACGAACCAAGAATATTTAATAGGGTGGTTTTACCTGAACCACTGGGACCAATTATGCCTGAAAATTCACCCTTGTCGAATGTTAAATTGATATCATTCAATGCGGTAAACTCGCCATCTCCTACAGGGTATCTCTTAAATAATTTTTCTGTTGTGATGATTTTTTCTGACATGATTTGATTTTTTAATGATTATAAACTAGCATTAATCGAACTCCTGGTCCAGAGAAAGAATTTTCATATTGAGTCCCAATACCTGATTGAGTACCCTGATTGTAATAAGCCATTACATAGCCTACTAATTTTTTAAATTGATGTTCGTAATTGATAAAGAAAGAGACCTCTTCGGATTTCCATGAATAATATGCCATAGCATTTATGTTATCGAAAAAACCTAAAGGGTAAGCAATTGATGTAGCAGTTACGTTTGAGTTATTCTCAAAGTCAAATGCTTTTTCGTCGTGGCTTGATACCAAATGTTCTATGGTTACATTTAATCCGCTCCCTATTCCAAAAGTATAATCAGTACCAAGAGTTAAATATGTCTGATTAGTTAGCATTCCAACATTTTTTGTTTTACTGATATAAGCAGCTTCAAACCATAAGCCGACTTCAACATCCCATTTGCCATCCAGAGCATATCTGTTTTCTGGAATATTATCGTACGATGGAAAACCAAAAAAACCTTCTGAGCTTGTATTTCTATGATGATATGTTGCTGCAATCTCTCCTCTCGGAATAGGGTATTGTATTCTACCCCCAAATTCAGGTATCTCTGCTTTGTTTGTTAAAACTTCAAAACCTCTTGGATTTTCGTTGCCATACAGTACCCAAGCCCAAATATTTGCATTGTTTAAAAAGTAGTATCGCCCTAAAACACCATAAACACCTGTAGTAAATTTTAATGGATCACGTGGGTCTATTTCATCAAACCATTGTAAAGAACGTAGCATCATGGCTGTTCCAAAATCAATTTTCTGCAAGCCAACTCTTACTTCATACTGTTTGCCAGTGTGCCTTCCCCAAGCACGATATGGCTTTATATCTCCTTCGGTTTGTGAACTGTCGAATGGATGAAATAAATTAGAACCATATATATTGGCTGAGACCTCAAAGTCGAGTAAGGTTTGGTTTTGAAAGGTGTAGCCATAGCTCAATTTAGGTAAATATCTGCCACCAATAAACATATCCAAATTATTATCGGGACTGTAGCTGGTGTAGATAGATGCCTGTCCGTCAAATTCAAACGTATGGGGTGATTTCTTTACTGTATCAACTTGCGCTTTTACCACAATTATTGAAAAAGTAAGAAGTAATATCGTTGTGATTTTCTTACAGTTCATAATCCTTATGCTTTATCTTTCATAATGCCATAAAAGAAGTGATTTGTCAACTCCATAATAATATCATGATTTGAACTGTTTAGCTTTGTGAGTTTATCGCCTATTACCATATTATAATATCATCCAATATTATCATAAATGTACGAATAAATCACGTAAACACTAATCTCCCAGAATAACTTTACTATTTACACACTTTTTATGATAGTCCCAATTAGTTGTATTGTTGTTACAATAACTGGGTACTTTTCGATTAATACTACTGGTACTTTTTCGGTTAATATAAACAAAGAAATGGCTAATCGACCCTAAGAAATGATATTATTCAATTTATATGTTTTCTTCTCTTAATTGCATATATGCTATTGGATGAAGACAAGCAGGGCATATATCAAGAGCTTTTTCGCTTTGGTATACGTAACCACAATTTATGCACTTCCACCATACTTTTCCCTTCTTCATAAACACTTTATCCTCACTAATATTTTGAAGCAATTTTAAATAAATTCTTTCATGTTCGGCTTCTACTTTTGCTATCATCTTAAAAGCTGTTGCAATAGAAGTGAAGCCTTCCTCTTCGGCTATTTTAGCAAATTGTGGGTATAAATCTGTCCATTCTTCATTTTCGCCTTCAGCAGCTGCTTTTAAATTATCTTTTGTTGTTCCTATTATTCCAGTAGGATATGTAGCTGTTATTTCCGCATCTCCTCCTTCTAAAAATTTAAAGAAACGTTTAGCATGTTCTTTTTCCTGATTTGCTGTTTCTTGAAATATTCTTGAAATTTGCTCGTAGCCTTCCTTTTTTGCTGCTTTAGAAAAGAATTCATATCTATTTCTTGCTTGACTTTCGCCTGCAAATGACTTTAATAAATTCTTTTCTGTTTCTGTTCCTTTTAGTGATTTTTTCATTACTCTTAATTTTTATGATAATAATTTATTATGCTTTGCAATTTATGTATTTCTATGTAAATGTTTTTATTGCTATATG
>NIUZ01000124.1 GCA_002254285.1 Bacteroidetes bacterium 4572_112 | reverse complement strand
ATCACGACTAAAGTCAATTAATATGGTATTAATACGACTAAGCGCATGGAAATAAGCAGCCAAATAGTCGTAGTGTTCAATTTGCGTTGTGGTTTTTTGGCGATTGTATTTTTATTTAGCACCTTATTTATAAATGCGCAAGAAACAAATGCTAACACAGATACAATACCTGATGGACTCCATACCGAAAAACAAGGGAAGATGTCAGTATCAGGGTATTACAAAAATAATTTAAAGACAGGAAACTGGACTACTTTTTTTGAAACTGGTCAGATTCATATTGTAGAATATTACAATAAAGGACAAAAAGATGGATTGTATTTAAAAATTAGTAAAAGAGGATATATTGTTGAGCAGGCGCAATATAAAAATGATAGCCTTTCGGGGAAAAAGATAGTTTTTGCTATTGGTGGTAAACCAAAACTAATTGAGAATTATAAAAATGGTTCGCTCGATGGCGAAAAAATAATTTACTACGAAAGAGGCGGAATTCAAGAAGAAAGTAATTACAAAAATGGCTTAAAAGATGGCGTTGCAAAATGGTATAATACAGAAAAGAAACTAATTGCTCAATACAATTATTCAAATGGCATTTTTGATGGAAATCAATATACATATCATGCTAACGACACATTACGTAGCGTAAAATTATATAAAAATGATATTAAGATTGGAGAATTTAAAGAGTATTTTGATAATGGAAAAATAAAATTACAAGGATCGTTTAAAAACGGACTAAAAAGCGGCAAATGGCTCGAATTTAATAAAGATGGTGAACTTATTAAAACTACTAAGTTTAAAAAGGGTATTGCCACTAATTAATAGTGGTAATAATAAAAGCCAATAACTTCGTTATACTCGTATTTTATTTTAGTCATTTACCTGTCTGCCAACAGGCAGGCGAAAAGTAAACTCCTGAAAATAAAAGACTTCGCAAGCCCTGTCTGACTGCGTAGCCAGGCAGGCTCGTTCTTGACATTTATTATTAGCCACCTCAAAAATAATGCGTTTTATTATAGACCCTAGTTTATTTACTAGAATAATCTCTGACGGTCCATTGCCAACAGGTTTACCTAAATTACATTTAGAATTCATAACAGTATTCTCCGACTTTAGTATGATTGTAAAAGCATTTGAATACGCTATTACACTTGCTGCTTTAGGAGCAATAGACTCGCTACTAACATCTGTTGTAGCCGACAATATGACTAAAGAAAAACACGATAGTAACAGAGAACTTATTGGCCAAGGAATTGGTAATATTGGTGCTGGTTTATTAGGTGGACTTCCTGGAGCTGGAGCTACAATGCGTACTGTAATTAATATAAATTCTGGCGGAAAGAATAGACTTTCTGGTGTTATGGCTGGTATATTATTATTAGCTATTCTATTGGGATTGGGCACTTTAGTTGGTCACGTACCAAATGCTGTACTCGCAGGAATACTTATTACAGTAGGAATTGGCATTATTGATTATAAAGGAATTAAGCATATGCGTAGCATCCCTAAAAGTGATGCTGTAATAATGGTATTGGTTCTATTACTTACAGTCTTTGTTGACTTGCTTATTGCTGTGGCAGTAGGAATGGTTCTTTCTTCATTACAAATTTTTATTAAGCATATCAATGGACCTTTATTTTTTGGTGCTGCTGCAGGATTTCAAGATATTATGAAATCTATACCAGATGCCAAGGTGGTGATAATAAGAATGGATAAAGTACCTTATGTTGATCAAAGTGGACTTTATGCAATGGAAGACACTTTATTGGATCTTAAACAAAAAGGAACTTCTATTGTGCTTACTGGCTTATATGGCCAAGCAGAGGATATGTTCCGTCATATTAGTATTGTGCCAGACCTTGTTCCTGAGGAAAACTGTTTGGCAATAAATCAATGCGAAAATTGGCTTAAAAATAATATTTAAGCCAATTATATCCTAATAAATATTAGTATATTCGCAAAACAAAATAGTTAAATATAAAACACAAATATATGCCAAACACACAAGAATTAAGTAAACAAGTAAAAAGTAAAGAGTTGCTCTCTACTATTACACCTGATATGGCCTTACAAATGATGAAAGAAGGAAATGATCGTTTTGTACAAAAGGACATGATTGAGCGTGAGCACGAATGGCATATTCGAGAGACTATTGACTCTCAGCACCCTTTTGCAATTGTACTTGGTTGTATCGACTCTAGAGTAGAGCCATCAATACTTTTTGACCAAGGAATTGGCGATTTATTTATTGCACGTATTGCAGGTAATATTATCAATCAGGATATATTGGGAAGCATGGAATATGCTTGTGCCGTTAGTGGCTCAAAATTAGTTTTAGTACTTGGTCACACATCATGTGGAGCTGTAAAAGGTGCTATTGATAATGTTGTGCTTGATAACCTAAGCCCATCATTACGACATATACAATTGGCCGCAGAAAGAGTAAAAACAGAAGAAGGATTTGAGCGTACTGCCAAGAATCTTAAATTTGTAGACCTTGTTTCATATAAAAATGTTGAGCAATCAATCAATGATATCCGCAATCAAAGTCCAATTCTCCGAAATCTTGAAGAAGAAGGCAAAATAATTATTGCTGGAGCAGTATATGATCACTCTACTGGAGCTGTTCATTTTTGTTAGAAAACATTTTATTCAATAAGATTATAAAACACACTTTAAAAATAAATTTAAAGTGTGTTTCTCTTTTGTAGCTATTTATTAAGCTTAAAACAAATTAAAAATTGCAAGCAAACAATCTATATAAATATCTATATTTGTAGTTATGAAATCAATAAAGAACACAGTATGGTGGATTACCGGAGCTAGCTCTGGAATTGGAAAAGGAATAGCTTTATTTGTTTTGAAAAATGGTGGAAAAGTAATTCTATCGTCACGAAACGAAGATAAACTTAAAGAGGTTGTTAAAGCTGCAAATGCTATTGACAATAATTATCTTATCCTTCCTTTAGATTTGGAGAAAATGGATAATACACACAATTTTATTGCAGAAGTTCTGCAAAAATTTAACCGAATTGATTTCTTAATAAATAATGGCGGAATAAGTCAGCGATCATTGGTTTCTGAAACAAGTATTGATATTGACAGACGCATTATGGAAACCAATTTTTTTGGTACTGTAGCGCTTACAAAAGCTGTACTTCCGATTATGATAAAGCAGCAGAGTGGTCATATTTGTGCAGTAAGTAGTGTTGTTGGCAAGTTTGGATTTCCTCTTCGCTCAGCATATAGTGCTTCTAAGCAAGCTTTGCATGGTTTTTTTGAAAGTCTAAGAGCCGAAAATGTAAGCAATAATATAAAAGTGAGTATGATAATTCCTGGCAGAATAAACACATCTATATCTAATAACGCACTTACAAAAGATGGCACAAAGCATGGCATACTTGACGAAGGACAGGCTAATAGCATGGGAGTTGAAAGAGCTTCAGAAATCATAATCAAAGGAATATTGAAAGAGAAGAAGGAAATCCTTGTTGGAGGCAAAGAGCTTATTATGGTGCACATTAGACGATGGCTACCACGCTTATTCTATTTTATGGCAAATAGAGTTAGTGCCACCTAGTTCGTCTTAAAACAAACACAATCAAACATTCAATTAGAATGAAACATATCACAATTACATTTTTTACACTAGCTTTATTAATAAGTAATTTCTTTGTCCAAGCACAGGATATATTTATTGTAAAAACAAAATATTTGGCTAATGCTGACACTTCATATGTGTTTTATCCAAAGCAAAGGCAGACTTTTACAATACAGAAAACGCCAATTGTAATAATGCTACACGGCTATGGTGGTGATTATAAGCAATGGAATAATGTTACGAATTTGCAACAGCTTGCAAACAAATACAATTGTATAATTGTTTGCCCCGATGGAGGTAAAGAAAGTTGGTATTTGAATAGTCCTAAGAAAAAAGAATCCCAATTTGAGAGCTTTTTCATAAAAGATTACCTACCCTATTTGAAAGAAAACTTTAGCATTGATACAAATGGTGTTTTCATTACCGGCCTAAGTATGGGCGGACATGGCGCAATGTATTTATTTCTACGACATCCTCAACTTTTTGCTTCTGCAGGAAGTACTAGCGGAGTTCTTGATCTAAATGCCTCAGGATTAAAATATAGTAGCCTTAGCAATTGCCTTGGTGAATATGATACTAATAAAGATGTATTTGATAATAATTCTGCAATAAACTTATTGGACAATATAAAATTTGAGAATAAGCCAATCATATTTGATTGCGGAAACAAAGATCATCTTTATGAGGCTAATAAAGCTTTCAAAGAAAAATGTGACTCATTATATATAAAAGCTTTTTACTTTAGCTCTCCTGGCAGACATAACCGAATGTATTGGAAAGAAAGTATCGCTTGGCATTTTGAATTTTTTAATAAAATATATCTTAAGTAAGAGGATAAAGCCTGCCTGCCGGCAGGGATATAGGACCCCGATAGTAATCGGAAGGATAAAGGATAATAAAAATAACTACAATGAAAAAATACGGACTAATAGGAAAAACTTTGAAGCATTCGTTTTCAAAGAAATATTTTGAGACTAAATTCAAGGACGAAAATATTACAGATTGCACATACGACCTTTATGAGCTTGAGAAAATTGAGGACATAAAAACTCTATTGCAAAGCAATCCTGAGATTGAGGGTTTGAACATAACTTTACCTTATAAAGAAAGTGTAATCCCTTTTCTTGATGAGCTTGACGAAAGTGTAAAAGATACTGACGCCTGTAATTGCATAAAGGTAGAAAACGGTAAATTAATTGGTTATAATACTGATAAAGAAGGTTTCCTGGAAGCATTTCTTTCGGTAATGATTATGGACTATTATAAAGTGATAATTCTTGGTAATGGTGGTGCGTCAAAAGCTGTGGCTGCAGCATTGGACGAGCTATCTTTGGATTATACTATTTATGCTAGAAATCCACGAGGCAAATATGATGTTGATTGGAAAGAAATTAACGAAGATATTATAAGTGATACCAGTGTAATTATTAATACAACACCTGTGGGTATGTGGCCAAATGTGGACGAATGCCCCGATATTCCATATAATGCAATAACTAGAGTACAACTTGCTTTCGACCTGATTTATAACCCTGAGCAAAGTGAGTTCTTAAAACGTGCAGATGCACAAGGTGCTGAAACTGAAAATGGGATGTATATGTTGGAATTACAGGCTGATAAAGCTTGGGAGATTTTTAATAGTTAATAGTGAAATGTGAGCTTAATTAATTCTTAATACTGAGTTATTAATGGTTATTTTTGCACCCTATAAATAAAATAATTATGCAAAAAGAACTTTCGTTATTACTAAGTCCAAAAGAGGCTGCAGACATTGATGCTATTCGTAAAAAAACCATTGGTAAATTACGAATCAATGCTGATGAGCTAACCGATTTAAAAGTACTTAAAAAATCAATAGATGCTCGTAATAGAAGCGTAAGAATGAATGTATATGTTCGCGCTTATGTTAACGAAGAGGCTAATGAAGAGGTTTTTGAACCACAGTTTAAAGATGTTTCAAAATCCGAAGCTGTAATAATAGTAGGAAGTGGTCCTGCGGGACTTTTTGCTGCGCTAAGACTTATTGAACTTAACTATAAGCCAATAATAATTGAGCGTGGTAATGCTGTAAAAGAGCGAAGACTCGATATTGCAAAAATTAATAGAGAAAGTATCATCAATCCTGATAGCAATTACGCTTTTGGAGAAGGTGGTGCTGGAACTTTTTCGGATGGCAAGTTATATACTCGTAGCAAGAAAAGAGGAAATGTACGCACGGTATTAGATATGCTTATTCACCATGGTGCTGAGCAAAATATTGGCGTAGATGCACACCCACATATTGGAACAAACAAGTTACCAGGCATAATACAGAATATTAGAGAAACAATAATCAGCAATGGTGGCGAAGTTCATTTCAATACCCGAGTAGATGAGTTTATTATTGAAAACAACAAAATAAAAGGCGTAAAAGCCCAAGGAAAAGAATTTGTGGCAAAGAAAGTAATCCTTGCCACAGGTCATTCTGCCAGAGACATATACGAGCAATTAAATAAGCAAGGAATTGAGCTTGAGGCCAAGCCTTTTGCCATGGGTGTGCGAGTAGAGCACCCTCAAGAAACTATCGATAGCATTCAGTACCACTGCGAGTTGCGCGATGATTATTTGCCTGCCGCAGCCTATAGTTTAGTAACTCAGATAAACGACAGAGGTGTTTATTCTTTCTGCATGTGCCCCGGTGGTTTTATAGTACCTGCTGCTACAGCTGACAATCAGTTGGTGGTAAATGGCATGTCGCCATCAAGCAGAAATTCAAAATATGCAAACTCAGGAATGGTGGTTGAAATTCGCTTGGAAGATTTGCAAGATTTTGAAGAATATGGAATAATGGCTGGAATCAAATTTCAAGAATATTTTGAAGAACTTACTTTTGAAAAAGGTGGCGAAGGACAAATTGCTCCTGCACAAAGATTGGTTGATTTTGTAAAAGGTCGAAAATCAAGTAATCTACCATCAACATCATATCATCCGGGTATTATTTCATCGCCAATGCACAAATGGCTTCCCCAGCATTTACGCCACAGACTGCAAGAGGGATTTAAAGCTTTTGATAAAAAAATGCAAGGCTACCTTACTAATGATGCTGTAATAATTGGTGCAGAAAGTCGCACATCATCACCACTGCGAATCCCTAGAGATAAAGAAACACTAGAGCACGTTCAAATTAAAGGTCTCTACCCTGCTGGCGAAGGTGCTGGCTATGCTGGAGGAATAGTTTCGGCAGCTGTGGATGGAGTTAGAATTGCTGAAATAATTGGTAAATAATAATATGATAAAAATTATAATATTATAATAATCATTTAGAATAATAAGACCTATTTTTACAATATTAAATATAGAAAATTAAATAGAAATATGTAAGATAACATTATTTGCAATTGCAATCAAGTTACTGAGCACGAAATAGTAGACGCAGTAAAAAATAAAGGAGCGGTAAACGTACAAGACATTATGGATATCACTTCAGCAGGCACCGCTTGTGGCTCATGTATTGATGATATAGAAGAGATTGTAAAGAGAGAAAGAAAATAATCTCTTTATAAAACTTTATTTTTAAATGGTGATAAACAATTGTATTTATCGCCATTTTTCATTTATTTCAAAACTTTAAAACAAAATAATTTACTCAAAGCTTATTTTTACTAAATTTGGAACATCATAAAACACAGTAATTAATTAACACTAAACCTTACACAATGAAAAGACTATTTACACTATTAGTATCTATTGCTAGTATTAAGAGAGTTACACCAAATGAAAACAATAATACATCTATCACAGCGATTAATGGTTCAATCTTGAATGATAAAAGAAAAATAATTACATACAATAC